>NZ_JAKGCV010000153.1 GCF_021556455.1 Streptomyces fuscigenes | reverse complement strand
CTTCGGGCGGGCGGCCCGGCCACCCGCGGCGTCAGACGCCGGCCGGCTGCCGCGCCGCCGCGAGGGCCGCCGGGACCTGCCGCGTCCGCGGGCCGAAGACGGCCAGGACGACGGCGCCGAACATCCAGGTGCCGGCGATGAAGAAGAAGACGCTCTTGTAGCCGGAGTTGTTGTAGAGGCCCGCGATGATCAGCGGGCCCGCCGCGTTGGACAGCCGCCCGAGGCCGTACGAGACGCCGGTGCCCAGCGAGCGGCCGTGCGTGTCGAACAGCTCCGGCGAGTACGCGTAGCCCAGCGCCGTGTAGCCGCGCTCGAAGAGGTTCACGAGGAAGCCGAAGACGACGATCATGACCGGGTTGAACGTGAGCCCGTAGAACAGGCCGCACACCGCGATGACCGCGCCGAACGCGACGAGGCACCACTTGCGCTCGAACCGGTCGGTCACCAGCGCCGCGATGTACGACCCGAGCGGCGCGCCCGCCGTGCTGAGCGCCACGTAGAAGACGGACTTCTGCACGCTGAATCCGTGCTGGGCCAGCAGCGTGGGCGCCCAGCTCGAATAGCCGAAGAATCCGATGGTCTGGGTGACCCACAGCACCACGAGAAGCAGGGTGGGCCACAGGTATTTCTTCTGGAGGAGAATGCGCAGCGGCGCCTTCTTCAGCACGGGGGCCTCGACGGGTGCCGCCGCCTCGGGGAGCGGGCCCTTCTGGGCCGCGACGAGCCCTTCGATCTCGGTGAGCACGCGGTCGGCCGACGCGTGGTCGCCCTTGTTCTCGTACCAGCGCGGGGATTCCTTCAGGTGCGGTGCGAAGAACATGTACGCGATACCGAGCGCGCCCCACAGGTACACCAGGCGCCACGACCAGTCGTTGATCGGCACGACGGCGCTCGCGATGAAGTTGGTGACGGGCGTGCCGCAGATGCCGATGACGATGGCGTACGCCTGGAACTTGCCGCGGACGGCCGAGGGGAACAGCTCGGCGAGGTAGATGACCGCGACGACCGTCATCGCGGACAGGCCCGCCGAGGTCAGGACGCGGAACACGCCGAGGGAGACGATGTCCCAGGAGAACACCGAGGTCAGCGAGAAGACACCGAAGAACAGCGTGGTGATGTTGAGTGCCTTCTTGCGGCCCCAGCGGTCCGCCAGCCACGCGGCGACGACGGACCCGATGAACATGCCGACGAACGACAGCGACGTGACGTACGCCACCTGGTTGACGGTGACGCCCCAGAGTTTGATCAGCCGGGGGGCGGTCACCGCGAAGCTGTTGATGTCCGCGAATTCGAAGAAGTAGGCGAAGGAGACGGCCACCAGGGTTATCTTGTGGAATCTTGCGATCGGCAGCCGGTCGAGCCGGTTCTTCGCATTGGAGTTCAGCATGGGCAGGCCCTTTTCGAAAGTGGTTGTGGAAGGGGCTCAGACACCTTCGCCGGGCCAGTACAGCCGCATGGGATTGTCCACGAGCAGCTTGTGCCGCAGTTCGGAGGTTACGGCCACCCGTGGCACGTAGTCGACCAGCAGCCCGTCGTCGGGCATGTGGCTCTTGAGATTCGGGTGGGGCCAGTCGGTGCCCCACAGCACGGAATCCGGGAATTCCTCGACGACCTTCCGGCCGAAGGGCACCACGTCGGAGTACGGCTCCGGCTCGCCGCCGAGGGCCGGCCTGCCGGTCGCCGTGAGCCGCTCGGGGCACGTCGCCTTCACCCAGACGTCGCCGCGGTCCACGAAGCGCAGGAAGCGCGTGAACTCGGGCCCGTCCACGGGCTGCGTCACGTCCGGCCGGCCCATGTGGTCGACCACGAGCGGGGTGGGCAGCGACGAGAAGAACCCCTCCAGCTCCTCCAGGTCCGCGCTCTCGAAGTAGATGACCACGTGCCAGCCGAGCGGCGCGATCCGCCGGGCGATCGCCGCCAGGTCCTCCGTGGGCGCCGCGTCGACCAGGCGCTTGAGGAAGTTGAAGCGGACCCCGCGCACCCCGGCGACGTGCAGCTCCTCGAGCTCCGCGTCGGTGATGTCGGGCCGGACGGTGGCGATGCCCCGGGCCATGCCGCCGGACGCCCGGACGGCGTCGAGCATGGCGCTGTTGTCGGCGCCGTGGCAGGTGGCCTGGACGATGACGTTGCGGCTGACGCCGAGGTGGTCGCGGAGCGCGAACAGCTGGTCCTTGCTCGCGTCGCACGGCGTGTACTTGCGCTGCGGGGCGTACGGGAACTCGGCGCCCGGCCCGAAGACGTGGCAGTGCGCGTCGACCGTGCCCTGCGGCAGCGTGAACGCGGGCGCGGAGGGGTCCGCGTACCAGTCGAGCCAGCCGGGCGACTTGGTGAAGGGGCCCGACGGGCCGGAGGGGCGGGTCAGGCTCCCCGGCACCGGGGCGGGGCGCGGCTCGGGCGAGGTGCTCATGCGGTCGGCTCCTTCGGGGATCCGCCGACGTAGCGCAGCCCGGCGGCCTTCAGCGGCTCGCGCATCCCGTACATGTCGAGGCCGAGCTCGCCCGCGGCGAAGCGGCGGCGCTTGTCCTCCTCGTTGGCCTCGCGCCGGTGGCCCGCCTCGGCGACCTCGGCGGCCCGGGCGGCCGGCACGACCGCGACGCCGTCCGCGTCCGCGACGACGACGTCGCCGGGGTGGACGAGGGCGCCCGCGCACACCACCGGGATGTTCACGGAGCCGAGGGTCGCCTTGACGGTGCCCTTGGCGTTCACCGCGCGGCTGAAGACGGGGAAGTCCATCTCCTCCAGCGCCGCGACGTCCCGGCAGCCGCCGTCGATGACGAGGCCGGCCGCGCCGCGGGCGCGCGCCGAGGTGGCGAGCAGCTCCCCGAAGAACCCGTCCTCGTTCTCCGTCGTGCAGGCCGCCACGAGCACGTCCCCGGGGCGCACCTGCTCGACGGCGACGTGCAGCATCCAGTTGTCGCCGGGCTGGAGCAGCACGGTCACCGCGGTCCCGCAGAAGGCCGCGCCGTGGTAGACGGGCCGGACGTACGGGCGCATCAGGCCGGTGCGGCCCATCGCCTCGTGGACGGTGCTCACGCCCAGCGGGGCCAGCGCCTCGACGTCGGCCGCGGAGGCGCGGGAAATGTCCTGGTGGACGACTCCCAGTTCGTACATGGTGGTGTGGCTCCCTCTGCGTCGGATCAGCGTCCCTGCTGCGTGAGCAGGGCGTCGAGACGCGGGTAGACGGCGCGGACGTTGGTTTCCTGGATCTCGGCGACCTCCGCGGAGGACAGCCCGGCGGCCTCGACGTAGCGGCGCGTGTCGTCGAAGTGGTGGCCCGAGCAGGGGTCGATGTCGCGGACGGCGCCGATCATCTCCGAGGCGAACAGGATGTTGCGGCGGGGCACGACGTCCAGGAGGAGGTCGATGCCCGGCTGGTGGTACACGCAGGTGTCGAAGAAGACGTTGCCGAGGAGGTGCTCCTCCAGCGGGGGCTTCTTCAGCGCCATCGCGAGGCCCCGGAAGCGTCCCCAGTGGTACGGGACGGCCCCGCCGCCGTGCGGGATCACCAGGCGCAGCTCCGGGAAGTCGGCGAACAGGTCGCCCTGGATCAGCTGCATGAACGCCGTGGTGTCGGCGTTGAGGTAGTGCGCGCCCGTGGTGTGGAAGGCCGGGTTGACGCTGGTGCTGACGTGCACCATCGCCGGGATGTCGTACTCCACGAGCTTCTCGTACAGGGGGTACCAGGAGCGGTCCGTCAGCGGCGGCGCGCTCCAGTGGCCGCCGGAGGGGTCCGGGTTCAGGTTGACCGCGACGGCGCCGTACTCCGTGACGGCGCGCTCCAGCTCGGGTATGCAGGTCGCGGGGTCCACGCCGGGCGACTGCGGCAGCATCGCGGCGGGCACGAAGCGCTCCGGGTACAGCGCGGCGACGCGGTGGCACAGCTCGTTGCAGATCGCGGCCCAGGCCGCCGAGGTCTCGAAGCCGCCGATGTGGTGCGCCATGAAGGAGGCGCGCGGCGAGAAGATCGTGACGTCGATGCCGCGGTCGTCCATCATGCGCAGCTGGTTCGACTCGACGGACTCGCGCAGCTCGTCGTCGCCGATGCGCAGGTCGGCGGGGTCCGGCGCGGCCGAGGGGTCCGAGAGCCCGGCGATCTGCCGCTCGCGCCACGCGCCGAGCGCGGGCGGTGCGGTGGTGTAGTGGCCGTGGCAGTCGATGATCATCGCTGTTCCTTCTCGTCCTTCTCGGGTGACGCGGTGCCGGTGCGGGGAAGCCCGGCGGGTGCGGGGGCTTCCTGCGGCGAGCCGTGCGGGCGGGGGCGCGGGACGGAGTCCGGGACCATGGCGGAGCCGGCCATGATCAGGCGCGCGGTGCGCAGCAGCGCGGACTTCGTGACGCGGGTGCGGTCGGCGGGGTCGAGGCCGAGCTGGACGCTGAACTCGCCGGCGGGGTGCTCGACGGAGACCGTGATCTCGACGTCGTCGGCGCCCGGAACGGCGTCCGGGCCGGAGCCGGGGGCGGGGGCGCCCTCCGGCGCGGTGAGCGCCGCCACGCGGTGGGCGACCGAGCCCTCCAGCACGCACGCGGTGGCGGCGGTGACGGCGGCCAGGACGCCGATCGACTCGTGGCACACGCGCGGGATGAAGCTCCTCGTGGAGATCGTGCCGCCGTGCGCCGGGGGCGCGACGAGCGTCATCTTCGGGTAGTTCTTCGCGGTCACGTCCCCGAGGCCCATCAGCTCCCCGCAGGTCAGGCGCAGGTCCTCGACGCGGGCCTTGAGCTCGTCGTCCGCGTTCAGCTCGGCGGCCGACTCGTAGCCGGTGCGGCCCAGCGCCGCGGCCTCGACGATCACCAGCGGCTGGCCGTTGTCGATGCACGTGACGTCCACCGGGCCGATGCCCGGGACTTCGACGCGGTCCAGCTGCTTGCCCGTGGGCAGCAGCGAGGCGCACACGGAACCCGCCGTGTCGAGGAAGCCGATCGTGACCGGCGCGGCCGTGCCGGGGACGCCGTCGATACGGGTGGCACCCCCGTACGCGACGAAGCGGCGGCCGTCCCCGCCGATTGGCGTGCGCACGGTGATGTCGGCGGTCAGCCCGGTGTTCAGCGTCAGCACGCGGGCCGTGGTGGTGTCGCCCGACGCCTCCAGCAGGCCCGACTCGATCGCGAACGGCACGACGGCCGCGAGCATGTTGCCGCAGTTCGGCGTCGTGTCGACGGTGTCGCCGTCGGGCTGGAGCTGGCAGAACAGGAACTCCAGGTCGATGCCCTCGCGCCCGCTGCGGTCGACGATCCCGGCCTTGCTCGTCAGCGGGTGCGCCCCGCCGAGCCCGTCGATCTGCCGGGGGTCGGGGGAGCCCATCACGGCCAGCAGGACGGCGTCCCGCTCGCCGGTGGCGGCCGGGAGGTCCCCGGCGCGGAAGAACGGGCCCCGCGAGGTGCCGCCGCGCATGAACCAGCAGGGGACCGCGGTCTGACCTCCGTGGCCGGAGCCGTCCGGCAGGCCCTGGTCCCGGACGGGCGCGTCCGGTCGGAGACCGGCGCCGTTCCCGGGCTCTCGCGGCCGGAGCGTCGTGGGCTGCGTCATTGCTCTCCCCTCGCTGGTGATGCTCGTCAACATAACCATCAACGAGATTGTTGACAATAAGTTTGACGAAAGAGTCGGAACGGACGGGAAGTGGATAGACTTCGACCCACACGAGCGGGACGGACCCGACGACCGACCGAGGGGGACGCGTGGCCGAGAACCGGGTGACCGGTCAGGAGGGACGCCGCCTGGTGAGCACCGCGATCCGGCAGGCCCTGTCGGCGGGAGACCTCGTACCGGGCCAGCGCCTGGTCGAGCAGGAGCTCTCCGAGACCCTCCACGCCACGCGCAACTGCGTCCGCGAGGCACTGCAGGACCTGGCGGCCGAGGGCCTCGTCGAACTGGTGCCGCGCCGGGGGGCCCGCGTGCGGGTCGTCTCCGTCGAGGAAGCCATCCAGATCACCGAGTGCCGCGCCGCCCTGGAGGGCCTGTGCGCCCGCCGCGCCGCCACCCACGCCCCCGCCGAGCAGCGGGAGAGCCTGCGCGAGATCGGCGCCGGGATGCGGGCGGCCGTCAGCGGCGGCGACCTGAACACCTACTCCGCCCTCAACCGCCGACTGCACGCGCGCATCGCCGAGATGAGCGGCCAGACGGTCGCGGGCGGGCTGCTGGACCGGCTCAAGGGCCAGATGGTGCGCTACCAGTTCCGGCTGGCGCTGCGGCCCGGCCGCCCCACGAAGTCCCTCCCGCAGCACCTCGCGATCATCGAGGCGATCGTCGCGGGCGACGGCGCGGCGGCGGAGGAGGCGGCCCGGGCCCACCTCGACAGCGTCATCGACGAACTGCGCGCCACCCCCGACACGGAACCCCAGGAGCCGCGGTCGCTGGGGGCGCACGTCTGAGCGGGGGCGTCCGGGCGGGGCGTGCGCGGGGCGGGTCGGTGCCGCGCCGCCGCCGCGCGGCGCTTGCGCGGGTCGAACGGGCACATCCCGCGGCGGGATCGGGAAGTCCGGCCCCACAGGAGCGGACCGTCTGGGATCGTCGCCTCTCGTGGAAACCGACGACATACGAATCAGGCGCGCGGCGGACGCCGACGCGCTCCCGGCGGCCGAGATGTGGCTCCGCTCGTTCACCGCGGCCCTGCCCGGCGTGCGGCGCGCGCACGACGACGAAGGCGTGCGGGCCTGGTTCCGGCACGTCCTCGTGCCCCGGCAGGAGACCTGGCTGGCCGTCACCGCCGACGATGCCGTGGCGGGCCTGCTGGTGCTGGACGGCGGCGAGGTGGACCAGCTCTACCTCGACCCGACACGGCGCCGGCGCGGCCTCGGCAGCCGGCTCATGGACCTGGCGAAGGAACGCAGGCCGGACGGGCTCGGCCTGTGGACCTTCCAGATCAACACGCCCGCGCGCCGCTTCTACGAGAGCCACGGCTTCGTCCCCGCCGAGATGACGGGCGGGCACCGCAACGAGGAACGCGAACCGGACATCCGCTACGTGTGGCGCCCCGGGGCCCGTTGAGGGCCGCCCGCAGGCCCGCACGGACCCGACGCCGCGCGTTCAGCGCCGCGCGGGCAGGTCCCGGGCGAAGGCCGCCCAGGAGGCGGGGGCGACGGTGAGGGCCGGCCCGGCGGGGTTCTTGGAGTCGCGGATGCGGAGGACCGGGAGCTCTCCGCGCTCGTCGAGCGCGACCTCCACGCAGGCGCCGCCCTCGCTTCCGCTGTAGCTCGACTTGCACCACGTCAGTCCGGTACGCATGTCTCTCCCAGACGGTCCAACAGGCCCGCGCGCCGCTTCTACGAGCGCCACGGCTTCGTCCCCGCCGAGATGACGGGCGGCCACCGCAACGAGGAACGCGAACCGGACATCCGCTACGTGTGGCGGCCCGGCGCCCGTTGAGGGCCGCCCGCAGGCCCGCACGGGCCCGACGCCGGGTGTTCAGCGCCGCGCGGGCAGGTCGCGGGCGAACGCCGCCCAGGAGGCGGGGGCGACGGTGAGGGCCGGCCCGGCGGGGTTCTTGGAGTCGCGGATGCGGAGGACGGGGACGTCCTCGATGGCGTCTCGCGCGATCTCGATGCAGTTGCCGGGCTGGTCCGTGCTGTAACTCGACTTGAACCACGTCAGGTTGCTGCGCATTGCTCTCCCAAGCGATCCAGCAGTGCCTTGGAATCCTCGACGTTGAGTGCTTGCGTGCGCAGCATGGCATATTTCTGGGCAAGCATACTTACGTCCCCTGGCGCATCGTAGATTTTCGCCGAGCCGACGATCTCGCAGTAGGCGAAGTGCCGGTGCTCTGTTGTCTCGAAGAGAACGAACGTGCCGCTGAGCGAGGCATGCTGCCGTGCACCCAGCGGCATGACCTGGAGCGTCAGGCAGGGAAGATCCGCCATCTTCCTGAGATGCCGGATCTGGTCACCATGTTCGCCGTCGGTCCCCAGGCGCAGGCTGAGCACGGGCTCCCAGATCACGAAGCTGATGGTCGGGGGGTTCCTCCTGCGGAGGATCCCTTGGCGGTCCAGTCGTGCCGTCGTCTGCATGGCGAGTTGGTCCTCGTCGTACGCCGGCATGCGGTTGCCGAACACGGCGCGCGCGTACGCCTCGGTCTGCAACAGGCCCGGGACGACTTGGTTCTCGTAGGCGGAGATCGTGAGAGCCGTGCTCTCCAGGTCGAGGAACTGCATCGCGTACAGCGGGTTCAGGTCGATTTCCGGCATGTGCGCCACTGCCGCTCCCAGCGCGCCCCGGGTGTCGAGGAGTTCGTCCAGCAGTTCCGCCTGGTCCGGCTTCAGGACCCGTCGCCCCTGCTCGATCGACGCGATCGTGTCCACCCCGATCGCGGCACGCTCCGCGAGGGATTCCTGCGTGTAGCCCGCGCTGCGGCGGAACGTGGCGAGTTGGGCGCCCACCATCTTGGCGGCGGACCCGTTCTTGAGGCGGCGGTTCTTCGGGTACATGCGGGCAGGCTCCCCGTGCGCGGTGCGGTGTTCTCCCTGGCGCACCCGTACAAACCATCCGTACGAGCCGCTTCCCTGTCACACCGTAGTCACGCTCCGCGACCATCGTCCGGTGAATCCGACAACCGAGGCTCCCGCCGTACGGGAGCGCTACTACCGCCGCGAGCGCCGTTCCGTCCCTGCTGCCCGGCGGTTCGCCGCCGATGCGCTCACGTCCTGGGGCCTGGCGGGACGGGCCGACGAAGTGTTGCTGTGTGTCAGCGAGTTGACGACGAACGCGCTGCTGCACGGCGCACCGCCGGGGCGCGGCTTCCGGCTGTTCCTGACGCACGCCGGCACTGAGCTGCGCGTCGAGGTGCACGACAGCGGTGGCGGACGGCCTGCCCGCCGGTCGGACGGGGGCGGCGGCGACGGCCCCGGGCTCGACGCGCCACCCGACGCGGAGTGCGGGCGCGGCCTCCTCCTGGTGGACGCGCTCGCCGATGCCTGGGGGGTGGGAGAGCGGGACCCCGGCAAGATCGTGTGGTGTCTCTGGCGCCTGTGAGCGCCCCACACCGCGCATCGCCGTCCCCGTCACGCGAACGTCCGCGCGGCCGGCCGCCCGCCCCGAGCACGCCCGGTGGCGTCAGCCGACCGCCCCCGCACGTGCCCGCGGGCCCCGCGTCCTCACTGGTCCTGGGCGTCCGCCGCCGCCGACGCCTGGCTCTGGCCGCGTCCCACGATCTGGCGGAACGCGAAGTTGGAGATGTCGTCGCCCGCGGTGAAGACCTGCTTGTCCTTGTCCGTCACCGCCCGCCGCGTCTCGAAGCCGCCGACCGTGAAGTACGCGTAGCGGCCGTACGAGTTCGTCGTCGTGCGACACACCGTGACGCGGCAGAACGTCGGGACGCCCGCGCCCGCCAGGGACGCGACCCCGCCGGCCGGCGACTGCTTCTTCACCGCGAGGGCCTGCGCCTCGCGGTCGAAGACGGCGACGCCGACCGTGACCGCGACCCCGTCCCTGGCGTACGTGGCGCGGAAGACCTCCGTGCAACCGTGCGCGCCGAGCGCCGGGCCGAGCGCGCCCTGCGTGGCAGCCGCGCAGCTCGTGGTGGCCGAGGTCGCGCCCTTCACGTACGTCCTGCCGCCGATCGTCAGCCGCTTGCCCGGGAACAGGGTCGCCGCGCTGAGCGGTGCCTTGTCCTTCGCCGCGCTGTCGATGAAGTCCTTCGGGTTCGGCGGCGGCTTCGGCGCCACGGACGAGAACGACGGCTCCGGCGAGGCCGACGGATCGGGCAGCGGCGGCAGCGCCTGCGATCCGCTCGGGCCCGGGTCGGCCCCGTGGTCGCTGCTGCCCGCCGAGACCACGGCCGTCGCGACGATCGCCCCGACCGCGCAGGTCGCCAGCGCGATCCCGCCGATCATGAACCACCGCTTGCGGCGGTTGCGCACCGCGGACGCGTCCGCGAGCGCCGCCCAGTCCGGGGTGCCGTCGGATCCGGCGCCGCCGGCGCCCGGCAGGCCGCCCGGCGCCTGCCCGCCCTGGTCTCGTCCGTCCGGCACGACCGGGTGCCAGGGCTGCTGCTGGGGCAGCGGCTGCGCCTGCTGCGGCTGCTGCGGGTCCTGGCCGTACGCGGGGCCGTACGGATTCTGGTTCTGCGGCCCGGAGCCGCCACCCCACTGGGGTCCCCCCTGCCCGAAACTCATGCCCGGAGTTTACGGCCGCCGGGGCGGGACTTGAGCCCCGGAGCCCCCCTAAAACGGTTGGGGTGCGGGGCCCCGCGTGCCGCACAATGCGCACCATGGGACATCTCGAAGCCGCGCACCTGGAGTACTACCTTCCGGACGGGCGGGTGCTGCTCGGCGACGCCTCGTTCCGCGTGGGCGAAGGGGCCGTGGTCGCCCTCGTCGGGGCCAACGGCGCCGGCAAGACGACCCTGCTGCGGCTGATCTCCGGCGAGCTCCAGCCGCACGGCGGCACGGTCACCGTCAGCGGCGGCCTCGGGGTGATGTCCCAGTTCGTCGGGTCCACCCTGGTCGACGGCGGCGGGGACGACGAGCGGACCGTGCGGGACCTGCTGCTCTCGGTGTCCCGGCCGAGGATCCGGGAGGCGGCGCGGGCCGTCGACGAGGCCGAGCACGCGATCATGACGGTCGACGACGAGCGCGCACAGATGCGCTACGCGCAGGCCCTCAGCGACTGGGCCGAGGCCCAGGGCTACGAGGCCGAGACGCTGTGGGACATCTGCACCGTCGCCGCGCTGGGCGTGCCGTACGAGAAGGCGCAGTGGCGCCGCGTGACGACGCTCAGCGGCGGCGAGCAGAAGCGGCTCGTCCTGGAGGCGCTGCTGCGCGGACCCGACGAGGTGCTGCTGCTGGACGAGCCGGACAACTACCTCGACGTCCCCGGCAAGCGGTGGCTGGAGGAGCGGCTGGGGGAGACCCGCAAGACCGTGCTGTTCGTCTCCCACGACCGCGAGCTGCTCGCACGTGCCGCGCAGAAGATCGTCAGCGTCGAGCCCGGTGCCGCCGGCTCGGACGTGTGGGTGCACGGCGGCGGCTTCGGCACGTACCACGAGGCCCGCAAGGAGCGGTTCGCGCGCTTCGAGGAGCTGCGCCGCCGCTGGGACGAGGAGCACGCGCGGCTCAAGGCCCTCGTGCTGCGGCTGCGGCAGCAGGCCGAGAACAGTCCGGACATGGCCTCGCGCTACCGCGCCATGCAGACCCGCTTCAAGAAGTTCGAGGAGGCCGGGCCGCCGCCGGAGCCGCCACGCGAGCAGGACATCCGCATGCGGCTCGGCGGCGGCCGTACCGGCGTGCGGGCGCTGGTCTGCGAGGACCTGGAGCTGAGCGGGCTGATGAAGCCGTTCTCGCTGGAGGTCTACTACGGCGAGCGGGTCGCCGTGCTCGGCTCGAACGGCTCCGGCAAGTCCCACTTCCTTCGCCTCCTGGCCGGGGACGACGTCGCGCACACGGGCGCCTGGCGGCTCGGCGCGCGCGTGGTGCCCGGCCACTTCGCGCAGACCCACGCGCACCCCGAGCTGGTCGGGCGGACCCTCGTCGACATCCTGTGGACGGAGCACGCGCGCGACCGGGGCCGCGCCATGTCCGCGCTGCGGCGCTACGAGCTGGCGCCGTCCGGGGACCAGCCCTTCGACCGGCTCTCCGGCGGTCAGCAGGCCCGTTTCCAGATCCTGCTGCTGGAGCTGAGCGGCGCCACGGCGCTGCTGCTGGACGAGCCGACGGACAACCTGGACCTGGAGTCGGCGTCCGCGCTCCAGCAGGGCCTGGAGGCGTTCGACGGGACGGTCCTCGCGGTCACGCACGACCGCTGGTTCGCCCGCTCCTTCGACCGCTTCCTCGTCTTCGGCGCGGACGGCGTGGTCCGCGAGGCGCCGGAGCCGGTCTGGGACGAGGCCCGGGTGGCGCGGGCGCGCTGAGCCCCCGGGGCGGCCCTCCGGGACCGGGCGCCCGCCCGGGCGGCGGGGCGGCCTGCC
>NZ_JAKGCV010000152.1 GCF_021556455.1 Streptomyces fuscigenes | reverse complement strand
CGCCGCCGCGGCGCCCACCGCCTCACGCACCGCCGCCGCGCCGGTGTCCTCGCCGGCCTCAGCGCGCTCGCGCTGGCGGCCCTGAGCACCGCGAGCGGCTCACCCATCGCCTCCCGCGCCTCCGCGGGCCCCGGTTCGGCCCAGAGCGACACGGTGCTCGGCCCGTGCCGCATCAGCCCGCGGCCCGGCAGCGCGGTCCAGATGTCGGAGGGCCTGCCGACCGGCGGCGGGTACGCGCACTCGACGGGGGAGGTGCGCGCCCTCAATCTGATGATCGACTTCCCCGACGCGCCGGGCTCGCGCACGGCGATGGACCGGTACCACGAGTTCTTCCCCCAGACGGCGCAGTGGTTCAGGACCAGTTCGTACGGGCGGCTCGACTACCGCCCCGAGACACCGATCAGGCATTGGCTGCGCATGCCGAAGGCGTTCCGCGCGTACGGCATCAACCGGGGATCGCCCTACGAGCCGGGCTACCACCACCTCGTCGACGACATCGTCAAGGCGGCCGACCCCACGGTGGACTTCAGCGCGTACGACCTGGTCAACGTGCTCGTCACGCCGAACGCGGGCCCCTCCGCGCTGGACACCGTGCTCTCGGTGACGTTCTCCGGCAACAAGGACGCCCCGCACGCGGACGGCGTCCCCCTGTCGAACACGTCCTTCGTCTACAGCCGCCAGGACGACGGCTCGGGGTCGTACAAGCAGACCGGTTTTCGGGTGCTTCCCCACGAGAACGGCCACATCTTCGGCCTGCCGGACCTCTACACCACGGCGGGCGGCGGCTCCGTCGGCCACTGGGACATCATGTCCGAGGACTGGGGGGCCGACAACGACCTGCTGGGCTGGCACAAGTGGAAGCTCGGCTGGCTCGACGACGACCAGATCAGCTGCGCCTCTTCCCAGGGTGTCCTGGAACGCGAGCTGGAGCCCCTGGAGACCCCCGGCGGCCGCAAGATGATCTTCGTACCGGTGTCGGACAGGTCCGGGTACGCCGTCGAGGTGCGCACGCACGCGGGCAACGACGACGCGGTGTGCCGGCCCGGTGTGCTGATCTACCGCGTGGACGCGTCCGTCGACACCGGGCAGGGGCCCGTGTCGATCTCCGACAGCACGAAGAACAGCGGTGGCTGCACCCGGCTGCCGAACGTGCAGGCCGAGCTGAGCGACGCGACGTACGAGCCCGGCCAGACCTTCACCGACAAGGACGACCACCTGTCCATCTCCGTGGTGTCCAAGACGGCGGACGGGAAGTTCACCGTGCGCGTCACACGGGACTGAGCGTCGCATACGGATCGTGGGCGGCGCGGCGCGGCGGGCCGGGGACCGCGAACGGGCCGTCGGCCGCAACCGGCGGGCGGCGCCGCCGGTGCGGCCCGCCGCCCGCCGGCGCGGTTCACGCGGTGAGGGAGGCGGCCCATTCGTCCACGGACACCACGTCCGCCTGGCGCGGGAAGACCTTGCCGGTGAGCACCCGGTGCACCTCGGGATCCGCGTCCAGGCAGCCGTCCTCCAGCACGGTCAGGCCGAAGTCCAGGTCGGCGGCCTGGCGCAGCGTCGAGAGGACGACTCCGCTGGTGGCGATCCCGGCCAGGACGAGCGAGTCGACGCCCTGCGCGCGCAGCACCATGTCGAGGTCGCTGCCCGCGAAAGCGCTCACCCTCTTCTTGACGACGACGACCTCGCCGTCCGCGGGCGCGAGGTCCGAGTGGATCCGGGCACCCGGGTCCCCCTCGGCGAACCCGCGCCCCTGCCCGGCGGCCACGGCGCCCGCGATGCCGCTGAAGGCCTTGTTGCGCGGGCTGATCTCCGGGTGCCCCGCGCGGAAGCCGACCACGACGTAGACGACGGGGACGCCCGCCGCCCGCGCCGCCGCGACGGCCCTGCCCAGCCGGGTCAGGTACTCCGTGTCGTCGGCGAACCGCCGCACGATGTCCTGCTGAACGTCCATCACGAGGAGCGCGCTTTTCGCCATGCCGGCTTTCCTTTCTCGTCCTTCTTGGAGGTGGACTGCCCGTCGTCCCGCTGATGGCGGCCGCGCAGCACCGAGGCGACCGCCGAGACGAGGGCCATTCCCGCGGCCACGCTGAAGACGATCGCGAGCCCGTGGTGGAAGGGGCCCGAGACCAGCTGCGGGAAGAACCGGTGGCCCGTGAGGGCGTGCCGCTGTGCGGTGCTCACCCGGTCCAGGACACCGGTCGGGGCGAGCAGGTGCTGGATGGGGTTGTTGCCGAGGAAGGTGGCGAACAGCGTGCTGACCGGAGGGAGCGACGCCACCTGGTGCGCCGTTCCGGCCGGGACCCCCTGGCCCTGGAGGCCGGAGCTGAGCGTCGTCGGCAGTTTCGCCGCTAGCCCGGAGACCATCAGGGAGAAGAAGACGCCGATCGACAGGGCCGTTCCGGAGTTCTGGAACGTGGAGCGCATTCCGGAGGCGACGCCGCGGTACTCGGGCGGCACGCTGCCCATGATCGAGGACGTGTTCGGGGACGAGAACATGCCCTGGCCCAGTCCGTTGAGCAGCAGCAACAGCGCGAACAGGGTGTAGTCGAAGTCCACCGGCAGCAGGAGCAGGCCGAAGAAGGAGGCCGCGACGAGCAGAAGGCCCGTCGTGGAGAACAGCCGTGCGCCGAACCGGTCGGACAGGTAGCCCGACACGGGACCCGCGATCAGGAACCCGCAGGTCAGCGGCAGCATGAAGATGCCTGCCCAGAGAGGGGTGTCCTCGAAGTCGTAGCCGTGCAGCGGCAGCCAGATCCCCTGCAGCCAGATGATCAGCATGAACTGGAGGCCGCCGCGCGCGATCGCGGTCAAGAGGGCGGCGATGTTGCCGGCGGCGAACGCCCGCACCTTGAAGAGGGCGAGCTGGAACATCGGTTCCTCGACGCGGGTCTCGATGAAGCAGAACAGCGCCAGCAGGAAGACCCCGCCGAACAGCCCGGCCAGCACCATCGGGTTGCCCCACCCGGTCGCGTCGCCGCCGTAGGGCTGGATGCCGTACGTGATGCCGGCGAGCAGGACGCCGGCGCCCCCGGCGAAGGTGATGTTGCCCCACCAGTCGATCCGGCCGCGCCTGCCCGAGGCGGTCTCCCGCAGGCTCAGGTACGACCAGATCGTTCCGGTCACGCTGATCGGGACGCTGACCCAGAAGACGGCGCGCCAGTCGATCACAGCCAGCAGGCCGCCCGCGAGCAGTCCGAGGAACTGCCCGGCGAGCGCGGTGATCTGGTTGATGCCCAGCGCCATGCCGCGCTGGCGGGAGGGGAACGCGTCCGTCAGGATGGCGGCCGAGTTGGCGGTGAGCATGGAGCCGCCGAAGGCCTGCACGATCCGCCAGAGGATCAGCCAGAGCGCTCCCCCGCCGCCGGTCAACGGGTCGAGGGAGAGCGCGATCGAGGCGGCGGCGAAGATCAGGAAACCGAGGTTGTAGATCTTGACCCGCCCGAACATGTCGCCGAGCCGGCCGAGCACGACGACCAGGACCGCCGAGACCAGCAGGTAGCCGAGGATCATCCACAGCAGGTAGCCGATGTTGCCGGGGGCCAGCGGGTCGAGCCCGATGCCCCGGAAGATCGCGGGCAGCGAGATGATCACGATGGAGGCGTCCATCGTCGCGATCAGCACGCCGAGCGTGGTGTTGGAGAGGGCGATCCATTTGTAGTTCGCCGGGACGGGCGTGCTGCGCATGCGCTCGGCCCGGGTGAGGCGCGAGGGGTTCTTCCGCTCCGTCGCGCCGGGGCCACCGTCCTTGCCGGCCTTGCCGCTCCCGCGGGGACCGCTCCCGTCGTTCCCGTGGCCGTCGGCGCCGTTGCCGTTGCCGTTGCCGTTCCTGTTGCCGTGCGGACCATTGCCCTGGGGGCCGTTCCCGTTGCCGCTCACAGTCGTTCCGCCAGCCGGTCGAGCAGCGGGAGGACCCCGACGAGCGCGTTCCGCTCCTCGGCGGTGAACTCCCTGCCCAGTACGTCGGCCAAGCGCTGCACCGACTCGGAGCGCCTGTCCATCAGCACCTGCCGCCCTTCTTCCGTGACGGTCATGACCGACCGGCGGCCGTCCGCGGGGTCCTGGGTGCGCCGCACGAGGCCGCGCTCCTCCAATGCGGCGAGCGTGGCCGCCATCGCCTGCGGGCGCACGCGCTCCGACTCGGCGAGGGAGCCGGGCGAGTCCGCGCCCTCTCTGCTGAGCCGGGCCAGCACGGACGCCCCCGACAGCGTGATGTCGCCGACCGCGTGCGTCTGCCTGAGGCGCCGGGCGATCCGGGAGACGGCGAGCCGCAGGGCGGCTCCCACACTCGCGGCGTCGTCGCCCGCCGCGACAGCGATCTCCTCATCCATATTTAGTAACAATAGACTTATCAAGTAGTTGTAACTACTGCCGGGTCGAGCACCTGCCGGGCACGGCCTGTTGAAAAATCGCGGGCCGCGCGTCCGGCCCGGCGCTAGAGTCCGGCGGGTGGACCTCGCCCCCTTCCTGCCCCTGACGACCGCACGCCTGACCCTGCGTCCGTTCACGCCGAAGGACGTCGACGACATGTACGCGTACCAGGGGCTGCCCGAGGTCGCCCGCTACCTGTACAGGCCGCCGCGCACGCGCGAGCAGTGCGAGGCCGCCGTCGCACGGTCCGCCGCGCTGTCGGACTGGACGGCGGACGGGGACGAGCTGGTCCTCGCGGTGACGCGCACCGATACGCCGGGCGTGATCGGGGAGACCGTTCTCAAATGCGCGAGCGCGCACGCCCGGCAGACGGAGATCGGCTGGGCCCTGCACCCGGCGCACGCGGGGCGGGGGTACGCGACGGAGGCGGCGACGGCGCTCGGGGGCCTGGCGTTCGGGGTGCTCGGCACGCACCGCCTGTTCGCCCGCCTGGACGTGGAGAACACGCCGTCGGTGAGGCTGTGCGAACGCCTCGGCATGCGCCGGGAGGCCCATCTCGTCGAGAACGACCTCGACGGCACGCGCTGGGGCAGCGAATACGTCTACGCGGCGCTCGCGCACGAACTCCGGCAGGACTGAGCGGGGCCGGACCGGGCCGAGCGGGGCCGGACCGAACTGGACCGGGCCGGCTGAGCTCGGCTGGGCGGACCGCAGTAGGGCCCAGCGGGCGCGGGCGGACGGCAGGACCGAGGCCCGGAAGCCCTGCGCATGGATGTCGAGCGCGGGACGCGCACCCGCGCACGCGAGGCGCGGCAGACGGTGGACCGGAACCGCCGAACGGTCGGCACGCCGCGGCGCGGAGCGCCCCCGCAGGCGGACGGCAGGTCCATTGTCAGTGGCCCGTGTCACCATTTGCACATGGACAGACACAGCACGTGTCCGCCCGACTCCGACAGAAAATAACTTTCACGACCCTTGTGGACGCCTGAAGGAATCCTTCACCCTGGCCTGGCGCCATGCTCCTTAGCTCGCTCAGTTCCCCCACCGGCGAAGAGGACCCCACCATGGACACCCCGCACCCCAGCTCCCCCACTCCCCGCCGCACCGTGCTCGCCGTCGCGGGCGCGGCCGTCGCGTCGTGGGCACTCGGCGCCGGCACGGCCCGGGCCGCGTCGTCCCGCCCCGAACCCTGGGGCACCTCCGCCGGGCACGGTCCACTGCCCGACGGGCTCGGCCGGCTCACCCCGCGTCAGCGCGCGGGCCAGCGGATCATCTACTCCTACCCGGGCCTCACACCGCCGGACAGCCTGCTGGCGGCGATCCGCGCGGGCGAGGCGGCCGGAGTGATCTTCTTCGGCGAGAACATCTCCGGCACGGACCAGATCGCCGCAGCCGTGGCCCAGCTGGTCGAGGCGAACGAGAGCAGCCCGGTCAAGGCCCCGCTCCTGCTGATGACGGATCAGGAGGGCGGGCAGGTGCGCCGTCTGCCCGGCGCTCCGGAGCTGTCCGAGAAGCAGGTGGGCCAGGCATCCGATCCCGAGGCGGCCGCGCGGGACGCCGGCACCGGGGCCGGACAGAATCTGGCGGGCGTCGGGATGAACGTCAATCTCTCCCCGGTGCTGGACGTCTTCCGGGAGCCCGGCGACTTCTCGGACGCCCACCAGCGCTCGTACGGAACGGACCCCGACAGCGTCGGCACGCTCGGCGGCGCCTTCATCACCGCGCAGCAGGAGACGGGGGTCGCGGCGACCGCGAAGCACTTCCCGGGCCTCGGCGCCGCGGCGACGAGCGAGAACACGGACCTCGGTCCCGTCACGCTCGGACAGTCGCTCTCCGAACTGCGCGAGGTCGACGAAGCGCCCTACCGTGCGGCGCTCGACGCCCACGTGAAGCTGGTGATGCTGTCCTGGGCCCTGTACCCGGCCCTGGACCCGTCATATCCGGCCGGACTCTCCTCGAAGATCATTCAGCGGGAGCTGCGCGGCCGGCTCGGCTTCACCGGGGTGACCGTGACGGACGCGCTGGAGGCCAAGGCGCTGAGCAGCTCGTACCCGACGCAGCGCCGCGCGGTGCTCGCCGCGGGTGCGGGGATGGACCTGCTGCTCTGCTCGGCACGCGACATCGCCCAGGGGCAGGCCGCGACGGACGGCCTGGTCGACGCGCTGGCCGACAAGAGCCTGCCCGGATCCCCCTTCGACGCGGCCGTCCGGCGCGTCGCGGCGCTGCGCTCGAGCCTCGCGGGGGTGGGGTCGACGGGCTGAACCGATGGTCGCTCGCCGGCCCCGCGCGACCACCGGCAGCCGGATTCACGTGCCGGCCGGTGTCGTCCAGGCACGTCACGTGCGGACGCGCGACGTGCGGACGCGTGACGTGCGGGCGCGTGACGTGCGGGGATGTCGGGTCCGGGCATGTCACGTGCGGGCACGGCACGTCCGAAGCCGGCGCCGAAACAAGCCCCAGCCGGCCCGGCCGGACCCACTCCCCCGCACCCTGCCGCGTTGCCCGCAGCTCACGCGTCCGGAGCCGCGTACACCCTGCGTCCTCCGACGTACGTCGCCATCACCCTCGTGTCCGCCACTTCCGCGGGCGGCGCGGCGAACGGGTCACGGTCGAGTACGACGAGGTCGGCGAGGTTGCCGCGCGCGATGGTGCCGGTGTCGTCGAGGTGGTTCACGTATGCGCTGCCCGACGTGTAGGCGGCCAGCGCGGTCCCGAAGTCGAGGCGCTGTCCGGGCAGGAAGGCGGGGGTGCCCTCCGGGGCGTGGCGCAGGGTGCGGTTCACGGCGACGTGGATCGCGGCGAGCGGATCGGGACTGCTGACGGGCCAGTCGCTGCCCGCCGCGAGGGTGGTGCCGGCCCGCAGGAGGTCGCCGAACGGATACTGCCGGGCGGCCCGTTCGGGCGCGAGGAAGGGGAGGGTGAGGTCGTCCATCTGCGGCTCGTGGGCCGCCCAGAGTGCTTGCAGGTTGGCTGTCGCACCGAGGCGGGCGAAGCGGGGGACGTCGGCCGGGTCGACCACTTGCAGGTGGGCGAGGTGGGGTCGGGTGTCGCGCATGCCGTTGGCGCGGCGCGCCGCTTCGACGGCGTCCAGGGCGTCTCGCACGGCGCGGTCGCCGAGGGCGTGGAAGTGGGTCTGGAAGTCGAGTGCGTCCAAGGCCGCGACGTGAGGGGCGAGTTCGGAGGGCGGCACGAAGCTGATCCCGCTGTTGCCGGTGGGATGACCGCAGCGGTCCCGGTAGGGCCCCAGCATGGCGGCGGTGCCGTTCTCGGCGATCCCGTCGAGCATGATCTTCACGGTCGAGTAGTCGAGGCCGTGGGCGCGGGCCGCGTCGCGCCGGGCCACCAGCTCCGGGATCTGCTCCGCGCCGCGCGTCCTGTCCCACCATAGGGCGCCCACGACGCGCATGGTCAGGGTGCCGGAGGCGATCGCAGAGACGTAGGCGGCCGTCGGATCGCTCATGTTGGCATAGGTGCCGATGATGGCGTCCTGCCAGGCCGTGACGCCAAGGGAGTGGAGCAACCGCTGGGCGCGCAGCAGCGCTTCGACGTGCTCGTCGTCCGTTCGCGGCGGCAGCAGGGCCCCGACGAGCGCCATCGCTCCCTCCTGGAGCATGCCGGACGGCGACCCGTCGGCCTCGCGCTCGATCCGGCCGTCGACCGGTTCGGGGGTGTTCCGGTCCACGCCCGCGAGTTCCAGGGCTCGCGAGTTCACCCACGCGCCGTGGTGGTCCCGGTTGAGGAGGTAGACGGGACGGTCGGGCACGACGGCGTCCAGTGCCTCCCGCGTCGGCCCGCTCGCGGGAAAGGCCTCCAGCGCCCACCCGCCGCCGGTGATCCACGGACCTTCGTACGAGCCCGCGTAGGCGGCGACCACGCGCAGGTATTCGTCCCGCGTGGTCAGCCCCGCCAGGTCGCACTGCCCCAGCTCCGTCCCCCCGCCGACGGGATGCACGTGCGCGTCCTGGAACGAGGGGATGAGCAGCCGCCCCCGCAACGGCACCACCTCGGTCGACGCCCCCACGTACTCCCGGGCGCGTGCGTCCCCACGCCCGACCGCGACGATCCGTCCGCCCCGCACCGCCACGAAATCGGCCCGGGTCCGCGGCCCGTCCCCCACATACACCGGGCCCCCGGCAAACACAAGATCGGCGATGGACCGCTCCATACCCGCTCCCCTCGCTCGTTCGTTGCCGGACCTACGCTCCGATCCCACCGCCACCACGCCGGCGCACCGCACACCCGCCCGCTGCCCGCAGCGCCCAGCGCCCACCCCAACCATCGCCCGCCGCGCCTCCCCGCGACACCCCGCGTACACGCAGGGCCCGGCCGCAACCGCGGCACCGGCTGCGCCGAGCCACTCCGCCCGCCCGGGTCCGGGCCCCCGCCCGGGCGCCCGACCTGGCCCCCCGGACGCCGAGCCCGGCCGCAGAACCCAAGCGAGCACAGGGCACCGGATCCGCTACCCTGTAGCTGCGCCTTCGTAGCTCAGGGGATAGAGCACCGCTCTCCTAAAGCGGGTGTCGCAGGTTCGAATCCTGCCGGGGGCACAACAAGAGGGGCCAGCTCAGGAGAGGTTGTTTTCCCGAGCTGGCCCTTCCCCGTTTCAGGCGCCGTGCCACACGCGTGCCACTACGTCCATTTCCCTGCCCCGGGCAGTCCGCCACACATGACAAGAGCTACACGGCTCACGTCGAGTGCCGGATGGTCTGCAGGACCTCGCCAGATCCGTCATCACGCACCCAGAATGACCAGCCGTTGCGGTTTGGGTTGACCTCCGGCTTGTAGTGGATCACCACTGCCCGAGCTGCACCAGTGGGCGTCTTGAAGCTCTGCCCAGCGAGCGGCCCCGACGTGATGTCGATCCGCTTCGTCTCCGGGTCATAGCTTCCATGCGTGCGATGACCTTCGTAGTCGACGTACACGCCGATCTTGGGTGCCGGCACCGCTCCCCCCTCACTCGTTGCAGCCGACACGGAAGGCGGTGCGCTTGCGGCCCTCACGAGCCGAGCGACAACCTCACTCGCAGTGGCATTGCTCATACGAGCGGCGAACTCGATAGAGCGATACGTCTGTTCATCAACCTCGATGGTCGGACTCACGCCCATCCCCCTTTGCTTGTCGGTGTCGACCGCTCAAGACTAACGCAAACAGAGAGAGTAAAGCAAGTAAAAGCAGCACAGTAAGAATTTACAGAAGAGGTGAGGGGTCAGCACAGCAAGGCCTGGCCCGGAAGACGCTCTCTCGGGTCGGCCCCTTCATGTCAGGAGCCATAGCGGCGCTCTCGCTGCTACTGCTGCTCCAGACCCTCCTCCGAGGAGGGTCTCGAGACCACCCGTCATCGCCTCGGTCATGACTCCGAGCCGGTCGGCGACGGCCCGGTCCCCATCGCTGATCCTGCTGGGGCACGCAACGAAGGGCCAGTTCAGAGGCTTGGTCCTCTTGAACTGGCCCTAGGTTGTGATCGCATCCGTGCCACGCAGGTGCCACAGAGTCCGCATCACCGCGTCGGCGTGCGGCCGACGGCGTGGGTCGGGGATGGGATGGCGACCGTTCTCGCCGGGTGGTTCGGGAAGGTGGTGTCGTGCCAACGATCGATCTTCACTGAGTCGCCGTTCCCGTCGCGGTGGAGGAGGTCGTGTCACCCGGGGAGACGTGAGCGCTGCTGCGGCGGCGCGTGCCACCTTCAGGGGCGCAGATCCTTCTGACCCGGCCCGGCCCCTGGCCGTGCTTCCCCGTCCTGACGCGTTTGGTCGCGTCGGGTCGGGTCTCGTCGCGTCGGGTTTCGTGGCAGCTCCGGGGTCGGTCACGGGTCGCAGGCACGCTCCGACGACCACCCGTACGGGCGGGACGGTCCCGCGGGACGGCACCGACGCATGTGCGGCATCCGAACGGCGGAGGCTCGGCGGGGCCCCGGGCGGGGCCTCTGGATTCTCGTCCGCGCAGGTCGGTGCGGGCGGCCGCCGGGGCGGCGGGGACCGCCGGTGCGGTGTCGCGCCGGAGGGATGCCGTGACTCCGGGGGGACTGGGGCGTTGTGGAGGGCATGATCTCCACTCGACGCATCGCCACGTTCATCGCCCTCACCGCCGGCGCCTCCGGCCTCGGTGTCTCGACCGCCTCCGCCGTCCAGCCGGTGGTGGCTCCGCAGTCGATCAGCGTGGCCGACACTCTCGACGGGCTGACGACCGCGGGAATGCCCGCGAACGAGAAGGCCCAGGTGCCGACCGTCACCGGGCAGCTCCAGGGGAGCGTCGGCCAGCTGAGCCAGCTCCACCAGCTGACGGACATGGCCGCCCCGGCCGCCGGGCTCCTGCCCGCCGTGGAGTAGCGCGGACCGCCCTCCGCCGGGCCGAGACAGCGGGCCGCCGGGTCACGTCCGAGCCGTGGGCGCCGCTCGGCCCGACGGACGAGGGGACCAAGCGGGCCAGGTGGGACGGAATGAGTGTCCCCGCCGGGGCGTTCCCCACGGCGTGAGTGATTCGTCCCGTAAGGCCGGTGTGTCCTCCGGTGAGGAACCGACCGTCCGCGCACGCCTGGAACGCGAGCGGGCGGGCGCGGTCGGGCAGATCGCCGCGCTGACACGCGAGTTCGAGGGGATCGTCGAGGCCAACGCGCTGGTCGCGGTCGACGACGAGCACGATCCGGAGGGGTCGAGCACCGCGTTCGAGCGCGCGCACGTGGTGGCACTGCTGGCGCGCGAGCGCGAGCATGTGAGCGAGGTCGACCTGGCCCTGGACCGGCTGGAGCGGGGCGACTACGGACGGTGCGAGGCGTGCGGCGAGGCCATACCGCCGGAACGCCTTGAGGTGCGACCGGCCGCCACCACGTGCGTACGGTGTGCCGCCGCCCCTCCCCGGGGGCGGTGAAGCCGAGCGGCGGAGCCGCTTCGGCCTCCTCAGCTCAGCGAGTGCGAGAGGCGGCCGGGCACGGCCCGGTTACGGGCTCGGCACAGACGTGCGTGCACGACACAGGTACGGGCCCGGCAGGTACTGCCGGCCAGGTACGGACAGGGGCTCCGCTACGAATACGGGCCCGGCTGCGGCGCGGGCAACCGCCGCGGGGCGGACGTCGGCCGGCGCGCGGCGCAGCCGGGCCCGACACGGCGAAGGGGCACCCGTCCGGGTGCCCCTTGTGCGCCGGTCGAGGTCAGCCCTGGCGGGCCTTGGACCTCGGCTCCTTCTTGTTGATCACGAAGACACGGCCCCTGCGGCGCACGACCTGCGCTCCGGGCACGGCCTTCAGGGCCTTCAACGAGTTCCGGACCTTCATGGGCCCACCGCCTTCCGCTCGACGCCTTCGGACGCCACAACCCTGCGGCAATGGTTTTCATTCCCGACAATGGGGGGGGCGCGGTCCCGGCGCGAGCGGTGGGCGGGGCGGGGTGCGCCGAGGACGGCTTCACACGTTCCGGTTGCGGTGCCCGCTCCGGAGGGGGTTGGAGCGGCGTCCCGGTGGAACATGCTTGTGATCACCCGGCATCGGCCGGGGCAGGCCGACGACCGAAGGACCGCTCTGTGACTCCGCCGCACCCCTCGCTGCCCGGCCCGCTGCGTTCCCGGGCCGCCCTGCTGTCCGCCGGTGCGGCCCTCGCCGCGGGCGGTGCGCTCGCTGCCGCGCCCGGCGCCGCGGCGGC
>NZ_JAKGCV010000151.1 GCF_021556455.1 Streptomyces fuscigenes | reverse complement strand
CGGGCCCTCGCGGGCCGGGGCGCGGCCTCGCGGGCCCTCAGCTTCCGCCGGTCGGGTCCTCGCCCCGGTCGAGGGCCTTCCACAGGTCCTCCGGGCGGTCCGGGTCCACGACCGGCTTGCGGCGGGCCGCGGCCTTGATGCCCGCCGCGCCCGTGCCCCGCTCGTAGCGGCCGGACATGGCGGGCCAGCGCCGTCCGTAGCCGAGCGCGAGCAGGCCCGCCAGCAGGATGAGCACGCCGGCCGCCGCCGTCACGTACGGCCATACGGTGTGGCTGAGCGCGTGCACGGTCGCCGAGGCGTCGCCGGTGGTCTGCGCGGCCTTCTCGTCCAGCGCGCCGGAGCCGGTGCCGCCGAGGACGGCGGAGACCGCCGCGCCCGCGCCGCTGAGCGCCAGCACCAGCGAGACGACGAACCGGCCCGCGCGCCTGACCGCGAAGACGGCGACCAGCGCGGCCAGGCCCACCACGGCGAGCGCGGCCGGGACGCCCGTCACGTCGCGGCCGTCGGCCGTCACGGTCACGGAGCCGCCACCGACGGCGGCGGCGCCCCTGGCCCAGATCTGCCCCGAGGCGACGAGCGCCACCGCGGCGCCGGCGGCGCCCAGGAGCAGGGCTGCTGCGAGGCTGCGGCGGCCGCTCGGGGCGCCTGCCGCGCGGGTCCGGTCGTGGGTCCCCTCACGGGGGGCGGGTAGCGCTGTCACGCCCTCCACTATCCCTTACGGCCCGCGGCGCGCTTCAGTCGGTGCGGGGCTGCCGCTCCCGCGTGCGCGGCAGCCGGTTCGCGGTGTGCACGGCGCGCAGCACGGCCGCGGCCTTGTTGCGGCACTCGGTGTCCTCGGCGACGGGGTCCGAGTCGGCGACGATCCCGGCGCCGGCCTGCACGTAGGCGGTGCCGTCGCGCAGCAGGGCGGTGCGGATCGCGATGGCCGTGTCGGAGTCGCCCGCGAAGTCGAGGTAGCCCACGCAGCCGCCGTACACGCCGCGCCTGCTCGGCTCCAGCTCGTCGATGATCTGCAGGGCCCGCGGCTTGGGCGCGCCGGAGAGGGTGCCCGCGGGGAAGCAGGCGGTGAGGACGTCGAAGGCGCTGCGGCCGGGCGCGACCCGGCCGGTGACCGTGGAGACGATGTGCATCACGTGGGAGTAGCGCTCGACGGTCATGAAGTCGACGACCTCGACGCTGCCGGGTTCGCACACCCGGCCGAGATCGTTGCGGCCGAGGTCGACGAGCATCAGGTGCTCGGCACGCTCCTTGGGGTCGGCGAGCAGCTCGTCGCCGAGTTCCTGGTCCTCGCGGGGTGTGGCGCCGCGCGGCCGGGTCCCCGCGATGGGATGCACGAGGGCGCGCCCGTCCTCGACCTTGACGAGCGCCTCCGGGCTCGACCCGACGACGTCGAAGGCGACCTCTCCGTCGTCTCCCGGGAAGCGGAAGAGGTACATGTACGGGCTCGGGTTCGTGGTGCGCAGCACGCGGTAGACGTCGAGGGCGCTGGCCGTGCACGGGGTCTCGAAGCGCTGCGAGGGCACGACCTGGAAGGCCTCTCCGGCCCGGATGCGCTCCTTGATGTCCTCGACGGCGGCCCGGAACTCGGCGCCGCCCCACAGGGCGGTGTACTCGGGCAGTTCGGAGGGCGGCAGGGCGGTGGGGACGGAGTCGGTGGGCTTCGCCAGGTCGGCGGCCATGGCGTCGAGCCGGGCGACGGCGTCCTCGTAGGCCTCCTCGACCCCGCTGTCGAGGTCGTTGTGGTTGATGGCGTTGGCGATCAGCAGCACGGTGCCGGTCTGGTGGTCCAGGACGGCGAGGTCCGAGGTGAGCAGCATCGTCAGCTCGGGCAGCCGCAGGTCGTCGCGGGCGTGGTCGCCGATCTTCTTCTCCAGGCGGCGCACGATGTCGAAGCCCAGGTGGCCGACCATTCCGCCGGTGAACGGGGGCAGCCCGAGGCCCTCGGTCAGGTCGCGGGGCGTGTGCAGGGCCTCCAGGGTGGCGCGCAGCGCGGCGAGCGGGTCGCCGGCGGTGGGGACGCCGACGGGCGGGGTGCCGAGCCAGTGCACGGAGCCGTCGCGCTCGGTCAGCGCGGCGGAGGAGCGCACGCCGATGAAGGAGTAGCGCGACCAGGAGCCCTGCTCGGCGGACTCCAGCAGGAAGGTGCCGGGGCGTTCGGCGGCGAGCTTGCGGTACAGGCCCACCGGGGTGTCGCCGTCCGCGAGCAGCCTGCGGCTCACGGGGATGACGCGGCGGTCCACCGCCAGCTTGCGGAACGTCTCGAGATCCATGGCGGCTGACCCTACTCGGCCGCGAGCGGCAGCGTGCCGGCGTCGAAGCAGGTCCGGTCGCCGGTGTGGCAGGCGGCCCCCACCTGGTCGACCTTGACCAGTACGGTGTCGCCGTCGCAGTCGAGGGCGACGGACTTCACGTGCTGGGCGTGCCCGGAGGTGTCGCCCTTGACCCAGTACTCCCGCCGGCTGCGGGACCAGTAGGTGCACCGGCCAGTGGTGAGGGTGCGGTGCAGCGCCTCGTCGTCCATCCAGCCGAGCATGAGGACCTCGCCCGTGTCGTGCTGTTGGGCGATGGCGGGGAAGAGGCCGTCGGCGTTGCGCTTGAGGCGTCGGGCGACGGCGGGGTCGAGCGAGGTGGTCATGTCCCCCATTCTGCCGCGCCCGGGCGGGGTCCCGACGGGGCGCCCACTGGGCGGACGGCGGGGGGCGGCCGTACGCTTGCGGGCATGTCGACCCATGCCAAGCGTGAACGACTTCTGCTCGCCGACCTGTTGGAGGCGGCGGGCCCGGACGCCCCGACCCTGTGCGACGGCTGGCTCACCCGGGATCTGGCCGCGCACGTGGTGGTACGGGACAGACGCCCCGACGCCGCGGGCGGCACGGTCATCCCGGCGCTGCGCGGGCGCCTCGACCGGGTGCAGGCCGAGTACGTCGGCAAGCCCTACGAGGAACTGCTCCAGATGGTCCGCACGGGACCGGGCAGGATGTCGCCGTTCGGCCTCAAACAGGTGGACGAGGCGGCGAACACGACGGAGTTCTACATCCACGCGGAGGACGTGCGCCGCGCGCAGCCGGACTGGACGCCCCGCGAGATCGACCCGGTCTTCGCGGACGCCCTGTGGTCGCGGCTGGAGAAGGGCGCGCGGCTGATGGGCCGCAAGTCCCCGGTGGGGCTCGTCCTGCGCCGCCCGGACGGGCGGACGGCGGTCGCGCACAAGGGCACGCCGGTGGTCACGGTGACCGGCGAGCCGGGAGAGCTGACGCTGTTCCTTTCGGGCCGGCAGGAACAGGCGAACGTGACGACCGAGGGCGACAAGGACGCGGTGTCCAAGGTGATGGACGCGAAGCTGGGCGTCTGATCCCGCCGGGGGCGCGCCGGTTCGGCACGGGCGCGCCCGCACGGGGTTCCCCGGGTCCGGGCCGGGCCCGCACGGGGTTCGCGCCGCCCGCTCGGGCCGCGTGCGGGCCCCGGCGCGCCTCAGCGCACCGGATGGCCCGCATCGCGCAGGGTCGTCTTGACCTCGCCGATGCGCAGGTCGCCGAAGTGGAAGACGGACGCGGCGAGCACCGCGTCCGCCCCGGACTCGACCGCGGGGGCGAAGTCGGCGAGGCGGCCCGCGCCGCCGGAGGCGACGACCGGGATGCGGACCCGGGCGCGGACGGCGCGGATCAGCTCCGTGTCGTAGCCGTCCTTCGTGCCGTCCGCGTCCATCGAGTTGAGCAGGATCTCCCCCGCCCCGAGGTCGGCGGCGCGCTCCGCCCACTCGACGGCGTCGATGCCGGTGCCGCGACGGCCGCCGTGCGTGGTGACCTCGAAGGCGCCCGAGGGCGTGCGGCGGGCGTCGACGGACAGGACCAGCACCTGCCGGCCGAAGCGCTCCGCGATCTCGCGCAGCAGTTCGGGCCGGGCGATGGCGG
Organism: Streptomyces fuscigenes; assembly: GCF_021556455.1. Classification (GTDB taxonomy): domain Bacteria; phylum Actinomycetota; class Actinomycetes; order Streptomycetales; family Streptomycetaceae; genus Streptomyces; species Streptomyces fuscigenes. Next base: position 8,136 of record NZ_JAKGCV010000151.1, on the reverse strand, counting down.
CGGTGTTCACGCCGACCTTGTCCGCACCCGCGCGCAGCAGCTTGTCGACGTCGTCGGCGGTGCGCACCCCGCCGCCCACGGTCAGCGGGATGAAGACCTGCTCGGCGGTGCGGCGCACGACGTCGTAGGTCGTCTCGCGGTCGCCGGACGAGGCGGTGATGTCGAGGAACGTCAGCTCGTCGGCGCCCTCCGCGTCGTACAGGCGCGCCATCTCGACGGGGTCGCCCGCGTCGCGCAGGTTCTGGAAGTTGACGCCCTTGACCACCCGGCCGGCGTCCACGTCCAGGCAGGGGATCACGCGGACCGCGACGCTCACAGCCCCGCTCCCGGCGCGTCGGCGCCGGGCGCCCGGTACGCCTCGACCTCGACCTCGACGACGAGGCTCGGGTCGACGAACCCCGCCACGACGATCATCGAGGCGGCCGGGCGCACCGCGTGGAACAGCTCGCGGTGGGCGCGGCCCACGTCGTCCGCGTCGCGGGAGTGCGTGATGTACATGCGGGTGCGCACGACGTCGGCGGTGTCGAGGTCCAGTTCGCGCAGGGCGCTGACGGCGACGCCGAAGGCCGTCTTGGTCTGCTCGTAGGGGCTGCCGTCGGCGATCCGGCCGCCCACGACGGACGTGCACCCCGAGACGAGGACCAGCCCGTTCGGCAGCCGGACCGCGCGCGAGTAGCCGTAGCTCTCCTCCCAGGGGCCGTCCGTGGACAGCCTCCTGATGCCGCCGGCCGTCTCCGTGATCTCCGTACCGGTCATCGCTTCACCACCGCAAGCGCCTCCTCCAAGGTGAATGCCTTCGCGTACAGCGCCTTCCCGATGATGGCCCCTTCGACGCCTGCGGCCGTGAGGGAGCCGATGGCGCGCAGGTCGTCGAGGGACGAGACGCCGCCGGAGGCCACGACGGGCCGGTCGGTCGCCGCGCAGACGCTCTTGAGCAGGTCGAGGTTGGGGCCCTGCAGGGTGCCGTCCTTGGCGATGTCGGTGACGACGTAGCGGGCGCAGCCCTCGGAGTCGAGGCGGGCCAGGGCCTCGTAGAGGTCGCCGCCGTCGCGGGTCCAGCCGCGGCCGCGCAGCGTCGTGCCGCGCACGTCGAGGCCCACCGCGACCTTGTCGCCGTGGGAGGCGATGACCTTGGCGACCCATGCGGGGTTCTCCAGGGCGGCGGTGCCGAGGTTGACGCGGGTGCAGCCGGTGGCGAGGGCGGCGGCGAGCGTGTCGTCGTCGCGGATGCCGCCGGAGAGTTCGACCTTGATGTCCATCGTGCCGGTGACCTCGGCGAGCAGCGCGCGGTTGTCGCCGGTGCCGAACGCCGCGTCGAGGTCGACCAGGTGCAGCCACTCGGCGCCCGCGGCCTGCCAGGCGAGCGCCGCCTGCAGCGGGGAGCCGTAGGAGGTCTCCGTGCCCGACTCGCCGTGCACGAGGCGCACGGCCCGGCCGTCGCGCACGTCCACGGCGGGAAGGAGTTCGAGCGGGGGTGTCGACTGCATCAAAGGGTTCCGATCCAGTTGGTGAGCAGCTGCGCTCCGGCGTCGCCGGACTTCTCGGGGTGGAACTGGGTGGCCCACAGCGCGCCATTCTCGACGGCGGCGACGAACCGTTCGCCGTGCGTGGCCCAGGTGACCTTCGGGGCGCGTATACGGGGGTTGGTCACCTCCAGCTCCCAGTCGTGCACGGCGTAGGAGTGGACGAAGTAGAAGCGGGCGTCGCGGTCGAGCCCGGCGAACAGCTCGCTGTCTTCGGGGGCGTCGACCGTGTTCCAGCCCATGTGGGGGACGACGTCGGCGGCCAGGGGTGCGACGGCTCCGGGCCACTCGGCGAGGCCCTCGGCCTCGACGCCGTGCTCGATGCCGCGCTCGAAGAGGATCTGCATGCCGACGCAGATGCCGAGGACGGGCCGGCCGCCGGCCAGGCGGCGGCCGACGATCCAGTCGCCGCGGGCGGCGGTCAGGCCGGCCATGCAGGCGGAGAACGCGCCGACGCCGGGGACCAGCAGCCCGTCGGCGCTCATCGCGCGGTCGTAGTCGCGGGTGATCTCGACGTCGGCGCCGGCCCGGGCGACGGCGCGCTCGGCGGAGCGCACGTTGCCGAAGCCGTAGTCGAAGATCACGACGTTCTTGCTCATGTCGTCCGTCCTGGAACGGGGGCGGGGGCGGGTGCCGCGGCACGGGCGGCCGGTGCCGCCGGCAGCGGTGCCGGGCCGGAGACGGCCACGGCGGTGAACGGCCTCGCGGCGGGGAGGAGGGGCGCTGCGGTCAACTCCACAGTCCCTGGATCCGCAGTATGCCGGCGGCCAGGCAGAACACGGACGAGAGCCCGAGCAGCACGACGACGCCCACGGGGAGCTTCTGCTTGGCGAACGAGTACACGCCGCCGGCGAGGAAGAGCCCCAGCAGGATGAGGATGGTGTTGAGCCCGGTCATCTCTAGAGGGCGCCCTTCGTGGAGGGCAGGATGCCGACGGCGCGCGGGTCGCGCTCGGACGCGTAGCGCAGGGCCCGCGCGAGCGCCTTGAACTGGCACTCGACGATGTGGTGGGCGTTGCGGCCGTAGGGCACGTGGACGTGCAGCGCGACGCGCGCCTGGGCCACGAAGGACTCCAGGATGTGGCGCGTCATCGTCGTGTCGTACGACCCGATCATCGGCGCCATGGTCTCGGGCTCGGTGTGCACGAGGTACGGCCGGCCCGACAGGTCCACGGTGACCTGGGCGAGGGACTCGTCCAGCGGCACCGTGCAGTTGCCGAAGCGGTAGATGCCGACCTTGTCGCCGAGCGCCTGGCGGAACGCGGCGCCGAGTGCGAGGGCCGTGTCCTCGATGGTGTGGTGCGAGTCGATGTGCAGGTCGCCCTCGGTCTTGACCGTGAGGTCGAACAGGCCGTGCCTGCCGAGCTGGTCGAGCATGTGGTCGAAGAAGCCGACCCCGGTCGCGACCTCGACCCGTCCCGTGCCGTCGAGGTCGATCTCCACGACGACGGACGTCTCTTTCGTACTGCGTTCGACTCGGCCGATGCGACTCATGCGCTCTGCTCCTTCTTGAGATCGCGTACCGCGTCGAGGAACGCGTCGTTCTCGGCGGGGGTGCCCGCGGTGACGCGGAGCCTGCCCGGCACGCCGTTGTTCCGGACGATCACTCCCCGGTCGAGGATGTGCTGCCATGCGGCCTGCGCGTCCTCGAAGAGGCCGAACTGCACGAAGTTCGCGTCGGAGTCCGTGACCTCGAAACCGAGTGCCCTCAATTCCTCGACCAGGCGATCCCGCTCGGTCTTCAGCTGCTCGACATACCCGAGCAGAGTATCGGTGTGTTCCAGGGCGGCGAGCGCGGTGGCCTGCGTGACGGCGGAGAGGTGGTACGGCAGCCGGACGAGCTGCACGGCGTCCACCACGGCCGGGTCGGCGGCGAGGTAGCCGAGCCGCAGGCCCGCGGCGCCGAACGCCTTCGACATCGTCCGCGACACGACGAGGTTCGGCCGGCCCTCGACCAGCGGCAGCAGCGAAGGCTTGTGGCTGAACTCGGCGTACGCCTCGTCGACGACGAACAGGGACGGCCGGGCGCGCTGCGCCGCCTCGTACAGGGCGAGGACGGTGTCGGCGTCGACCGCGGTGCCGGTGGGGTTGTTGGGCGTGGTGACGAACACCACGTGCGGGCGGTGCTCGGCGACGGCCGCGACGGCCGCGTCGACGTCGATGGTGAAGTCGTCGTGGCGGGGGCCGGAGATCCAGCCGGTGGTGGTGCCGCGCGCGATGAGGCTGTGCATCGAGTACGAGGGCTCGAAGCCCTGCGCGGTGCGCCCGGGGCCGCCGAAGGCCTGGAGCAGCTGCTGGAGGATCTCGTTGGAGCCGTTGGCCGCCCACACGTTCGCCGCGGTCACCGGGTGGCCGCCGGTGCGGGTGAGGTACGCCGCGAGTTGGGTGCGCAGCTCGACGGCGTCCCGGTCCGGGTAGCGGTTGAGGCCGCGGGCGGCCTCGCGGACCTTCTCCGCGATCCGCTCGACGAGGGCGTCGGGCAGCGGGTACGGGTTCTCGTTGACGTTGAGCTGGACGGGCACGTCGGGGTGCGGCGCGCCGTACGGGGACTGGCCGCGCAGCTCGTCGCGGATGGGCAGGTCGTCCATGCGGACGGCTCGCGCGGGGCCGGGGCCCGTGCCGCCGGAGGTCGTGCGGGTCACTTCTGCGGCACCTTCCACCCGAACCGGGCCTTGAGCGCGGCGCCGTGCGCCGGCAGGTCCTCCGCCTCGGCGAGCGTTACCACGTGGTGGGCGACCTCGGCGAGCGCGTCGCGCGTGTAGTCCACGACGTGGATGCCGCGCAGGAAGGACTGGACGGACAGGCCCGAGGAGTGGCAGGCGCAGCCGCCGGTGGGCAGGACGTGGTTGGAGCCGGCCGCGTAGTCGCCGAGGGAGACGGGCGCGTAGGGGCCGACGAAGATCGCGCCGGCGTTGCGGACGCGGGCGGCGACGGCGGCCGCGTCGGCGGTCTGGATCTCCAGGTGCTCGGCGGCGTACGCGTCCACGACGCGCAGGCCGTCGTCGAGGGAGGCGACGAGGACGACCGCGGACTGCCGCCCGGCGAGTGCGGGCCGGATGCGCGCCTCGGCGTGCTTGCTCGCCCCGACCTGGGGGACGAGTTCCCGCTCGACGGCCTCGGCGAGGTCGGCGGAGTCGGTGACCAGCACGGCGGCGGCCATCGGGTCGTGCTCGGCCTGGCTGATGAGGTCGGCGGCGACGTGCACCGGGTCGGCGGTGGCGTCGGCGAGGACGGCGATCTCGGTGGGGCCGGCCTCGGCGTCGATGCCGACGACGCCCTTCAGCAGGCGCTTCGCGGCGGCCACGTAGATGTTGCCGGGGCCGGTGACGAGGTCGACCGGGCGGCAGCCGTCGGGCCCGGGGATGCCGTACGCGAACATCGCGACGGCCTGGGCGCCGCCCGCCGCGTACACCTCGTCGACGCCGAGCAGCGCGCAGGCGGCGAGGATCGTCGGGTGCGGCAGGCCGCCGAAGTCGGCCTGGGCCGGCGAGGCGACGGCGATGCCGTCCACCCCGGCCTCCTGGGCGGGGACGACGTTCATCACGACGGACGACGGGTAGACCGACAGGCCGCCCGGCACGTAGAGGCCGACGCGCCCGACCGGCACCCACCGCTCGGTGACGGTGCCGCCGGGGACGACCCGGGTGGTGGTGTCGGTGCGCCGCTGGTCGCGGTGGACGATGCGGGCCCGGCGGATGGACTCCTCCAGGGCCGCGCGGACGGCCGGGTCGAGTTCCCGGAGGGCGCCACGCAGCGCCTCGGCCGGGACGCGCAGCCGCGCGGGCCGGCCGTCGCCGAACTTCTCGCCCCACGAAAGGACCGCCTCCGCGCCGCGATGGCGTACGTCCTCGCAGATGGGCCGCACCTTCTCCAGGGCGGCTTCCACGTCGAACTCGGCACGGGGCAGCAGGGCACGCAGGGCGGCGCCCTCGGGGAGGGCGTCGCCGCGCAGGTCGATTCGTGAGATCACGGGTCCAATTCTCGCAGACCGGAAAGGGCCCTCGACCGTCCGTATCAGTGGGTGATATGAGACGTGCGGGGCGTGAGCGGCCGCGCCGCGCGCCCCCCGCGGACGGCGCCGGGCGCGGCGGAGGCGGGGGACGGGGCGGAGAGTCAGGTCGGGGAAGCGGCCGAGGCGGGCGGCGGTCCGGTCGGGGGAGGCCGCCGGAGCCCTCGGAGGACCCTCCCCGGCGCTCATCCGGGAGCCCCGCCGCCCGATTGATCACGGACGGTCACCTCCGGTCACGCTTTCTTTACTGGCTCTTGACGCCGGAAGGTACAACCCTCCCGCCCCGTACGAAAGCTTCACAGATACCCCCTGGCGCCTCCGCGACCTGCGGTTTTGAATGGTCCGCACCATGTCTTTGCTTCGCGCTCTGATCAGTGCCGCGCGTATGGTCAGACACACCCCGCTGCTCGCGGCCGGGCTGCCGCCGGACGACGCGGTCCTGCTCGACGCCCCGGACGGGCAGCTCGCGCCCGCGCTGCTGTCGGCCGCCGCCGGCGAGTACGAGGACGCGGCCAAGCTGCTCGCGACGACCCGCGAGGGAGCCGAGTGGGAGAGTCGCGACCGCTATGTGATGAAGCTCGCGGCGTTCGCCCACCGGCGGGACGGCTGGCTGACGCGCTGGCTGCGCGCGGCGCCCCACGATCCGGACGCCCTGGTGGTGGGCGCCGAGCTCGCGGTCCGCAGGGCCTGGGAGTCGCCCGCCCGCGTCGAACTGCTGCGGGAGGCGGGCCCCCTGATCGACGCGGCGGCCGGGGGCGACGAGCGCGACCCGGTGCCGTGGCGCGTCGCGCTGGACCACGCGCGGGGCACGCACGCTTCGCACGGCCACTTCGAGGAGCTGTGGGCGCAGGCGGTGCGGCGCAGCGCGCACCACTACGGCTGCCACGTCTCGGCCCTGCTGTACCTGTCGGCGCAGTGGTACGGCTCGCACCGCGAGTGCCTGGACTTCGCCGAGGACGCGGCCCACGACGCGCTGCCCGCCTCCCTGATCCGGACGCTGCCCGTGCGGGCCGCGTTCCAGCAACTGCTGGACTGCGTGCCCTCCCCGGTGCAGGCGGACCGCATGGACCGGGCCGCGGACCTCGCGATCGGGATGTCGGGGCACTACCGGGCGGGCGACCCGTGGCCGGCCGAGGCCCGCAACCTCCTCGCGTACGTGCTGGTGCGGCGCGAGCGGTGGACGGAGGCGCTGGAGCAGTTCCGCCTGATCGGGCCGTACGCGACGTCGTTCCCGTGGACCCGCTTCAGCGACGATCCGCTGCGGGACTTCCTGGAAACGAGGGACGGCGTGCGGCTCCAGGTGGCATCCGGCATGCCTTTGTGCCCGAGACCTGGCCGGGGAGGGCCGATCGCCCACTAGGCTTGCTGGTCGTGACCACGGCAAGCCTCCCCCTGTTCCCGCTCAACGCGGTCCTGTTCCCCGGCCTCGTGCTGCCGCTGAACGTTTTCGAGGAGCGCTACCGCGCGATGATGCGGGAGTTGCTCAAGACCGACGATCCCGAGGCGCGGCGGTTCGTCGTCGTCGCGATCCGCGACGGGCACGAGGTCGCGGTGACCTCCCCCGGCATGCCGGATCCGACGTCCGTGCCCGAGCGCGGGCCCTCGGCCGGTTTCGGCGATGCCCCGCTCGACTCCTTCCACGGCATGGGCTGTGTCGCCGACGCCGCCACGATCCGGGAGCGGCCCGACGGCAGCTTCGAGGTGGTGGCGACCGGCACGACCCGGGTCCGGCTGCTGTCCGTGGACGCCTCCGGGCCCTACCTGACCGCTCAGGTGGAGGAGGTGCCCGAGGAGTCCGGCGAGGACGCGGAGGCACTCGCAGAGGGCGTGCTGCGGGCGTTTCGCACCTATCAGCAGCGGCTGGCGGGCGCGAGCGAGCGGAGCCTGCCGGACGACGAGGAGCTCCCGGGCGAACCGCCCGTGGTCTCCTACCTGGTCGCGGCGGCCGCGATGCTGGACGTGCCGGCGAAGCAGCAGCTGCTGGAGGCGACGGACACGGCGTCGCGGCTGCGCCTGGAGCTGAAGCTCCTGCGTGCGGAGACCGCGGTGATCCGCAAACTGCCGTCGCTCCCCGCGACGGACCTGACGACGACCCCGACGAACCTGAACTGACGGGCACGGCCGGATGGCGAAGAAGCAGAGGAAGGGCGGGGGCGGCACCCCCGCGACGACCGCGCTGGCGGCGGCCGGCGTGCCGTACACGCTGCACGCGTACGAGCACGACCCCGCGGCCCCGAGTTACGGCGAGGAGGCCGCCGAGGCGCTCGGCGTCGAGCCCGGGCTGGTCTTCAAGACCCTGGTGGCGGACGTCGACGGCGAGCTGACGGTGGCCGTCGTGCCGGTGACCGGCCAGCTGGATCTCAAGGCCCTGGCCGCGGCGGTCGGCGGCAAGCGCGCGGCGATGGCCGACCCGGTCGCGGCCGAGCGCACGACGGGCTACGTGCGCGGGGGCATCTCCCCGCTGGGCCAGCGGCGGGCGCTGCGCACGGTGGTGGACGCGTCGGCGGCGGGGCACGCGACGGTCTACGTCTCGGCGGGCCGCCGGGGCCTGGAGGTGGAGCTGGCGCCCGACGCCCTGGCGAAGCTCACGGCGGGGACGTTCGCG
>NZ_JAKGCV010000150.1 GCF_021556455.1 Streptomyces fuscigenes | reverse complement strand
GGCCCGGGCATGCGCGGCGGCGCCGGGCGCCGCGGCGCGCGCGGTACGCGTCGCGGTGAGCGGTGCGGCGTACCGCTTCGGAGGCGGCCGCGGCCCGCGGCACGTCCCGCCGCTGCCCCTCCAGGTCAACGCGCTCCAGGCGCTGTGCCGGCAGGTCCTCGGCTTCCGCATGGCAATGATCGTGCTCGCGGCGCCGTTCGCACTGCGCGGTACGGCGAGGGGACTGCCCCTCGTCCTGGTCGGGGCGGCGGTGGTCGTCACGTTCATGGTGTCGTACGTCCTCGTACGGGACTGGGAGAGATTCGGCCCCGTCCTCCTGCGCCACCCGGTGCTCCTCGCCGCGGACATGCTCGTCGGCGCGTTGCTGCTGGTCACGGCGTCGCCCGACTCCACACTCGCGTACGTCACGATCTGCACGCCGCTGCTCGCCGGGCTCGTCTACGGCTGGCGGGGCGCCGCCGTCTTCGCGGTCCTCCAGTCGCTGCTGGTGGCCGGCGCCCACGCGCTGACCGGGGGCCCGGCCCGCGGTGCCGGTTTCGCCCCGCTGCTGCTGCCCGGGCTGTGCCTGGCGGCCGGCGCGATCGGCAGTTCGTTGCGGACGTTCCTGCTCGACCTCGGCGAGGCGAGCCAGGCGCTCACCGAGGCGCGGGCCGGGCTCGCCGCGGCGGGCGCCGTGGACGAGGAACGCGCCAGGCTCGCACGGGAGATGCACGACTCCGTCGCCAAGACCCTGCACGGTCTCGCCCTGGCCGCCGACGGCCTGGCCGCCTCCGTGGACACCACGGAGCCCGCCGCGCTGCGCCGGCAGGCCGAGGCGGTGGCGCGCGCGGCCCGCAGGGCGGCGGCCGAGTCGCGGGACCTGCTCTCGGACCTGCGGCGCGTGCGCGTTCCCGGCGCCCGTCCGGACCACACCGACCTCGGCCGGGAACTCGGCGAGCTCGCCGGGGACTTCGACCGGCACGGCGCCGTGCGGGTGACGTTCGCCGCGGGCGGCGGGCCGGGCGCCCTGCCACCGGTCCCGTACGCGGTGGCCCGGCAGGTGGTGACGATCGTGGCGGAGGCCGTGGAGAACGCGGTACGGCACGGCGGGGGGACGCGCGTCACGGTGTCGGCCGAAGCGGGCACCGGCGGGGTGCTCCGCGTCAGCGTGCACGACGACGGCCGGGGGCTGCCGCCGGGCACCACACTCGACGGGCTGCGGGGCTCGGGGCACTTCGGCCTCATCGGCATGGTGGAGCGGGCCGCGTCGATCGGCGCGCGGATCAGGGTGGGCAGGGGGCCGGCCGTCCGGGGTACGGAGGTGCGCCTCGAACTCCCCCTGGCGCCGGGCGCGGGGCCGCTCCCGGCGCTGCCCTCGAAGAGGACGGGCACCCATGGCTGAGACGGCAGCGGCGCTGAGGGTCCTCGTCGCCGACGACAACCCCGTCGTACGGGCGGGGCTCACGGCGCTGCTCGCGGCCACCGACGGCATCGAGGTGGTGGCGGACGCCGCAGACGGCGGCGAGGCGTACGAGCGGGCGCTGCGCACCCGGCCCGACGTGGTCCTCCTCGACGTCCGCATGCCCCGCTGCGACGGCCTCACGGCCCTGCCGTACCTGGTACCGCTCGCCGCGGTGCTGATGATGACGTACAGCGGGGAACCGGCGACCGTGACGGAGGCGCTGCGGCGGGGAGCGGGCGGCTACCTCGTGCACGGCGAGTTCACGGCCGCGCAGTTGACCGAAGCGGTACGGGACGTGAGCGCGGGCCGCCCCCACCTCACGCCCACGGCGTCGAGCGCCGTCCTGGAGGCCCTGCGCGCGGGCTCACGGCACGGCAGCGCTCCGCCGACCACGACGTCGATGTACACAGCAGCGAATGCACCATCGGGTGAAGGTCTGCCCGAAGCCCGAACTGACCGATTCTCTACGCATGTTGGGCGACGAACATCCCCAGCCGATTCCGGCACAACATCTTTGCAAGAGCAATTCAATGTGGGACATTCGTCGGGGATGAGTCGACGGGAGGTGGAGATCATGGGCCTGATCGCGGCGGGGCTGACGAACCAGCAGATCGCCGCCGCCTGCTTCATCAGCCAGAAGACGGTCAAGAACCACATCAACCGCATCTTCGCCAAGCTCGGCGCCGGCAGCCGCGGCGAGGCCATCGCCCGCTGGCACGGCACCGCCCGGAGGGGGCCGGAAGACCATGGCTGACCGCGAGTGGGCCCCCCGTTGGGCCCAGGGACCCACGCGCACCGCCGGGTATGCGCCGTACGGTGCCGACGTCACCGGTGTCACCGACCGTGCAGAGGTCGTGACCGGGGATGACAGCGACGGAGGTGGGGGCCATGACGGACAGGACGCAACGATTCGCGGCCAGGGCGAAGGCGTACGCCGGCACATGGGCGAACACGACGGCACAGGCCCTCAGGCGCCGCAGCGACCGCGGTCAGGGCTCGATCGAGTACCTGGGGATCATCATCCTGGTCGCGCTGATCATCGTGGCGATCGTGGCGACGGGGATCGACGACACGATCGCGGACGCACTCAAGTCCGCCGTGGACAAGGTGACGAGCGCAGGCGGCTGACAATCGTTCGACGCGACACGGGGCAGGCCGCAGCGCTGTACATCGTCATGGTGGCGGGCCTGCTCTTCGCGGCGCTCGCGTTCTTCGTGGTCGGGCAGGCCGGCGCCACACGTGGTGGAGGACAGTCGGCGGCTGATGCTGCCGCCCTCGCGGCCGCCCAGCAGTCCCGCGACGACTTCAAGGAGAACCTCCTCTCGGGTGCGCTCGACCCCGATTTCCTGTCCCGTATATTCACCGGCACGGACATCGGGCCTGCGCGAGGGGCATGCGCCGCGGCCGCGACCTTCGCTGCGGAGAACGACGCCACGGTGACGGGCTGTTCTCCCCTCGGCTCAGGCCGTTGGGGATTCACCGTCGGCATCCTCACGCAGAACACAGTGGGCAAGAGCGTGGTGCCGGGCACTGAGAGTGTCAAGGCAACCGCGACCGCCACCGCCGTGGTGGAGCCGAGGTGCACTTTCGCGCCCTCCGGCGCCGCGAATCCGTCCGCTCCTCCGGAGACAGGGACCTCCGCGCCTCCGCCCGGCGAGCAGAAACCGCCGAAGCCGGTGTCCCCGGGCACGCTGAGCTGCCCGGACGGAGGGGACATCACCATCGACCCCGAACACCTCGACCTCCTCCCGGACATGGCAGACCTGTTCACCGTCAGACTCGTTGACAACCCATCCTGAACGACCGACAAGGAACGGCACACATGAGCGTTTGGCACGGCGTGAAGGCGCGGAGATCGCTGGGTGGCGTCCTGGCCGCGGTCGCCGTAACCCTCTCGCTGACCGCCTGCGGCGGCGGCGACAAGGACAACGGAAAGGAAGGCAGCAGCCCGGCGGTCGAATCCTCGGCGCCCTCTCAGCCTCAGGGCGACGGAACGGCCGCTTCCTCTCCCTCCCCCTCCAAGACGCTGGCATCCGTCTCGGGCAACGACGGTTTCCAGTTCACCTTCACTTCGGCCGCGCGCGGGGCCGGTGGCTTCCTGACGGTCTCGGGAACCATCACGAACGTCAGCGGCAAGCGGCAGATCACACCGACGAAGTGGAGCGGGGACGAGCAGCAGGTGAAGGCGAGGGGGGCCTCTTTGGCGGCGATGACACTTGTCGACGCGGCCCAGAAGAAGCGCTACTACGTCCTGCGTGACACCGAGGGCAATCCGCTGACCACAACGGACCTCCCGGCCCTGGACCCGAACCAGAGCATCAACTTCTACGCGCAGTTCCCCGCGCCGCCCACCTCCACGACACAGGTCGAGATGGACTTCCCGGGCCTCGACCCCGCCACGATTGCGATCTCCTGATGTCCGCCCCCGAGAGAACCCCGCCGCGACCTCCCGCGCGGGGGCGCCGCGCGGCCGTCCTGACCGGTGCGGTGCTGCTGACCGTCGTCGCGCAGTTCACCCTCGTCCTGCCCGCGGCCCCCGCCTTCGCGGACGACACGCCGCCCGCGCCGCCCGGCGCCGCGCAGACCTCGCCGCCGCCGGAGGTCGACTCGAACGCGCCCGGGCTCAAGCTGCGGGCGGGCGCCACGCTGGCGCCCGCGCGGGTGCTCGACCTCGTGTCCGTGGTGGAGACGCAGGGCGGCGAGGAACGGCGTTCGGACACGCCGGACTCCGTGACGTTCGCGCTCCAGGCCGAGGTGCTCTTCTCGAAGGACAGCGCAAAGCTGTCGCCCGACGCGTCCTCCCGCATCTCGGCGATCGCCGACGAGGTGGAGAAGCAGCACGCCACCAACCTCCGCGTCTTCGGCTTCACCGACAACCTGGGCACCGCCGCCCACGGTCTGGTGCTGTCCAAGCAGCGCGCCGAGGCCGTGCACAGCCTGCTCGAACAGCGCCTCTCCGACGCGGGGATCACCTACGAGATCCGGGGCTACGGGGAGCAGTACCCGATCGCCGACAACAGCACGGAGGACGGCCGCAAGAAGAACCGGCGCGTGGAGGTCTCGTTCCCGCGCACGGACGGCGGCAAGAGCGACACGGGCGACACGGGCGATACGGGCGACACGAACGGGTCGTGACCGGCCCCGGCCCCGGCCTTGGTCTCCGTCCCGGCCCCGGCCCGGTTCCCCTTCCCGATTCCGGGGCCCGGTCTCCGGCGGAGCGCAGGCGAAGCTCCCTGAGGCGGGGCCGCAGCCGGGCCCTTCCCGCCGCCGGCGAAATGCCCCGTCCGAGGCCGTGCCGCGCGGGCCCGGCGGGGGCCCCGGAGCGAGGTGCCGTCGCCCCGTGGTGGGCGTAGTGTCCGGCTATGGGCGGTGTGCGATCGTGCCGGTGTGACGCGGCCCTGCCGGAGTCGGCAGGACCCGTCGGTCACCACCGCCCGCGAGCGCTCCGACCTGCGGCGCGGGGAGACCCGTGATGGACGCGACGATGGCCGACCTCGTCCGGGACAGCGGTGCGTTCGTCGGCATGCTGTACGTGCTGCCGCCGGGCGAGGACGCGCTGTGGCTGGTGCTGATGACGGGCGCCCCGCAGGAGATGGCGGATCCCTGGCGGCGGGTCGCGCTGAACGACCTGAGCCCGGCGGCGGACGCCGTGCGCGAGCGGCGTCCGGTGTGGATCGAGGACCAGGAGGACATGGCCCGCCACTATCCGCGGCTCGGACTCGTGCTGCCGTACGAGTTCGCTCTGCTCGCGGTGCCCGTCGTCGCCGGTACGGTGCCCAGGGGAAGCCTGGTGCTGCTGTGGCCGGCCGACCACCCGCCGGGACTGAGCCCCGAGGAGCGGGACGCGGTCGACAAGGGCACCGACCGCTTCGCCGGCCTCCTTCAGGAGGCGGCGGACCGGGGCGAGCCGGTCCTGCCCGCCGACCGGCCGCGCACCCTGCCGCCGCACGCCGAGGTCACCCCGTCCCCGGACGAGGCGGCCGCGATGTCGGCCTTCGTCGACCGGCTGCCCGGTGGCTCGTGCGCGCTCGACACCCAGGGCCACCTCACGTTCGTCTCGCCGGCCGCCGCCGCCCTCCTCGACGCCGAGCGGGCCGACCTGGTGGGTGCCCTGCCCTGGGAGGCGCTGCCGTGGATGGACGTGCCACAGGCCGAGGACCGCTACCGGGCCGCGCTGGCGACCAGGCAGCCCCAGGCGTTCACCGTGCAGCGCTCCGAGGACGTGTGGCTGGCCTTCGAGCTCTACCCGGACGCCACGGGCATCAGCGTCCGCATCACCCGCTGCGGCCCCTCCGGCGAGGCTCCGGCGGCGCCGTCCGTGCCCATGGCGGGCCCGAGCCGCGCCACCGTCCTCTACAACCTGATGCACATGGCCGCCACCCTGACCGAGGCGGTCGGCGTGCGGGACGTGGTCGCCCAGACCGCCGACCAGCTGCTGCCGGCGCTGGGCGCCCAGGGCATGGTGATCATGGCCGCAGAGGAGGGCCGCCTGCGGATCCTCGGGCACCGCGGCTACCGCGCCGGCCTGGTCGAGAGCTTCCACGGCGTGCCCGCGAGCGAGGACCTGCCCGGGGGCCGGGTGCTGATCACCGGGATGCCCGAGTTCTTCGCGACCATCGAGGAGATGCGCCGGCTCTACCCGGCCACCGAGCACGAGGACGGGATGGCCTCGTGGGCGTTCCTGCCGCTGGTCGCCTCCGGGCGGCCCATCGGCTCGCTGCTGCTCGCGTACGCGCGGCCGCGCTCGTTCCCGCCCGGCGAGCGTGCGGTCCTGATGTCGCTGGCCGGCCTGGTCGGGCAGGCCCTGGACCGCGCACGGCTCTACGACGCGGAGCACGACCTCGCCCACCGCCTGCAGTCCGACCTGCTGCCGCGCAGGCTGCCCCGGCTGCGCGGGGCCGCGGTCGCCGCCCGCTACCTGCCCGCCGCCCACGGCCTCGGCGTCGGCGGCGACTTCTACGACCTGATACGTCTCGACGGTCACACGGCCGGGGCGGCCATCGGCGACGTGCAGGGCCACAACGCCGACGCCGCCGCCCTCATGGGGCAGGTGCGCACGGCCGTCCACGCCCACGCGACGGTGGGCGCGACGCCCGCCGACGTGCTGGCCGGCACCAACCGGCTGCTCACCGACCTCGACCCGGGCCTGTTCACGAGCTGCGTCTACGTGCACCTCGACTTCACCGTGCGCAGGGCCCGCCTGTCGAGCGCTGGGCACCCGCCGCCGCTGCTGCGCCTGCCCGACGGACGCACTGAACTCGTCGGCGTTCCGCCCGGCCTCCTCCTCGGCATCGACCCCGATGTCCGCTACCCGGCCCGCGAGTTCCCCCTGCCGCCGGGCTGCGTGCTGGCCCTCTACACCGACGGACTCGTCGAGGCGCCGGGCGTCGACCTCGACGACGCCACCGCGGCCCTGGCCGGGCTCCTGGAGAGCACCGACCCGTACGACCTCGACGCCATGGCCGACACGCTGATCCGCCACGCGCCGACCCCGGCCGACGACATCGCCCTCCTGCTCATCCGCCCCGGCGACTGACACCCGCCCGGGGGCGGCACCGCGCCCGGCAACGGCAACGGCAACGGCGACCGCACCGCGCCCGGCAACGGCGACCGCACCGCGCCCGCCGGCGTGCCCGCGCCCGGTGACGGCAGCGTCCCGCCCCTCCCGGTGACGGGAGTGCGGCCCCGGGTCAGCCCTCGGCGAGGACGGCCAGGGGGTCGGTACGGGTGGGCCGCCAGCCGAGTTCGTCGCGGGCCCGCGCCGGGGTGAACCGCTGGTCCAGGGCGAACGCGTCGGCGACGCCGCCCATCTCCTCGCGCGCCTGCTCCAGCGTGATCGAACGCGTCCTGCCGCCGAGTCCCGCGCCCCGGCTGACGGCCGCGGCGACCTGCGCGGCGGTCGGAGCGACCCCGCCCACACCGGCGTAGACGGCGCCGGGCTTCGCCCGCAGCGCGGCGGCGTAGAGCTCGGCGAGGTCGTCGACGTGGATCAGGGCCCAGTGCGCCGAGCCGTCCCCGATGTGGGCCACCGCGCCCGCGCGCTTGCCGGGCTGCGTGTAGAAGAGGTCGATCAGGCGGTTGGCGCCCCCGTAGAGCAGGCCCGCTCGGATCACGACGGGCCGTCCGCCCGCGGCGGCTCGTGCGAGGACCGCGTCCTCGACGGGGCGGCGCCAGGCCACCAGCGGGGGCGGGTTCCACGGCGCGTCCTCGTCGACGACCCCGTCGGTGTCCCCGTAGACCCACGTCCCGCCGGTGTGCACGTACGGGCCGGACCCGACGCCCTCCTGCATGGCGGTGGCGGCCGCGAGATCCTCGTCGCCGCTCTCGGCCTGCGCGAGGTGGACGACCGCTTCCGCCCGCGCGGACGCGTCCCTCAGCACGGAGAGGTCGCCAAGACCACCATGCACGGGCGCCGCGCCCAGCGCCTCCACCGCGCTCGCCGAGCGCTCGCTGCGGGCGAGTGCCCGCACGGTGTGCCCCTCGCGCAGCAGGGTGCCGATCACGGCCTTGCCGATGTAACCGGAGCCGCCGGTGACGAAAACGTTCATGGTCCACTGCCTTCCCTGTCGGGCCTCTGGAGGCCGCTTCCAGACTGCGAGCCCGGGGCGGTCCGCGTCCAAGACCTGCTGTGTCGTGCGTGATGCCCTCCGGGTATCACGGCAGGCCGGCAGGGCTTTACCCGCTTCTTGGCGCCGCCCGGTCCCGGTGGCCCATGCCTCAAGACCTACTGGCGGCTGGACACGAAGCGCGAGCAGGTCGAGTACCGCTTCCCCGAGGTCGATTCCCGCCGAGCGGCCTGACGGCCCGCCGCACGGCCCCGCGGCTCCCGGGCTTCGGCCGTACCGCACGGCTCCCGGCCCCTCAGCCGTGCCGCACGGCCCCTCCAGAGGTCGGGGCGCGGGCGTCACCACCCACCCGCGCCTCCCGCCCCGGAGGGACTCCGCACCTCCCTGACGCCGCGCCCAGTCACTCCCGCGCCTCAGCGCCTCCCGCGTCCTCGGGCCGGATGCCGGACCGGGCGCCGCCGACCGGGTCCTACATCGGCCGCGGCGTGATCATCGCGAACGGGGCGCCCTGCGGGTCGGCGACCACCGTCATGCGGCCCGCCACCATGTCGAACGGCGGGACGAGGACCGTGCCCTCGCGCCGCACGAGGGCGTCCACGGTGGAGTCGACGTCGTCGACCGAGAAGTAGGCCAGCCAGTGCGCCGGGGTGCCGGGCGGGTCGTTCGCGAGCAGCGTGGCCCCTCCGACCGGGCGGCCCGCCACGCGCATCTCCCAGTAGGCGTCCGCGCCCGCCATCGGCTGGATGTCGATGCCGAACGCGTCTCCGTAGAAGGCGGCGGCGGCCAGCACGTCACTGGTGTGCAGCTCGTTCCAGGTCAGCGCGCTCGCCTCGTTGACCACCTGGGCGCCGGCGAACTCGCCGGGCTGCCAGACCCCGAACACCGCTCCCTGCGGGTCGGCGGCGATCAGCATCCGGCCGAGGTTGCCCACGTCCATGACGGGGACGATCAGATTGCCGCCCGCGGAGACGATCGCGTCCTGGGTGGCCTGGGCGTCGGTGCTGGAGAGGTAGGTGGTCCAGACGGTCGGCGGCTCGGGCATCCCCTCGGGAGCCATCGCAGGCCCGATCCCCGCGACGGCCTTGCCGTTCAGCTCGCAGACCGCGTACCCGCCGAACTCACCCGGGCCGCGCTGCCCCTGCCAGCCCAGCAGATCGCGGTAGAAGTCCAGGGCCGCCTGCTGGTCCTTCGCCATCAGATCGACCCAGCACGGCGTGCCGGCCGCATAGGGAGTGGTGACTTCTGGCATCTCTCGCCCTCTCTCGTCCTGTTTGCCCGTCGGTTCCGAGCCAGCCTTCCGCCGCGGAGAGCGATCCGTCGGCCGACACGCCGCCGCCCTCCACGGGCGGGCGGACAGGGGCGGGCGGACACGGACGAGACGGCTGCCCCGGACGAGCGTGTCCGCCGGCCCTGCGGCGGCGCGGGAGAGGGAAGCCGATGCCCGGGTGGTCCCCTGCCCGTCAGCCGGCCATCGCGGCCTCGATCACCAGGCGCGCACCCCGGCGTACGCCCCACTGCTCCATGGCGCCCGCCTCCGCCTCCAGGACGTGCCGGGCGCGAAGGCGGGGGAGGGGCATGCGGCCGGGGCGTACGGTCACCACCGCCAGCACGCGCAGGGCACGGTCGAGGTACGCCACGTCGATCGCGAAGCGCATGCCGAAGGTGTGCACGCTGCCGCACGGCGTCAGCAGCAGCGCCCCGTCGAGGCCGTCCCGCCCGAGCAGGCCGCGCCGCCGCGTCCCGTACGAGGCGGCTATCTCCACCGGGACCGGCCCGCGCCCGGGCTCCCCGTCAACGCTCAGCGCTCCGCGCCCGTTTCGCCATTCGCCCATGGCGCCACGCTAGCGCCGGGGCCCAGGCGGATCTCGGCCCAGACCGTTTTGTACGGCCGCGTGGACGGAGCCGCTCCGCCGTGGTCGTCCGGCCCCGGCGTCACCCCCCACCGGTCGGCGAACGCCTCCACGACGCGCAGCCCCCGCCCGCCCTCGTGCTGCTCGCCGCCGGACACGGGCGCGGCGGCCGAGTGCCCTCGGGCCGGTGCGGGAGGCAGGCACTCGTGGCGGGCGTCGGTCACCTCGATCCGCAGCACATCGGCGGTGACCGCCAGCGTCATGCGGAAGTCCCGGCCGGGCACGAGTCCGTGGGTGACCGCGTTCGACGCCAGCTCGGCGACGACCTGCGCGGTGGCGTCCAGGCAGGCGGCGAGCCCCCACGCCCGCACCCGCTCGACGGCAAGGAGCCGCGCGAGCCGTGCTCCCCGCCCGGTGGAGGACAGTTGCACACCGTACGTGTGCTCGGCTACCGAAAAGGGGTGGATGTCTGAGATCACGTCACTCAGCGTGCCCATGCGTGCCTACGCTGTGAAGCCGACGTGGCTGTACGTCCGGTGATGGTCCGGGGAGCCCCGCGATCTGTCCCGGCTGTCCACCGTGACGCCGCCGGGGAGGACCGGGTTGGGCGATCCGGCCCCGAGAACCGAGGTGGGTGGGTACGTGGTGAACGAGGACGGCACGGAACGAGCGGCCGATGCGGACCTGGCCGGCGGCGCCCCGCGCGCGGGCGGCACCGGGCGCCCGCCCGTTCCGCGGTGGTCGGCGGGCCCGGACCGGGCGTCCGGCCCGGAGGGCGCACCCGATCCGGAGGGCGCACCCGATCCGGAGGGCGCACCCGATCCAGAGGACGCGTCCGGCCCGGACGGCACATCGGGCCCGGACCGGGCGTCCGGCACGCACCGGTCGGGGGCCGCGTCCGACGGCGAGGTGGACGGGCAGGCCGGAGCCGTCGACCCGGACGACGACGAGTCGAGCGCGGTGATCACGGCGCTGGGGCGGCAGCTGAAGCTGTGGAGGGAGCACGCGGGCCTCAGGCACCGCGAGTTCGCCGCGGCTCTCGGGTACGGCGAGAACCTGGTCTACAAGATCGAGGCCGGCAAGCGCATCCCCCGTCCCGAGTACCTGGACAAGGCCGACGAGATCCTCGGCGCGGGCGGCCGGATCGCCGCCATGAAGAAGGACGCCGAGCAGGCCAGGTACCCGAAGAAGGTGCGTGACCTCGCCAGACTGGAGGCGGACGCCGTCGAGTTGGGCGCGTACGCCAACCACAACATGCACGGCCTGCTCCAGACGGAGGAGTACATGCGGGCCCTGTACAGCACCCGGCGTCCCGCGCTGGACCCGGACCATCTCGACCGGTTCGTGACGGCCCGCCTCGCCCGCCAGGACATCCTGCGGCGAAAACCGCTGCGGACGCTCACCTTCGTACTGGAAGAGGTCACGCTCCGGCGGCCGCTCGGCGGCCCTGCGGTCCGCCGCCACCAGCTCGAACACCTCCTGCGTGTCGGCCGGTTGCCGAACGTGGAGATCCAGGTCATGCCGACGGAGGTCGAGGACCACGCAGGGATGGGCGGCTTGTTCCAGGTCCTGAAGTTCGAGGACGCCTCGGCGGTCGGCCACGTGGAAGGCCAGCTGTCGGACCGGCTCGTCACTGACGCGAAACAGATCCGCATCCTCGAACTGCGTTATGGGATGATCCGGGCGCAGGCTCTCAGTCCCCGGGAGTCCGCGGAGTTCATCGACAAGCTGCTGGGAGAGACGTGATGGACGCAGCCACGGCAGGCGACATGAACGAACCGCAGTGGATCAAGAGCAGTCACAGCAGCAACGACGGCCCGCAGTGCGTCGAGGTGGCCAGGACGACGGGCGCCGTCCTCGTGCGCGACTCGAAGGACGCGGACGGCCCGAGGCTCACGTTCGCCGCCTCCGCCTGGTCGGGCTTCCTCGGGCACACCGCGGGCGAGTGACAACGGGCCGTGCCCGGCCGCCCGTTGCCGGAGGCCGGGCCGTTTCCCGGAGATCCCCCGGACGGCGGCGGGAGGCGGGTCCCCGCCACCGGTGCGCCACCGGTGGGGAATTGACACCATCGGCGGGGAAGTGACGTGCGTCTCGCGCTGATCGCCCTGGCGCTGGTGTGGGGCGGCGTCGCCGGCATGCTGCTGACCCGTGCCGCCTACCGCCTGTCCGTCCCGCCCGGCGCGGCCTGGCGCGCCGCCTGCGCGGCCGGTCACCCGCTGCCCGCGGGCGGCCCGGCCGGCT
>NZ_JAKGCV010000014.1 GCF_021556455.1 Streptomyces fuscigenes | reverse complement strand
GGCCGCGCGGCCCGGCGGCCCGGCGGCACCAGGGCCAGTCGGCTTTGAGGCCCAGCAGCCCCCACGGCCCCACGGCCCGGCGGCCCTGGGGCTCCCGCCGCCTTGGGGACCCGCGGCCCTGTCGCATACCGGCGCGCCCTGCCGTCGCATGCCGGCGCGCCCTGCCGTCGCATGCCGGCGCGCCCTGCCGCCGCACACCGGCGCGCCCTGCCGCCACATGCCGACGCTGCCCGGCTCGGTGCGGGGTCAGGCGACTCGGTCGGGCTGGGCCTTCCGGTCCTTGCCGTGCTCCAGGAACGATTCCTCACCGACGGGCAGCGCCTTGAACACCCACGAGCGGTACGACCAGAAGCGGAACAGCGTGGCCACACCGATGCCGATGAACTTGAACACGTTGTTCTCCAGCGGCGTGTGCCAGCCGAAGCCGTAGGTCGCCACGTAGAGGACGCCGTTCTCGATGACCAGGCCGACCGCGCTGAAGGCCAGGAAGAGCACCAGCTCACGCGTCCGGCCCGACTTGTCGCTGTCGCGGTACGCGAAGTAGCGGAAGCCGACGTAGTTGAAGGCGATGGACACGATCGTGGCCAGCACCGACGCCCGGACGACCTGGAGGTCCGTGGCGTGCCTCACCACGTTGAAGACCAGCAGGTTCACCAGCAGCCCCGCCCCGCCCACGGCTCCGAACTTGACGATCTCCCGGAGCAGGCGGTGCAGTCGCGACCGCGGTGCCGCGTCCGCGCCCCGTACGCTCATACGATTTCGTCCCGTCCGGTCGGTGTCGTCGCGCCCATGCTAACCAGCGCCCGGCACCCCGGCCCGCCGTCCGCCGCTACCGGTGCCCCGCCCGCTCCCGGCCCTCCCGGGACACGGGGCGGCGTGCGGCTGCCTGCGTCCCGGGGGCCTGCGGATACCCTGGTCGGGTGACGTTCCCCGTAGTCGGCATGGTCGGTGGCGGTCAGCTCGCCCGTATGACCCACGAGGCGGGCATCCCCCTCGGCCTGAAGTTCAAGCTCCTCAGTGACACAGCGCAGGACTCCGCGGCGCAGGTGGTGGCCGACGTCGTCGTCGGCGACTACCGCGATCTGGAGACCCTGCGCGCCTTCGCGCAGGGCTGCGACGTGATCACCTTCGACCACGAGCACGTACCGCTCGCGCACCTGCGGGCGCTGGAGGCGGACGGCGTGACCGTGCGGCCCAGCCCCGACGCCCTCGCGCACGCCCAGGACAAGGGCGTGATGCGGGAGCGGCTCACGGCGCTCGGTGTGCCGTGTCCACGCCACCGGATCGTGACGAGCCCCGCGGACGTGACGGCCTTCGCCGCCGAGGGCCTCGCCGCGGGCAGCGAGCCTGAGTCGGACGGCTACCCGGTCGTCCTCAAGACCGTCCGCGGCGGCTACGACGGCAAGGGTGTGTGGGTCGTACGCTCCGAGGCCGACGCCGCCGAACCCTTCAAGGCCGGCGTACCGGTCCTCGCCGAGGAGAAGGTCGACTTCGCCCGGGAGCTCGCCGCGAACGTCGTGCGTTCGCCGCACGGCCAGGCCGTGGCCTACCCGGTCGTCGAGTCGCAGCAGGTCAACGGCGTCTGCGACACGGTGATCGCCCCTGCGCCCGACCTGTCCGAGGAACTGTCGGGTGAGGCCCAGGAACTCGCGCTGCGCATCGCGAAGGAGCTCGACGTCGTCGGCCACCTGGCCGTGGAGCTGTTCGAGACGCGCGACGGCCGCATCCTCGTGAACGAGCTCGCGATGCGACCCCACAACTCGGGCCACTGGTCGCAGGACGGCTCGATCACCTCGCAGTTCGCCAACCACGTCCGCGCCGTGCTCGACCTCCCCCTCGGCGACCCGCGGCCCCGCGCGCCGTGGACCGTGATGTGCAACGTGCTCGGCGGCGACTACCCCGACATGTACGCGGCCTATCTGCACTGCATGGCCCGGGACCCGCAACTGAAGATCCACATGTACGGCAAGGACGTGAAGCCGGGCCGCAAGGTCGGTCACGTCAACACCTACGGCGACGACCTGGACGACGTGCTGGAGCGCGCCCGCCACGCCGCCGGCTACCTGCGAGGAACGATCACCGAATGACCTCCGACAACGCACCTCTCGTCGGCATCGTGATGGGCTCGGACTCCGACTGGCCGGTGATGGAGGCCGCGGCCAAGGCCCTGGAAGAGTTCGAGATCCGCTACGAGATCGACGTCGTCTCGGCCCACCGCATGCCCCGCGAAATGATCGCGTACGGCGAGGGCGCGGCCGACCGGGGCCTGAAGGCGATCATCGCGGGCGCGGGTGGCGCGGCACACCTGCCGGGCATGCTGGCGTCCGTGACCCCGCTGCCGGTGATCGGTGTGCCCGTTCCCCTGAAGTACCTGGACGGCATGGACTCCCTGCTGTCGATCGTGCAGATGCCGGCGGGCGTGCCCGTCGCGACGGTGTCCGTGGGCGGGGCACGCAACGCCGGGCTGCTGGCGGCCCGGATCCTCGCCGCCCACGACGCGGCGCTGCTGTCCCACATGAAGGACTTCCAGCAGGAGCTGAACGAGCAGGCGACCGAGAAGGGCAAGCGGCTGCGGGCCAAGGCCCAGGGCGAGGCGTCCTTCGGTTTCAGGAAGTGAGGCGGGAAGTGAGCGGCACGATGGCGGACGCGAGCGCATACCTGGACGAGGCGCGGGAGCTGCTCGCGGCCTTCCCGGTCGTGGACGGGCACAACGACCTGCCGTGGGCCATGCGGGAGAAGGCCGGCTACGACCTCGACAAGCTCGACGTCGCCGGCGACCGCAGCGCCGAACTGCACACGGACATTCCCCGGCTGCGGCGCGGCGGGGTCGGCGGCCAGTTCTGGTCGGTCTATGTCCCGTCCGACATGGGACCGGACGAGAACCCCGTGGCGGCGACGCTGGAGCAGATCGACTTCGTCGACCGGCTCCTGGCCCGCCACCCCGGGGAACTGGCGCGGGCCCGCACCGCCGACGAGATGGAGGCGGCCCGCGGTGAGGGGCGCATCGCGTCGCTGATGGGCGCGGAGGGCGGCCAGTCCATCGCGAACTCGATGGGCACGCTGCGCGCCCTGTACGAGCTCGGCGTCCGGTACATGACCCTCACGCACAACCACAACCTGCGCTGGGCGGATTCCGCGACCGACACACCCCGGGCAGGCGGCCTCACCGCCTTCGGCCGCGAGGTCGTCCGCGAGATGAACCGGCTCGGCATGCTGGTCGACCTCTCGCACGTGGCCGCCACCACCATGCGCGACGCGCTCGAGGTGACCGAGGCGCCCGTCGTCTTCTCCCACTCGTCCTCCCGTGCCGTCTGCGACCATCCGAGGAACATCCCGGACGACGTGCTCGCCCAGCTGCCCGCGAACGGCGGCGTCGCGATGGCGACGTTCGTCCCCAAGTTCGTACTGCCGGAGGCCGTCGCCTGGACTCAGGCCGCCGACGAGAACCTGCGCGCGCACGGCCTGCACCACCTCGACACCACGGCCCGCGCCATGCGCCTGCACGAGGAGTTCGAGGCGGCCAACCCTCGCCCGGTGGCCACGGCGGCGACGGTCGCCGACCACCTCGACCACATGCGCGAGGTCGCGGGCGTCGACCACGTCGGCATCGGCGGTGACTTCGACGGCACCGCGTTCACCCCGAGCGACCTGTCCGACGTCGCCGGTTACCCGAACCTGCTGGCCGAGCTGCGGGCCCGCGGCTGGTCCCGCGAGGACCTGGCGAAGCTGACGTGGCAGAACGCCGTACGCACCCTCCGCGGCGCCGAGGACGTCGCACGCTCCCTGCGCGCTGTCCGGGGCCCGTCCCTGGCGACGATCGACGAGCTCGACGGCCCGCCGGCCGCCTGACTCCCCCACCGCGGGACGCGGCGGCGGCCACCGGCGCGCACCGCGTCCCGGGGGAGCACATGGCCGCGGGGGAGCAGACCGCCCCCGAGGCCCGGCAGGGCGTCCGGCGATCGGGAGGCTGGCGATCGGGAGGCTGGCGATCGGGAGGCTGGTGACCGTGTGGTGACCGGGCGGGTGATGACTGGATGCGGGGGGACGCGGCTGTCCGTCACCGGGCCGTCAGTCGTCGCCCCGGTTCAGCGCACCTGCGCCGGCAGGGGCTGGTTGACGTAGGGCGCCTCGCCCGCCTTGCGGTAGCCCTCCAGCGCAGGGCCGTGGTCGGCCCGCAGGTCGCAGTCAGGCCCTGGAATCGGGCTGTCCCACTGCACCATGGCCTTCACGTCGGGCAGGTGCGGCGCGGCATCCGGTATCTGCTCGTACCAGTCCTTCTGCCGGCTCGGATCCTCCGGATCCGGGGCCGTACTGAACTCCGACATCATGATGGGTTTGTCGTCGGAGACGTTCTTGCGCAGCCAGTCGTACGAAGGCTGCTGGCTCTGGCGGAAGTCGAGCCAGTCCGAGTTGTGGCAGCGGTAGTAGTTGTACTGGTCCATGCCGATCCAGTCGACGTAGTCGTCTCCCGGGTACAGCTCCTTCATCAGGTCCTTGTGACCGAGGTAGCCGGAGACCGTCCACACCCAGATCACGTTGTCGACGCCCAACTGCTTGAACCTGTCGTACACGTGGCGGTAGGCGGCGATGAACTCGGCGGGGGTGCCGGCTTCCGGCGTGCGGAAGTCCGTCTCCTGGTCGAAGGAGAAGAAGACGGTCTTCCCGTAGTCCTTGATGCGCTCCGCCTGAGGGTCGATCACCGACTTGTCGAAGTCACCTGCCGCGACCCGCCCCCAGCCGAGTTGGGTCTCGGTGTAGTTCTTGTGGTGCGGCTCGGTCCAGATCGTCGACTCCCACGCGAGCATCAGCATGCGGTCTTCGCCGAGGCGGCGCTCGTCCGGCGTCAGCAGCACGCCGTCCCGTTGGGTGTTGGACATGTCGTGGTACGTATACACGAGGTCGAGCCGCCGCCCGATCTTCCGCTCCAGCCCGTCGACCGCGTCGACGAGCGAACCGTTCGCCGCGTAGGGCACGTACGCACCCCACCACGCCCCGCACGGTGGCTCCAGCAGCTTCGTGGGTGCGCAATCGCGCGGTAGGAGCAGTCCGTCGTCCGCTGTGCGAGAGGCCCACCAGGTGCCGATCCCCGCGAGCAGGGCGCCGACCGTCGCCAGGGCGAGGAACAACTGCGTACTGGCGGAAGGGCGCGCCGGGGGCCTCGCGCGCCGGGGGCTGCGGTGCGTCATGGTCAGGGCTCTCCGCCCGCGCCGGTCCCGGCGCCTGCTGCCCCGGAGGGCTCGTCCCCGGCCTGCCGCATCGCGGCCGGCAGTGGAAGCCCGGGCAGCAGGGCAGCCACCGTGCAGAACGCCGCGAGCGAGATGAGGAACACCGTCGTGGAGAACCCCTGCACGAGGAAGAGGGCCGTCGCCGTGAGCGTGGCGAGCGACCAGCTCACCGGCGCGGCGAGGGCCAGAGTCTCCAGCCGCGCCGGGGGACGCACGCCCGACTGCGGATGCAGCAGCGCGAGACCCGGGCCGAAGGTGACGAACAGCAGGATGGTGGCCCAGCGCAGGAACGCCCCGGCGGGCAGCAGGGTCGCGGCCAGCGCGACCCACCCGGACAGCGCGAGGACCGCTCTGAGCTGTGCCTTGGTTCGGTTCATGGCGTGACGTGGCTCCTGATGGCAGGGAGGACGGGTGTGGTACGGGCGCTGTGCCTGGTTCATGGACGGCAGCTGGAGCGCGGGCGCCGGCCGGCAGGACGGCGGCGCGAGCGGTCCGCCGGGCGGCGGAGGCGGTCCGCCCCGCAGCACGGCAGCGGGTACCCGGGGCCTCGGCCACCCGCAGCGGGGGCGGTCCGGCACCCGGGCGTGGTGCGGGAGCGTGCGGGCCCGCCGGGGCGGCACGGCGCTCAGGGTTCGACATCGTCCGGCAGCGCTTCGGGCGCGGTCGGGATCGGCAGGTGCTGGAGGAGCAGCCCGTGGCTGCCCTCCTCGATGATCTTGAAGTGGGGCGAGGCCTTCAACGCGGCCACCAGCTTGGTGTATCCGCCCGGCGGCAGGTAGCCCTCGCCCTGAACGGCGTCGCGCTGCGTCGGGGTCAGGATGATGTAGGCGGGGCAGCCCGCGGGTATCCCCTCGGCCAGGTAGTCCCCGGGGTCCTTGAGCAACTGCCGGTTGGCCGCCGCATCCTGCTCGGTGAAGAACCAGTGGTCGTAGTGGTTGTAGTGGTAGTAGGCGCCCGGGAACGAACCGGTGGCAGCCATCACGAGCGAACCGGTCGGCGCCCGGTCGTAGGCCCGCTCCACGAAGGCGACCTCCTGCGGCGGCGCGTACTGCATGCTCTCCTTGCCGTAGTAGGAGGGCAGGAAGCCTGCCAGCAGGACGAGGATTCCCGCCGGCAGCGCCACGACCATGACGCGCTGCGCGATCCTGCGGGCCTTGCCCGCGTACGCCACGGAGGGCACGAGTGCCGCAGCCGCGAAGAACGCCGACCCCGGTAGCCCGAACAGATAGACGCGGAAGACCATTTCGCCGCCGTAGTTGTTGACCGCGAGCAGTGGCGCCGGCGCCACTGCCGCCAGCAGCAGCGGCAGTGCCGACCGGGCGAGGCGGCGGCGCAGCACCACCGCGACGACGGCGAGCGCCCCGAGAGCCACCACCATCACGATGTTGACCACGCCGACGAGTTCGGCCCCCTCGCCCGTGGGGTTGCCGCCGATGCCCGGCTTTGCGTTGCTGAGCAGGTCGCCCAGCTGTCCGCTCAGCGTCTTCATGGTGTCGACGAACAGCGGCCTGCCCATGGTCAGGTCCCAGATGCCCATGATGACCACGGCGACCACGAACAGTCCGATATTGCGGTAGCGCCGGGTGAGGCACAGAGCGAACAGGGTCACGCAGAGCATCACCGGCGTCAGCTGGTGCGCGGAGTTGATCGCAGCGATGAGCGGTGCGAGCAGCACCACTCCGACCGCCCTCTGCTGCCAGGTCGTGGCCGGCGGCGCGGGCGCGGCGGCGGGATCGAGCAGGTCCCGGTCGCGCAGGGAGCCGGCCGAGCCAGGGCGGACGAAGTGCCGCAGCACCACGGCGAAGACGGCGAGGAACAGGACGTAGGCGAAGCCCTGCGGCGAGAGGTAGTCCTGCCCGACCCAGTTGGCGAGCTGGAAGATCCACACGGCGGTCCACACGAGCCGCCAGTCGTCCGTGAACGTCCGGTAGATCACGACGAGGATCGGCAGCGTGAGCGCGCCGTAGATGACGGGGGCCCAGTTCGTGTAGACGGCGGCGCCCTGCACTCCGAACGCCTTGATGAGGGCGGCGTTGAGTGAGAAGAAGCCCGGCCACTGGTCGTAGGCCGACATGCCGCCGTTCAGCGTGTGGTGCGGGTGGACCGTGCCCTCGGTGAGCAGACGGGCGATGACCGCGTCGTGCTTGGACGCCCAGGCGTAGCGGACAGTGTCGTACAGCAGGGCCGTCGGAGCCTTCAGCGCGAACAGCATGCCCAGGCTGTAGGTGAGGGGCCACCACGGAGCCGTGCCGGCCCGGCGCAGGGAGGCGATGAATCCGACGGTCAGGACGGCGAGCGAGGCGTAGAAAGCGACAGGGAAGCGGTCGAGGAGCCCGAAGTCCCCCAGGTTGTGGAATCGGATCCGCGGCAGGGACCAGGCCCACAGCGCTGCGCCGACGGGCAGCGGCAGCCACGTCAGCAGGCGCCCCGGGCCGACCGGGGTGCGTCTCGCGCGCTCCCGGGTCAGTGTGCCGTGCGGTGCCCCGCCCGGCGTGGACATCTCGTGCTGTGCCACGGTCCTGCTCCCCCTGCTGTGTCGGTGGTGCCTGCCCTGTCTGCCGCGCCCAGTTCCCCGCATCGCCCCTGCGGCGTTCGCCGCGCCGGACTTCTCCGCGCCGCTATCCGGCGAACTCCGGTCCCCGTATCCGGGCCCGGGTCCGGCGGTAGTACCGCCAGCCGACCGTCCTGGCCGCGTCCGGGAACGGCGCCACCCGTGCCCCCTCCCCCGCCATCCACGCAGCCACGTCACCGGCGGTGTGCGACCGGCGCAGGATGAGCCGCGCGATCCGGAAGGGTTCGTCCGCCCCGGAACTCAGTGCGTGCCGAACGGCGACCGCCGAGGCGTACCCGGCGGCGGCCGCGGCGGTCCGTACCGCGCGACTGTTGTAGCCGTGGGGGTAGGCGAGATGGTCCACCGCATGACCGAGGGTGTCCTCCAGGACGACCTTCGACTCGCGCAGCTCCCGCCGTAGTTGCACGGCGGGGAGCGTGTCCAGCTGGGCATGGGTGACGGTGTGCGCGCCGATCTCCACCCCGTACTTCTCCAGCCGGGGCGCCTGATCGAGCGACATCATCGCCGCGGGTGGGAGCAGGCTGCCGCGCCCCGGTGTGATCGCCCCGGTCGTGAGGTAGGCCGTCGCCGGCAGGGACCGGGCCGCCAGCATCTCGGCCGTGGGACCGGGCAGATCTGCGAAGCCGTCGTCGAAGGTCAGCACGACCGGCCTGGCCGGCAGCTGCTGCTGCCCAGAGCCGGCCAGCGCCGAGGCGAACGCGCCGGCCGTCATCGGTGTCCGGCCGCTCGCCACCACGGTGTCCAGTTGCGCGGCGAACATCGCCGGTGTGACGGTGAACTCGGCGATCCAGGCGGGTGGGTCCTCCCGCACCGCGTGGTAGAGCAGGACCGGAACGGGGGTCATGACCGCCGTCCTCCTCGCTGGGCGAGGCGTGCCCTGAGGTAGCCGACCGGGCCGTACAGCATGCCCGCGCGTTCCAGTCGGGACAGGGAGCGGGGCCAGGGATGCGCCTGCCCCCCGTGCTCCCCCGGGACGGGCCCGGCGGCGGGCGGCCCGGCGGATGCGACTCCGCCGGAAGGGCCTTCCCCGCCACCGGGCCCCGCGACCGCCGGCCGGGCCGCGGTGATCGCCCGGGCGTGCGCGAGCCCGCGGGGCAGTCTGGCCAGGAGCGCGGGCAGCAGGGCGGGCTGCCGCACCAGGACCGCCGTGAGGTACGCCGTGAGTCCGGCGCCGTACCCGTACGCCTGGTTCCTGAGGTCCTGCCAGGTCTCGCGGTGGTGGTGCCACACGAGCGCGTCCGGCGTGTAGCGCAGCCGGTGCCCCGCGCCCAGGATCCGTACGAACCCGTACAGGTCGTCGCCTCCCCGCGCGGGCGTGCCCGTACCCGTCGCCGGGTCGAAGCCGCCGACCGCGCGCAGGGCTCCCGCTCGGAAGGCCATGTTGGCGCCCGAGCCGAAGCTCCCCGCTGTGAAGGGGAAGAGCGGCTCGTCCGCGGGCGGGTCGGCCGGGTCGTAGACCCGGGGCGCGAAGCCCTTGGCGAAGCCGCCGTGGCTCTCCAAGAGGATCTGCGCGGGCGTCCCGAGGCGGGCGGGGAGGATGAGCCCGGTGGCACAGCCGAGCCCCGGGTCATCCGCGAAGGGCCTGGTCAGGGCGGTGAGCCAGTGGGGATCCGCCACCACGTCGTCGTCGGTGAAGGCCACGACCTCCCGGTCCTGCCCAATGGTCCCCAGTCCTCGGTTGTGCGCTGCCGCGAGGCCCGGCACCGGTTCCCGTACGTAGCCGACGCGTCCCGCGTACGCGTTCCTGACGAGATCGCGCGTGGCGCTGGTGGCCGGGGCGTTGTCCACGACGAGGATCGTGAAGTCCGCGTGGTCCTGCGCGAGGAGCGAGTCGAGGGCGCGGGCCAGGATGCCGGCCCGCTCACGGGTCGCGACGACGACGCTCGTACGCGGCGGAGGCAGAGGCACTGCCGCCGGCGCGTCCGTTGCCCCGACCCCTGCTGCCGTCCCGGCCGTTCGCCCAGAGGCTGTCACCGACGCGATCACTGCCGACAGCGTCTCGGCCGGCGCGGGCCCCCTCACACCGTCGAGCCAGGCGCGGTAGGCGGCGGCCAGGGCCACGGCAGGGTCCTCGTCGTGCGGGAGACGGACGAGCACGGTGCCCACCGGTTCTCCCCTCAGCCGGACGAGTGCGTACGCATCACCGCCCGGCTCGGGTTCGGGGCCGCCGGGCGCGGGGGCGCAGGAGAGCACGGGGCCGCGCGGGCCCGCGAGATCCAGGTCGACCACGGCGATCCCGGCGGAACGCCGTGCGCGCGCCGGGCCCCCGCCGGGCGCCTCCTTCTCGCTCCCGGCGCGCCGGGAGCCCGGCGGTAAGTGCTGCGGCAGATCCCCGTACGGCATGGTCCCCCCTCGGAACTTTTTCGGTCCTGCAGGTGCTCCTGGTCTTTCAGACGCCCTCGGAGGGGCGACGCCGGTCGGTGCCGCTGGTCGCGCTCCCGGCACCACTCCAGCTCTCCGCACCGCCCGGGCCCCCACCGCTGTGGCTGTGGCTGTGGCTGTGGCTGTGGCTGTGGCTGTGGCTGTGGCTGTGGAAGCGTCCGCCCCGACTCGCGCGGACCTGGCGCCTCCGGGACATGTCCACTCGCTGGAAATGACGGCTCGCGGTCGGCGGGCCTGATGTGTTCTGCTCTGCTCCGGGTTCTCCATGCTCGTTCGACACGGTCAACACCTCGTTCCTCACGCTCAGTAGCGAAGAAATTTCTCCGTGCCGCCCCGACCCCTTCGCTTCCGTACTCCCTCCGGACCTTCAACGGCCCCTTTCCCACCGCCCGACCGTTCGCCTCGCCACCCGGGCGTCCTCAGCGTTCTCGCAGCTTTCCGATCCGGTTGAGAGTGCGCTGTGCCAGCGAGGCGAGCCGGGGCCGGTTCCTGACGAAGCTGTGGGCCTGCCGGGCGGGCTCCCTGCTCAGGCGATGCAGAGCGGCCCGCGGCCCGGGCCGCACCACCGACCCCTCGTAGACCTTCAGGGCACCGGTCTTCAGCGAGTCCTTGTACTCCGCTGCCCCGCGGCCGAGGTCCAGCATGTCGATGCCCGCGGCCGCGGCGGCCTCCGCCATCCGCAGATGGAGGACCAGCCCCGGCGAGTACTTCGCGAACTCGGTCGCATAGGCGGGAAACCAGCAGGACAGCACCGTCCGGGACCGCAGTCCGAAGTGCGCGGCCACAGGACGGTCCGCGACGTACAGCACGCTCAGCACTCCGCTGCAGTCCGGGCTGCGCGTCTCGGCGAGTTGGAGGACCAGGTCGCGGATCCACGCCTTGGCGAACCGGTCGCGCCGGCCCGTCCTGCGGTACTGGGCCGACTTCCACTCCATGAGCTGGGTCAGGGCCGCCGGATCGCGTTCGTCGAAGACGAATCTGACCTCGCCGGACTGCCGTCCCAGCCTTCTTTCCTTGGCCTTCGTCGTCCGGTAGAACTTCGGCGAACCCTCACGCAGCGTCGCTTCATAGGCCTCGAAGCCGTCGCTCACGTCGATGACCGGCGACTCGAACGCCTCCGCCGCGTGCGGCAGGAAAGGTGTCTGCCCGTCCTCCAGGTTGTCGAACTCCCATGCGGACAGCGAGCACGCCCGCATCAGATCCCTGGCCTGCACATGGAGTCCCGGTCGCAGTACAGCGCCCTGGCTGTCGGAAACGCCGAGTCCGATGGCCCTGCCGTGCCCCAACGGGCCGGTTTCGAACGGGAAGAATCCGGCTGCCTCAGTGGCCACGCCCCGGGTTCCGGGCCCGATGGCTCCCTCGGATGCCTCGCTCACGACCGCTACACGTGCCGCCGGCCGCACCCGGCCCACGGCACAGGTGAACTCTGGCTCCATGAAGGGATTCCTGGGAGCTCCCGACTTCGCCCGCAAGGCGCGCCAGATCTCGAGCTCGCCCTCGCCGAGCCCCTCCGGAGCGACCACTCTTATACGCACAGCACTGCGCACAACGCTCAACTCGACCCCCCGGTCGCGGCGCACTGTCCCCAACTTCCCCCTGCGGGCCCGGTCTCCAAGGCACCCGCATGCGGAACAGGACGTTACCGGGCCAAATCCGCCGGGGACAGGGCCTGCCTTTTCAGGTGGGGCGGTTGAGACGGGGGAGACGTACGGGGCAACTGTTGTGCGACAGAGTGCCGATGACCCTCCCCCGCGGCACCATCTGACGGGACGTCCGGCCCGTTTGGCGTGGCATCGACTCGTGCGCAGCGTCCCTTGCAGTCAGCCGTCGGCTGTCGGCTGTCGGCTGTCGGCTGTCGGCTGTCGGCTGTCGATCCCGCGCTGCCGCCTGTCTCCCCGCTCCGCGGTCCCGAGCTTCCGAAGGCGGGTGCTCAGACCTCCCGGCGGCCGGCCCGCCACACGGCGGACACCAGCGGCACGCCCGGCCGGTACGCGAGGTGGACGTGGCTCGGGGCGTCGAGGAGCACGAGGTCGGCGCGCGCGCCGACAGCGACCCGGCCGATGTCGGTGCGCCGCAGGGCCGCGGCTCCGCCGGCGGTCGCTGCCCGGACGGCCTCGTCGGGCGTCATCCCCATGTCGCGCACGGCGAGCGCGATGCAGAAGGGCACGGACGACGTGAACGAGGAGCCCGGGTTGCAGTCCGAGGCGAGGGCGACCGTCGCGCCTGCGTCGATGAGACGGCGTGCGTCCGGCCACTTCGCCCGGGTGGAGAACTCGGCGCCGGGAAGCAGCGTCGCGACCGTGCCGCTCCCCGCCAGGGCGTCCACGTCCTCGTCCGTCAGGTGCGTGCAGTGGTCCGCGGAGGCCGCCCCCAGCTCCACGGCGAGCTGCACGCCGGGGCCGTAGGACAGCTGGTTGGCGTGGATGCGGGGCAGCAGGCCCTTTTTCATGCCCGCTTCGAGCACGGCACGGGCCTGGTCGCCGTCGAAGGCACCCTGCTCGCAGAAGACGTCGACCCAGCGGGCGTGGGGTGCGCAGGCGTCGAGCATGGGGCCGGTGACGAGGTCGACGTAGGCGGCCGGGTCGTCGGCGTATTCGGGAGCCACGATGTGGGCGCCGAGGTAGGTGACCTCGTCGGTGCGGTCGGCGGCCAGACGCAGCGCCCGGGACTCGTCGGCGGCTGTGAGGCCGTAGCCGGACTTGGTCTCCATCGTCGTCGTGCCCTGGCGCAGGGCCTCCGCGAGGTAGCGGTCGAGCGTCGCGGCCAGGTCGGTGTCGGCCGCGGCGCGGGTGGCGGCGACGGTCGTGCGGATGCCGCCGGCCGAGTAGGGGCGGCCGGACATCCGGGCGTTGAACTCGGCCGTACGGTCGCCGGCGAAGACGAGGTGGGAGTGCGAGTCGACGAAGCCGGGGATCCCCGCGCGGCCCTCGGCGTCGACCCGGTTGTCAGTGGCGGGTGCTTTGCTTGTCTCACCGACCCAGGCAACGCGGTCGCCGTCGATGACGACGGCCGCGTCCTGGATCAGACCGAGGGGACCGTCACCGAGGGAGGGATCGTTGGTGACCAGGCTGGCGATGTGGGTGACGAGTGTCGTCATCGCGGTGCTGTGTTCCTTCCTGCGCTCGGGCGTCGGCCCGGGAGTGGACGGACAGGGGGGCCGTCGTGCGGGGCGGCATCCGTACGGGGCGGATGTGGGAGGAGGGGTCAGGTGTGCAGGGCGGCGATCGCCTCGGCGAGCGCCGCGGGGACTTCCGGTACGAGGGTGTGGACGCCGTCCCGCACGACGTGGCGGCCGCCCACCACGGTATGGCGCACGTCGGCCGCTGACGCGGCGAATACGGCGGTCTCCGCTCCGAACCTGTCACGCGCTCCCGCTGTCCTGACCGAGTCGAGAGCGACGGTCGTCAGGTCGGCGAGCATGCCCTGCTCGATGCGTCCGGCATCGGGGCGGCCCAGCGCGGCGTGCCCCGTCTCGGAGGCGGCTCGCAGCAGCGCCGCCGCGGTCCAGTGACCGCGCCGCCGGGTACGCAGGCGCTCGTCGAGTTCCATGGCGCGTGCCTCTTCGAG
This sequence comes from Streptomyces fuscigenes, assembly GCF_021556455.1. Taxonomy (GTDB): domain Bacteria; phylum Actinomycetota; class Actinomycetes; order Streptomycetales; family Streptomycetaceae; genus Streptomyces; species Streptomyces fuscigenes. The sequence continues at coordinate 22,517 of NZ_JAKGCV010000014.1, read as the reverse complement.
CAGGTCGACGACGGCGTGGCTGTCACTGCCCAGGGAGAGCGGTGAGCCTGCTCGCTCGAGCGCGACCGCGGGGCCGATGCCGTCGGCGAGGTCGCGTTCCGTGGTGGGGCACATGCAGGTACCGGTGCCGGAGTTGCCGATGAGGTCGATGTCCTCGTCGGTGAGGTGGGTGGCGTGTACGGCGGTGGTGCGGGGCCCCAGGATTCCGTGGTCCGCGAGGAGCCGGGTCGGCGTGCGGCCGTGCACGTCGAGGCACGCGTCGTTCTCGGCGGTCTGCTCAGAAAGGTGGATGTGCAGCGGGGCTTGGCGGGACTCGGCCCACGCGGCCACGGGGGCCATCTGGTCAGCAGGCACAGCGCGTACCGAATGGATGGCCGCGCCGATCAGCGCCTGGTCGGGGTCCGGCGTCCGCAGGGCCGAGACCCGCTGCGCCCAGGCGTCGGCGGTGCCGTCGGAGAAGCGGAGCTGCTGACGGGTCAGGGGCGCGCCGCCCGGTTCCGTGGACGACAGTCCGGAGGAGAGGTACAGCGTGTCGAGGAGGGTGATGCGGATGCCGGCTTCGGCCGCGGCGGCAAGGAGGGCCTCGCCCATGGCGTTGGGATCGGCGTAGGGGGTGCCGTCGTCCTGGTGGTGCAGGTAGTGGAACTCGCCCACGGCCGTGATGCCCGCGAGGGCCATCTCGGCGTAGGCCGCGCGCGCCAGCGCGTGGTACGTCTCGGGCGTGAGGCGTTCAGCGGCCCGGTACATGGCGTCGCGCCAGGTCCAGAAGGTTCCGCTGCCGACCTGCACTTCGGAGCGCAGGGCTCGGTGGAAGGCGTGGCTGTGGGCGTTGGCCATGCCCGGGAGGGTGAGGCCGCGCAGCGCGACGGCGCCGGGTGGCGGGGCCGGTGTCTGCTTGCGCACGGCGGTGATGCGGCCGTGCGCGGTCTCGACCGCGACGCCCGGCTCGACGTACGTGTCGAGCCAGGCGTGTTCCAGCCAGTAGGTGGCGGCACCGGTGGCGCTCATGCGCACGCGAGTCCTTCCAATACGTCGGCGAGGGCGCGCACGCCGGCCACGCAGTCGTCCTCGCTCGCGGTCTCGGCCGGGGAGTGCGAGACGCCGGTCGGGTTGCGTACGAACAGCATGGCGGTCGGTACGGACGCGGACAGGATGCCCGCGTCGTGGCCGGCCCCCGAGGGGATCACGGGAAGGGAGGCCGCGGAGGAACCACCGAGGATGCGAGCGAGTTCGTCGCGCAGGGCGTGCCCGAATTCCACGATGGGGGTGAACGACTCGCGTACGACGGCGAGTTCGACGCCCGAGCGGTCGGCGGCCGCGCGGGCCGCCAACTCCACTGCGGCGACGACCGTGTCGAGGGACGCGGGGTCCGCGGCCCGTGAGTCGAGCCAGGCACTGACGAGGGAGGGGATGGCGTTGACGCCGTTGGGTTGGACGAGGACCTTGCCGAAGGTGGCGAGGGCGCCGGCGAGTTCCGCTTCGCGGCGGGCCGCGAGCACGGTCTCGGCGTACGGCAGCATCGGGTCGCGGCGGTCCTCGAGACGGGTGGTGCCGGCGTGGTTGGCCTCACCCTGGAAGTCGAACCTCCAGCGTCCGTGCGGCCAGACGGCGGAGGCCAGGCCGACGGGGTCGCCGGTGAGGTCGAGGGCACGGCCCTGTTCGACGTGGAGTTCCACGAGGGCACCGATACGGCCGAGCCGTTCGGGGTCGGGTCCGATGGCGTCGGGGTCGTAGCCGGCGGCCTCCATGGCCTGCGGCAGCGTGGTGCCGTCGGTGGCCCGCAGGGCGTGGGCCTGGTCGCGGGTCAGCTGCCCCGCGGACAGCCGGGAGCCGACGCAGGCGACTCCGAAGCGTGCGCCTTCCTCGTCGCCAAAAGCGGTGATGGCGAGGGGTTTGGTCGGCGTCGCCCCGCGGGCGCGGAGCTCGTCCAGGGCCGCGAAGGCGGACACGACGCCGAGTGGGCCGTCGAAGGCGCCGCCGTCGGGCACGGAGTCGAGGTGCGAGCCGGTGACCACGGCGTCGCCGGCCCCGGGGTCGCCCAGCCATGCCCAGAGGTTGCCGTTGCGGTCGGTCTCGGTGGACAGGCCCCGGGCCTCGGCCTGGGCGTGGAACCAGGCGCGGCAGTCGGTGTCGGCGCCCGTCCACGCGTAGCGGCGGTAGCCGCCCGTGGTGCTGTCGCGGCCGATGCGGGCGAGGTCGGTCCACATCGTCTGGAAGGCGGGGGCGCTCACTTGCCCTCCTCCTGCGCCTGCTCGCGCATGGGCACACGCACGCCCTTGGCCTCGGCGACGGCTTCGGCCTCCTCGTATCCGGCGTCGACATGGCGGATGACGCCCATGCCCGGGTCGTTGGTGAGCACGCGGCGGATCTTCTCGCCGGCGAGGGGGGTGCCGTCGGCGACCGTGACCTGGCCCGCGTGCAGGGAGCGGCCCATGCCGACGCCGCCCCCGTGGTGGATGGAGACCCAGGAGGCGCCGGAGGACACGTTGACCATGGCGTTGAGCAGCGGCCAGTCGGCGATGGCGTCGGAGCCGTCGCGCATGGCCTCGGTCTCGCGGTAGGGGGAGGCGACGGAGCCGGTGTCGAGGTGGTCGCGGCCGATGGCGAGCGGGGCGGCGAGTTCGCCGGAGGCGACCATGTCGTTGAAGCGCTCGCCGGCGCGGTCGCGTTCGCCGTAGCCGAGCCAGCAGATGCGGGCGGGCAGGCCCTGGAAGTGGACGCGCTCCTGCGCCATCGTGATCCAGCGGTGCAGGGACTCGTTCTCCGGGAAGAGGTCGAGGATCGCCTTGTCCGTCTTGTGGATGTCGGACGCCTCGCCGGACAGGGCGGCCCAGCGGAAGGGGCCCTTGCCCTCGCAGAACAGGGGGCGGATGTAGGCGGGGACGAAGCCCGGGTAGTCGAAGGCGCGCTCGTAGCCGGCGAGCTTGGCCTCGCCGCGCAGCGAGTTGCCGTAGTCGAAGACCTCGGCGCCGGCGTCCTGGAAGCCGACCATGGCCTCGACGTGGCGGGCCATCGACTCCCGGGCGCGGGTGGTGAAGTCGGCGGGCTTCTCGGCTGCGTAGGCGGCCATGTCGTCGAAGTCGACGCCGATCGGCAGGTAGGCGAGGGGGTCGTGCGCGGAGGTCTGGTCGGTGACGATGTCGATCGGGGCGCCCTCGGCGAGCATCCGCGGCAGCAGTTCGGCGGCGTTGCCGAGCAGGCCGATGGACAGGGGGCGGCGGGCGTCGCGCGCCTCGACGGCGAGCTGAAGGGCGTGCTCGACGTTGTCGGCCTTCACGTCGAGGTAGCGGTGCTCGATGCGGCGCTCGATGGCGCGCGGGTCGACGTCGATGCAGATGGCGACGCCGTCGTTCATGGTGACGGCGAGGGGCTGGGCGCCGCCCATGCCGCCGAGGCCGGCGGTGAGGGTGATCGTCCCGGCGAGCGTGCCGTTGAAGCGCTTGGCGGCGACGGCGGCGAAGGTCTCGTAGGTGCCCTGGAGGATGCCCTGGGTGCCGATGTAGATCCACGAGCCGGCGGTCATCTGCCCGTACATGGTCAGGCCGAGGGCTTCCAGGCGGCGGAACTCCTCCCAGTTCGCCCAGTCGCCGACGAGGTTGGAGTTCGCGATGAGGACGCGCGGCGCCCACTCGTGGGTCTGCATCACGCCGACGGGGCGGCCGGACTGGACGAGCATGGTCTCGTCCTGCTTCAGCGTGCGCAGGGTGCGGACCATGGCGTCGAAGGAGCGCCAGTCGCGGGCGGCCTTCCCGGTGCCGCCGTAGACGACGAGCTTCTCGGGGTGTTCGGCCACCTCGGGGTCGAGGTTGTTCTGGAGCATGCGCAGCGCTGCTTCCTGCTGCCATCCCAGGGCGCTGAGCTGGGGGCCGCGCGGGGCCCTGACAAGGCGAGGCTCTGACATGGCGGGTACTCCTCCACGAGCGTTGCGGCGTTGCGGCGGTCCGGACCCGGGGGGTCCGCGGTCCGGCGCGCACGGATGAACTGGATATTCACATCCTGACGCTCTGAATATTCTTAGTCAACAGGGTCGGCTCGGCCGTCCGGGCCATCGAGCATGATGGGCACATGCACATGGGCAAGACAGAGACCGACATGACCGACATACGGGACCGGGCCGCCGAGCAGGGCGCAGCGGCCGCCGCGCGGCGGCACCGCGCGGTGCGCGCCGCCGTCGCCGACGGGCTGATCAGCGACGAGCAGCCGGTCGTGGGCCTGCTGGACGTGGCGGGCATCCGGCAGTCCGTCGAGGCGCTGCGCACGGCCTTCGGCGAGGCGCTCCCGCCCGGCACGCCGGTACTGCACGCCTTCGCGGTGAAGGCGTCCCCCTTGGTGCCGGTGGTGCGGCTGCTGCGCGAGCTCGGCGTCGGCGCCGAGGTGGCGAGCCCCGGAGAGCTGGCGCTGGCGCGGGCCGCCGGGGTGCCTGCCGCCGCGACCGTGCTCGACTCCCCCGCCAAGACGACCGCCGAGCTGCGGGAGGCGCTCTCCCTCGGGATCGCGGTCAACGCGGACAACCGCCAGGAGCTGGCGCGCCTCGACACGCTCGTGGCCGAGCTCGGCACGCGTTCCCCCGTCGGCATCCGGATCAACCCGCAGACGGGCACCGGCTCCATCGGCGCACTGTCCACGGCCACGTCCACGTCGAAGTTCGGTGTGGCGCTTCGGGACCCGGGCGCCCGCGAGTGGGTCCTCGGGGCCTACGCGCACCGGCCGTGGCTGACGCGGCTGCACGCCCACTCCGGCTCGCAGGGCGTGCCGCTGGAACTGATCGCCGAGGGCATCAGGGCCCTGTACGAGCTGGCCGAGGAGATCAACGAGGCGGCGGGACGCCGGCAGGTCGACACGCTCGACATCGGCGGCGGGCTCCCCGTGAACTTCGCGTCCGAGGAGCACACCCCCGCGTTCGCGGAGTACGTGCGCGTCCTCAAGGAGACCGTGCCGGGGCTGTTCGACGGCAGGTACGGGCTGGTCACGGAGTTCGGCAGGTCGCTGCTCGCCAAACACGGCACGATCCTCGCCAAGGTCGAGTACACGAAGTCCGCCGGCGAGCGCCCGATCGCCGTGACGCATGCGGGCGTGCAGGTGGCGACGCGCACGGTGTACGCACCGGAGTCGTGGCCGCTGCGGATCGCCGCGTACGACGCCAAGGGCGAGCCGCGCACCGGCGACCCCGTGGTGCAGGACGTGGCGGGCCCGGCCTGCTTCTCGGGCGACGTACTCGCGACCGGCCGGCCGCTGCCCCTGATCGAGCAGGGCGACGTGGTGGCGGCGCTCGACACCGGCGCGTACTACTTCGCACACCACTACGCGTACAACAGCCTGCCGCGCCCCGCGGTGCACGGGTTCACGGTGACCGAGGACCCAGACGGCCCGGAAGGCCCGGGGGGCGCCGAGGTCAGGTTCGCGACGGTCCGGACGCCGCAGACGATCGAGGAGATCGTCGCCGAGTCGGGCGTGGCACACACCGACGCGCTGCTGTCCTAGCCGCGGGCGGCGGGCGGCGGGCGGCGGACCGGGGGGGGCCGGAAGGACCGGGGGGCCCGGGGGCCGGGGCCCGGGGGCCGAAGGGGGCCGGGGGCCGAAGGGGGCCGGGGGCCGAAGGGGGCCGGGGGCCGAAGGGGGCCGGGGGGCCGAAGGGGGCCGGGGGGCCGAAGGGGGCCGCCGAGCGGGGAGGCCGACGTCCGGCGTACGACGTCCAGCCTCTGGCCTCTGGCGCGTGGCGTCTGACGTCTGGCGTCTGGCGTCTGGCGTCTGGCGTCCGCAGACGAGGGGTAGTGCGTAACGGCACGCGGCGGGTAGCGGGCGGCAGGCAGGACCGAACGCATGGGGCAGGCGTCAGCCGTCAAGCGGGAGGCGTCCGGCATCCGGCATCCGGCATCCGGCATCCGGCATCCGGCATCCGGCACCAGTGGACCGTCCGTGCGGGGACGGTCGGGTCAGGCCAGTCGCGCATGTCGCGCGGGCGCGGCAGGGGGCAGGGGGCAGGGGGCCAGGCAGCATCGGCGGGCCGGCCGCACGGGGACGTGCGGGTCGGTGGCGACCGGTGGCCGCGGACGCCCTCTCGCCGCTGCTTCGCGTCCACCTCGCCTCCCGCCGCAGCCCCTCCCGCCGCGATCCCTCGCGCCTGCCCCGCCTCCCCTCGCAGCCCCACCTCGCACCTGCACCGCCTCCCGGGGACGGCCGCCTTCCAGGCGCTCCTCGCTCCCGCAAGAGAGGCGCACCAGAGCCCTCGCGCCTTCCGGTCATCTCGCCCGCTCCTGCCGTCTCCCGGCATTCCGGTACGGGTCGGAGCGTCACCGGCGGAGCTTTCGGACGCGGGTCCGAGTTCAGTGCTGAGCTTCGGATTCGAGCAGCCAGTTAATCCAGAAATCAGACAGGTCCGATCTCGTTCGGTCAGATACGGACACGTTCTTGCATATGCCAGGTTCATAACTGGTTTCTCTCGACGGAAAATGCCGGACTCCCCGTCGCGGGCCGAGCGCTTTGCGTAGTCTCGCGGTCACTGCAGCCGCACGACTGTGCGTCTGCACGCCTGTCTGGGGGAGGGAGTTCGCGTGCCCGGAATCGACGCATGCCTGGAAGAGGCCATGGCCCTGCCGGGAGCGCGCGGAGCGTCGGTCGTCGACTGGACGAGCGGGCTGGCCCTCGGCGCGGTGGGCGAGTCGCCCGGCGGGGATCCTGAGGCCACCGCCGCGGAGACCGCGGAGCTGGCGCGTGCAGCCGCCGAGTACACGACCTTCGCTCCGGGCGGCTCCTCCGGCGCATCTTCCGCTTTCCCGCCTCCTCCAACCTCCGGACCTCTTCCCGCCTCCGGCTCCCCCGTGCAGTCCGCCACTTCCGCAACGGCCGGCCGGACCGGGGGCAGCGTGCAGGGCGGGGGCGACGGGGACGGAAACGGGGGCAGCGAGGGCGCCGCGGAGAAAGGTTTACCCGTGGAGGACGTGATCGTCTCCACCCGCACCGGGTACCACCTGCTGTGCTTCGTGGAGACGACGTTCGACAGCAGCGTGTTCCTGCACCTCTGGCTCGACCGGGACACGGGCAATCTCGCACTGGCGCGCATACGCATGCGGCAGTTGGCAGAACGGCTGGTGCTCGGATGACCGCACGCGACGCGGCCGAACTCCACGCGGCCGAACTTCACGCGACCGCACTTCACGCGGCCGCACTCCACAGGACCGCCGGGACGGCTCCGACACCGGCCGGCCCCGGAGCACCGGGCCCCGCGCCGGGGGAGCACGAGGCCGGGGGCAGGCCGGACCACGGGTCGCCCGACCTCCGGGGTCACGAGGCCCCGGAACTGCCGGAGCACCCGGAACACGCGGAGCACGACGTGCCGGGGCGGACGCAGCACCGGACGCCGGGGGCGTCGCACCATCTGCCCGCCCGCTCCGTGTCGCCGATGCTGACGCGCCTCGCCGAGGAGCGCGCCACCGGGGCCCTGCTGCGGGACCACGGGACCCTCTACCTCTCCGAGGGCCGGATCGTGCACGCGGAGAGTCCGTCCGCACCCGGCGTGGACGTGCTGCTCACCGCCGGCGGGCGGCTGCCGCGCACGGGCTGGCAGGAGGCCGTCGACAAGGCGGGGGCGCGCCGGGAGGTCGCCCGCTTCCTGGTGGACAGCGGCCGGGTCGGCGGCGGGGAGCTGGAGATATGCCACCTGGGCGCGATGTTCGACGCCGCGTTCTTCGCGCTCGCCCCCGGCAGCGGCCCGACGCGCTTCCGCTACGGAGTGGCCCACTGGTTCGGGGCCGTCCGGCCCGTCTCGGCGGCGGCCGTCGAGCGCGAGACGCTCCGCCGGCGCGAACTCCTCGACAGCGTCTGGCCGTATGCGAGCGCGGACACCGCGCCCGTCGTGGCCCGCGAGCCCGCCCCCGGCCAGCTCGTGCCGCGCAGACAGCGTGACGTGCTCGCCCTCGCGGACGGCACCAGGACTCCGGCGGCGATCGCGTGGGCGCTCGGCCGCCCCGCGTTCCACATCCTCCTGGACATCCGCCGCCTCGCCGCGGCCGGACTCGTGGACACCCCGAAGGAACCGCTCGCTCCGCCGGAGTCCACCGGGGCCGTGCCCTCCTGGGTCGCCACGCTCTCCGACGACCCCGACATCGCCCTGCTGCGCAGGCTGCGCGACGCCCTGGAGGCAACCCTGTGATGCCCTGCTCCCCCACCGGACACGCTCTGACCACTCCGTCATGAGGCGCACATTGCGGCAACGCGCCGAAAGGAGACAGCTGATGACGGCAGAGGCCGACGTGCTCGGCGAGCTGCGGCGCCTGCGGGCCTGCCTTCCCCAGGTGACGGGCGCACTGGCGGCGAGCATCGACGGGCTCGTGCTCGCCCAGGAGACCGCGGGCAACGAGGCCGAGGGCGTGGCCGCGCTGACCGCCGCCGCGCTCGGCGTGGCCCAGCGGCTCACCGACACGACGGGGCAGGGCGGCTTCCGCGAACTCCTCGTACGGGGTGAGCGCGGCTACGTCGCGACGTACGCGGCAGGCGCGTCGGCAGTGCTGACTCTGATGGCCGAACCGCGTACGAACGTGGGCCGCCTCCATCTGGAGGCCCGCAGGTCGAGCGCGCGGATCGGCGAACTGGTGGACGGCGCCCTCGACCGATTGGAGAACGCCTGACCGATGACCTCAGCTTCCGCCAAGCCCCCCACATCCTCACCATCCCGTGGCCGCAGGACCACCAAGGCGGCCGCCAGAAACAAAGGACATGCGACACCCATGGCCAACACCGAAGCTTCGCTCAAGGAAGCCACCACCTCCATCGACGGCTCGATCGGCGCGGCCCTGGTGGACTACACCAGCGGAATGGCGCTCGGCACGATCGGAGGCGGCAAGGACTTCGACCTGACCGTCGCCGCCGCCGGCAATACGGACGTCGTCAGAGCCAAGGTCCGCACGATGGAACTGCTCGGTCTCAAGGACGAGATCGAGGACATCCTGATCACGCTGGGCAGCCAGTACCACCTGATCCGGCTGCTGAAGGGGCGCGGGAAGAACGGGCTGTTCCTCTACCTCGCCCTGGACAAGAGCCGCGCGAACCTGGCGATGGCCCGCCATCAGCTCAACCGGATCGAGAACGATCTGGAGGTCTGACCCGGCCGTTCCGCCGGTGGCCGGTACGGCCGACCGCCGGCGGACCGCTCGGTACAGGGTCCCGGCCTCCGCCCGGCGGACCGCTCGGTACACGGTCCGGACCTCCGCCCGGCGGTCCGACGCTCGGCCCTTCCGTCCGTCCGGCGCTCGGTTCTTCCGTCCGTCCGGCGCTCGGTTCTTCCGTCCGTCCGGCGCTTCGGGGTCTCCGACCGTCCCGCACCGGCCGACCGGACCGGCCGGGTCGTCAGTGGCGGCGGGCTCCTCCGGGAGCGGCGTCGCCCGCCGCGATGCCGGTCTTCCGGTACCCCTTGACCTGCTTGCCGACGGGGCTGCGGGCCCCGGCCCAGTCCGTGCGAACCCACAGGATCGCCTCGTTCCTGCGCTCCGCGCGGCCGATCCACACGGCCTTCAGCCAGAGCCCCGCTCCGGTCCCGGCGAGCGCCATGCCGAACGCCGCGGGCACCACGAGCGAGCAGGCGAGCCCCAGCACGAACGCGGCGACGAGCCACCAGCGGTGGGCGCGGCGCCAGTTGCGCAGGGTCACCTGCCGGTCCTGCAGGAAGTCGAACTTGCCGGCGCGGGAGGCGCGGTCGGTCCACTCCCGGTAGCGGCGGCGCCGGACCAGGGCGACCACCCCGGCGCAGACGAGGAACAGCGCGGCCCCCGCACAGACTCCGACGCGCCGGCCGGTGAGGCCGGGCAGCAGCAGCCCGATCCCGGCGGAGAGCACTCCCAGCCAGAACAACGGGACGGCGCCCGCCCGTACGATCACCGCCACCCTGGCCAGCGACTGCTGCCCTCCGCGCGCCACGATGTGCCTCCTCCGCACCAGCTGTTGGTGGCCCGCACAGTAGTGACGGCAGGTGAGGGGGTCATGAGAGAAGGTGAAGGCCCGCTGAGAAAGCCCTGCAAAGGGGAGCCGGGTACGGACGGAGCCTCAGCCGGCGAACAGTCCGCGTGCCACGGCGGCGGCGTCGAACTCCTCCAGCCGCACGGGCGCGTCCGGCAGTTCGTCGCACATGGCCTCCAGCAGGACGCGACCGAGGAGCATGGGCGCGCACACCGTGTCGAAGGCGAGGCCGGTGCCGACCGCGGCCGGGATCAGGACGTCGCTGTACGGGGCGACGGGCGCGAACGAGGAGTCGGCGACGGTCACGACGGTGAGCCCGATCGCGCGGGCGTGGGCCAGCGCCTCGACCACCTCGCGCGGATGCCGCGGCAGGGCGAAGCAGATGAGTGCGGTGGCACCGGCGCGGCGCGCCGCGTCGAGGCGGTCGACGAGCATGCTGCCGCCCTCGTCGAGCAGGCGCACGTCGGGGTGGACCTTCGCCGCGAAGTAGGCGAACCCCCTGGCCTGGGAGGACGCGGCGCGCAGTCCGAGGACGGGCAGCGGCCGGGACGAGGCGAGCAGCCGGCCCGCGCGTTCCACGGGTGCGGGGTCGGCGAGGAGGGCCGCGAGTTCGCGGAGGTTGTCGATCTCGCCGAGCACGGCCTGCTGGTAGCCGTTGTACTCGCCGTCCTCGTCGGTCTCCTCCGGCACGGCGGCGGGCGCGACCTCGCGGAGGTGCCTGCGCAGCGCGGGGTAGCCGTCGAAGCCGAGCGCGACGGCGAACCGTGTGACGGACGGCTGGCTGACCCCGGCCAGTTCGGCCAGTTCGACGCTGGACAGGAACGGTGCCTCGCCGGCCCGGCGCACCATGCTGTGGGCGATGCGACGCTGCGCGGGGGTCAGGCGGTGTCCCTCGAAGAGACGCTGCAACCGCTCGGCGGGAGTGTCGCTCATGCGGGCAAGGTATCAGTGATCCATTCACTGACGCACCCGTTTGCATACCTTCATACACAAGCCGGACAGGAGCGCAGGGCCGACGGGCCGAGCAGCCGGTGGGCGGCCGGTGCGCGGGGGGGCCGACCGCGGCGGAGGGTGCGACCGGGGGGCTTCTGATCCGTGGGCGCACCGCCGGCCGCGGAGAACGACCGGGAACGACCGGGAACGACCGGGTCGAGGGCCGGGCCCGGGCGCGGCCGAGGGAGCGGGCGGCCTGCGGGCGGAGGGGTGGGCGGCGCGCGCGGCGGAGGGGTGGGCACGACACCCAAGAGGGGGGCTAGCCCCCGTGTGCGGGCTGGCGCGGCAGCCTAGCGTCATGGGGTATGGACACCCACGACCCGGAGCTCAAGAAGGAGCTCAACGCCACCCTCCAGGCCCGCCGCGAGCTGGGCGAGGACTACGACTCCGCGCTCGTGGACTCGTTCCTGGAGAAGGTCGAGCAGCGCCTCGACGGCGCGGCCGACAAGCGCGTGCGGCGGCAGCTTGCCGAGCAGCAGCTGGTGGTGGCGCGGGGCGCCTCCCAGGCCCGCACCCACGACGGATTCGCCGAACGCTACGGCTTCGGCATCGTCTCGCTGATCCTGGCCGTGCCCCTCTCGGGTATCGCCGGCTCGCTCGGCGGGCTGCCTGGGCTGATCGCGGCCTGGCTGGGGATCGTCGCGGTGAACACCGTCCACTCCACCCGCTTCTGGCCGTGGGGCCGCACCCGCCGCCCGTCGACGTGGGAGGACTGAGGCGACCGGCACCCGCCCCGGCGCCCGGACGCTTCCGGCGCGAGCGTGGCGGGGGGGGTGGCTCGGATCGCTCGTTCCGTACGACCCGATCGCGGTGCGCCCTGATGGTCGCCTGACACGTTCATCGCCCGATCGGTTCGTCGTCCGATCCGTTCGTCGTCCGATCCGTTCGTCGTCCGATCGGTTCGTCGTCCGATCCGTTCGTCGTCGTGCGGCCTGTTCGTCGCTGTGCCTCATCGTCGTGTGAGTAGATGATCAAGCGAACCGACCGGCACACGCCCTCATGCACCGGCGAACAGATCACCCCTCCGCCGTTCGTCCGTCGCGCAGGGGGCCGGGGTCCGCATCAGTGGACGGGCTCCCGGGCGCTTTCTGGACTGCCTGCGGGCACACCCGACCGGCGCGCAGGGTCTCGGAGCGCTGAATCCCCGCGCCGCCGAGCCTCCAAGATGGTCAAGCGTTGACCTGCTGAACCGTTGACCTGCTGAACCGTTGAGCTGCTGAAGAGTTGAGCCGCTGAAACGTAGATCTGTTCAACGGGTGATCCGCTGAGCGGGTGAGTCGACCGGGGACGGAGCGCCACAGCCCCGAACACCCTCGCCGCCCCACGCCGGCTCCCGAGGCCCGCGCGTCCGTGCTCGTCACGCTCCGGAAGCCCTCCCGAAGTTCTCCCGGAGTCCTCCCGAGGCCCCCGAGACTCCTCTCCGGAGCACCCCAGAGGCTCGTTCCGGAGCGCTTCCGCAGCCCTCCCGGTGCATGCACGCCCATCTCCTCACCCAGCTATGCACTACGTGTATACCTGCCGTGTATAGTCCTCGACCAGGTGGCGAACCAGGCTGCGCCTTGCCGACCGGGAGGAGGTCGGCCTGCGCCCAGTCACTCCTCCGGTCATCTGTCATGCCCACGTCCATGGCACAGCCATGCCCGCAGGCAGGTCACACCGCGCGCCCGCGGTGTCATGCCGGCGACCGGGCCGACGTCCGCGTGTCCGCAACCGTGCGGGGGCCTTCGCACGGGACGGACCGGACGGCCCCACACCCCCCATCCATCGCGCAGTACGAAAGTTCGGAAGTAAGCCCATGCGTCAGCACATAACCGCCCCGAAGGCCCCGGCCCGGCTCCTGGCCGGCCTCGTGGCCGCCGGATGCCTCGTCCCCGTTCTCGCAGGGTGCGCGGCCTCCTACCCCGTGACCAGCCCCAAGGCCGCGCGCGACGGGGCCAAGCCCGCAGGCGCGGCCCCCGTCACCGGCAGGGCCAGGACCGGGATCGGCGCGGCACCGGGCAGCGCCGCCGCGGTCGCGGCGGGCAAGCCGGGGGCGGTGGACTGCCGGAAGGCGAAGTGCGTCGCCCTCAGCTTCGACGCGGGCCCGAGCCAGTACACGCCCCAGGTCCTGAAGACTCTGGAGAAGTACCACGCGCACGCGACGTTCATGACGCTCGGCAAGAACCACGTCCTCAAGCATCCGGACCTGGTCCGGCAGGAGGCAGCCGCCGGCATGGAGATCGGCAATCACACCTGGACGCACCAGATCCTCACCGACATCGACCCGGCGGAGGCCCGCAAGGAGCTGAAGCTGAACCAGGACGCCGTCAAGAAGATCACCGGCACGGCGCCCACCCTGATGCGGCCGCCACAGGGCCGCACCAACGAGGACGTCACGAAGATCTGCCGCGAACTCGGCCTCTCCCAGGTGCTGTGGAGCGTCACGGCGAAGGACTACAAGACCAGGGACTCGGCCGTCATCAAGCAGCGCGTCCTCGACCAGACGCGACGCGACGGCATCATCCTGCTGCACGACATCTACCCGGGCACCGCGCCCGCGCTGCCCGGCATCCTCTCGGCGCTCGACGCGAAGGGGTACACCGTCGTCACGGTCTCGCAGCTGCTGTGGCCCGCGGCGCCCGAGCCGGGCGAGGTCTACCGTCCGGACAAGCCCTGAGCCCGCAGGTCCCCGACTCCGCCGACCGCAGAACTCAACCGTCCTGGGCCGCCGCACCCGCCCGGGGCGGCGACGGACATACCGGAAGGCGCGGGGCCGCCGCACCCCCGACGTGAAGCAGGGGGCGGGACGACGGCGGTCCCCGCGCGGTGGCACGGTGCGGGTCAGGGCCGACCCCCGTGCCCGGGCGCCGCGGGAAGGTCAGGGAGCCGCTCCGTCGTTTCCCCGGCGCGAGATCAACCCTGCCCGGGGCGTGTTAAGCGCGTGCTGCGTGAACGTGTCGGCCGCGTACCACTTGCGCGAAGCCCCGAACGGCGAACGGCGCCCGCCCCGGGGGGGACAGTCGGCAGGGTCCGCGTCGACCGGTGAGAACCCGGCAGCCCCCCGTCCTCAGGACAGGCAGCCGACCGGCCCCGAGTCGGCCGGAGAGCAGTCGGCAGGGTCCGCGCCGGCCGGTGAACACCCGGGGGACCCCCGCCCGTCCGCAGGACAGACAGACGACCTCTCCCACCCGGCCGGAGGGCAGCCGACCGGCCCCGCCCGGCAACAGGCAGCCGACAGGCCCCCGCCCGGCCGGAGGACGGCCGCCCGGCCCGCTTGATGCCGGCCGGTCGCGGCAGCCTCCCGTCGGCGCGCGCCCGGGCACGCACCGACGGGAGGCCCCTGCGCGTCTAGTGCGCGTCCGCCGACAGGAACGCCAGCAGGTCCTGCCGGCTCACGACGCCCATGGGCTTGCCCTCGACGAGGACGATGGCCGCGTCGGCGCCGGCCTGGCCGCTGCCGCCGAGGACCGCCATCAGGTCGGCGACGGGCTCGCCCGAGCCGACCTGCGGCAGCGGCGACGACATGTGGCGCTCCAGCGGGTCGGCGAGGGTGGCGCGCTTGGTGAACAGCGCGTCGAGCAGTTCGCGCTCCACGACCGAACCGATGACCTCGGCCGCCATCACGTCCGGGTGCCCCGCGCCCGGCTTCACGATCGGCATCTGCGAGACGCCGTACTCGCGCAGGACGTCGATGGCCTCGCCGACGGTCTCCTCCGGGTGCATGTGGACGAGGGTCGGGATCGCGCCCTCCTTGTGCCGCAGGACGTCGCCGACGCTGGCGCTTCCTCCGCCGTGCTCCAGGAAGCCGTAGTCGTTCATCCACTCGTCGTTGAAGATCTTGCTGAGGTAGCCGCGTCCGCTGTCCGGCAGCAGCACGACGACCACGTCGTCCGGCCCGAGCCCCTCCGCGACCTCCAGCGCCGCGACGACCGCCATGCCGCAGGAACCGCCGACCAGCAGCCCCTCCTCCTTGGCCAGGCGGCGCGTCATCTGGAACGAGTCCTTGTCGGACACGGCGACGATGTCGTCGCTCACGCTCCGGTCGTAGGCGCTCGGCCAGAAGTCCTCGCCCACGCCCTCCACGAGGTAGGGGCGCCCGGACCCGCCCGAGTAGACCGAACCCTCGGGGTCCGCGCCCACGACGCGCACCGGGCCTCCGTCACGGCCGGCGCTGATCTCCTTGAGGTAGCGGCCGGTCCCGGAGATCGTGCCGCCGGTGCCGATGCCCGCGACGAAGTGCGTGATGCGTCCGTCGGTCTGCTTCCACAGCTCGGGACCGGTGGTCTCGTAGTGCGAGAGCGGATTGTTCGGGTTGCTGTACTGGTCGGGCTTCCAGGCGTCGGGGATCTCCCGCACCAGCCGGTCCGACACGTTGTAGTACGAGTCGGGGTGCTCGGGGTCGACCGCGGTCGGGCAGACGACGACCTCGGCGCCGTAGGCCCGCAGCACGTTGATCTTGTCCGTCGAGACCTTGTCCGGGCAGACGAAGACGCACTTGTAGCCCTTCTGCTGGGCCACGATGGCGAGGCCGACGCCCGTGTTGCCGCTCGTGGGCTCGACGATCGTGCCGCCGGGGCGCAGCTCTCCGCTGCGTTCGGCCGCCTCGATCATGCGGAGGGCGATGCGGTCCTTCACCGAGCCGCCGGGGTTGAAGTACTCGACCTTTGCCAGGACGGTCGCCTGGAGGTCCGAGGTCACGCTGCGCAGTCTCACCAGCGGGGTGTTGCCGACAAGGCTGATCATCGAATCGTGGAATTGCACCGTTTTGTCTCCGGTTGGTCCGGGGCTGCCATCGGGATCTCCGTGATGGTCCCGACAGCCTAGGCACGGCGCCCCGTGCGGGCCCAGTGACGGCAGCGTAGGCAGGGTGGGAGGGCCCCCGCGCACACCGGCCGAGATTCGATGGCCGATGTCGTTGATGCGGGGCCCTCCGGGGGGCAGATATGCGATGTACGTGCGTGTGTGCAGAGGAGGTGGCTCGGACAGTGTCGAGAGCGAGGGTGGCCAGACGCATCGCGACGGGCGCGGCTTTCGGGGGCGGCGGCATCGGTCTGATCGGCGCGGCGGGGATGGGGGTGCTGCTGGCCGAGGTCCAGCTGGCGAAGCGGCGGGTGGGCATTCCGGACGCCCCGGTCCCGGCGAACGGGAACGGCTGGTACGGCCTCGCGTACGGCCGGGCGGACGCACTGCGGCTGGGCGTGATGGGTGATTCGCTGGCGGCGGGCCAGGGGGTGCGGCGGGTCGGCCAGACGCCGGGGGCCCTGCTGGCGTCGGGGCTCGCGGCGGTGGCCGAGCGGCCCGTGGATCTCGTGAACGTGGCCCTGCCCGGAGCCCGGTCCAACGACCTGGAGCGCCAGGTCTCCCTCATGCTGTCCGACCCGTCCCGGCTGCCGGACATCTGCGTGGTCATGATCGGCGCGAACGACGTGACGCACCGGATGGCGCCCACCCAGTCCGTTCGCTACCTGTCGGCCGCGGTCCGGCGGCTGCGCACCGCGGGGGCGGAGGTGGTGGTCGCGACCTGCCCGGATCTCGGCACCGTCGAGCCCGTCTACCAGCCGCTGCGCTGGCTGGCCCGGCGCACGAGCCGCCAGCTGGCGGCGGCGCAGACGATCGTCACGGTGGAGCAGGGCGGCCGCACGGTGTCGCTGGGAGACCTGCTGGGCCCCGAGTTCGAGGCGCACCCGAGCGAGATGTTCGGGCCGGACCACTACCACCCGTCCGTCGACGGGTACGCGACGGCGGCCATGGCCGTGCTGCCCACGCTCTGCGCGGCACTGGGCCTGTGGCCGGAGACGGACCGGCTGGACGTCACGCGCGACGAGAACATGCTGCCGGTCGCCAAGGCGGCGTCCGAGGCGGCAGCGCGCGGCGGCACCGAGGTCACGGGGGCGCGCGCCCCCTGGGCACTGCTGAAGCACCGCCGCAGGCGCCACCCGATCACCCAGCAGGAGCCGGCACCCCGAGAGGCCCACCAGGACTCGTGACGGCCGTCCACCCCTCGCGCAAGGCCCGCGCGGCGCCCGCGCCACGGCCGCCTCCGGGCCCGGCCGTGGCGCGCCCGGCCCGGGGGGTCCCGGTCCCGGCTCCCTGACACCCTCCTGTACGGGCCGGTACACCCTCCTGTACGGGCCGGTCCCGCCGCCCCCGCTCCGCGCCGAGCCGGTCGCGGCCCCGCAGCCGGGTCGCGCAGCGTGAAGCCGGCAGGCTCCCGCCCTCCGGGCCGCGTGTGCCATCTCACTCCGCCCCGGCCGCCTCTCCGGTTTCGCCGCCCGGACCCGCGGGGACTACCCTCCCATCCACCTGAGCAACCGCTTAGGATGGACTGCGGAGCAGAGCCGCCGAACCGTCCCCGCCCACCAGGAGCGCCCGATGCCAGAAGCCGTGATCGTCTCAGCCGCCCGCTCCCCCATCGGGCGGGCCTTCAAGGGGTCCCTCAAGGAGCTGCGGCCGGACGACCTGACCGCCACCATCATCAAGACCGCCCTCGACAAGGTCCCCGGTCTCGATCCGCACGACATCGACGACCTGATGCTCGGCTGCGGTCTGCCCGGCGGCGAGCAGGGCCACAACCTCGCGCGGATCGTGGCCGTACAGATGGGGATGGACCACCTTCCCGGCTGCACCATCACCCGGTACTGCTCGTCCTCCCTCCAGACCTCCCGGATGGCGATGCACGCCATCAAGGCGGGCGAGGGCGACGTCTTCATCTCCGCGGGCGTCGAGATGGTGTCCCGCTCGGTGAAGGGCACCAGCGACGGGATGCCCGACACGCACAACCCGCTCTTCGCGAGCGCCGAGGCGCGCACCGCCGAGGTCGCCCAGTCGACCGGCGCCGGGTGGCACGACCCGCGCGAGGACGGGCTGTTCCCCGACCCGTACATCGCGATGGGCCAGACCGCGGAGAACCTGGCGCGGCTCAAGGGAGTGACGCGCGAGGACATGGACGAGTTCGGCGTCCGCTCGCAGAACCTCGCCGAGGAAGCGCTCAAGAACGGCTTCTGGGAGCGGGAGATCACGCCCGTCACGCTGCCGGACGGAACGGTCGTGGCCAAGGACGACGGCCCGCGCGCGGGCGTCACGATGGAGGGCGTCGCGGGCCTGAAGCCCGTCTTCCGTCCCGAAGGCCTTGTCACGGCCGGCAACTGCTGCCCGCTGAACGACGGCGCCGCCGCCCTCGTGATCATGTCCGACACGAAGGCACGCGAGCTGGGGCTGACGCCCCTCGCCCGCATCGTCTCCACCGGCGTGACGGGCCTGTCGCCCGAGATCATGGGCCTCGGCCCGGTCGAGGCGTCCCGGCAGGCGCTGAAGCGCGCGGGGATGACCATGGACGACATCGACCTGGTCGAGATCAACGAGGCGTTCGCCGCGCAGGTCATCCCGTCGTACCGGGACCTGGGCATCCCGCTGGAGAAGCTGAACGTCAACGGCGGCGCGATCGCCGTCGGTCACCCCTTCGGCATGACGGGCGCCCGCATCACCGGCACGCTGATCAACAGCCTCCAGTTCCACGACAAGCAGTTCGGCCTGGAGACGATGTGCGTGGGAGGCGGCCAGGGCATGGCCATGGTGCTGGAGAGGCTGAGCTGAGCCGCAGCGGAGGGTGGGGGTCCTGAGGTACGAAGGGCACCCGCCCGCAGCGGAAGCGAAGCCCAGAACAAAAGAAGCACGCAGCTGAGCCGATGCGCCGCACCAGCGGACAAGCCGCCCGGAGGCGCCAAGGCCCCCGTCCGCCCGCGTGAGCCCCCCGCCGCTCGTGCGTCGCGTGAGCCTCTGCCGTAATGCAATCTCCCCCCGGATTGTGACCAATTCCGGGGGGAGATTGCTTTGTGCAGGTCAGCAGCTTCCCCCGGGTTACCGAAGGGTCCAAAGACCCACGCATTTCGTGACGTAATGCACTGACGGTCGCCGCGCACCCGCGACAAGCTGAGATAGGAAGACCGGGGGAATCCGATGAGTTTGGGGAGTAGTAAGTGAGCGCCATGTCTCTTGCCTTGCTGCTGACCACGGCCACCGCGACCGCCGTGGGCGCGGCCGCACTGCACGCCGCCCACGGGCTGCGCAGGGAGGTCACCGCCCTGCGCACCGACCTGGCCGAGGTGAACAGTGGCGGATCCGGCGTCTCCGTACCGCAGGCCAGGGCTGCCGCGACGGAGGCCGGCTCCGCCGTCCCCGCGCCGGTCGCAGCGGCCGACGCGGTGGACACCGCCGACGCGATACGCACGGCGGTCGCCGACGCCCTGGCCGAGGAGCGCGAGCGCGAGCTCGCCGAGGCGCGCGCCTTCTGGGCCGCGCAGGAGGCCCGGGACGCGGCGGACTCGCCGTCGGTGCTCGGCGGCCTGATCGGGCCGGGCGTGGACCCGTCCTTCGAGGACGCCGCGTTCTTCATGCCCCGCCAGGCCGACTTCTCGGCCTTCGAGGCGCTCGGCCACGATCTCCCGGGCATCCCGGACGTCGCCGGCATCCACGGCGGCGGGCTGCCCGCCGACGGCATCGTGCGCGACGCGTTCGACCAGGCCGCGCAGGACCGCCTCCAGGACCAGCCGGCCTACGACCCCGCCGCGTACGACCAGGTCGCGGACGCGTTCGACGACTTCGCGGGCTTCCCCTCGACCGGCGGGGACGACGTGGAGAGCGCGGGCCCGGCGGCGCCGGCCGCTCCGGCCGGCGAGTTCCCCGAGGACTCCCCCGAGCTGGCCGCGGCACGCCGCAGGCACCCCTCCCACCCCGACTTCGTGCCGACGCGCTCGCCGATCGTCACCGACCACGAGCGGACGGTCGAGCGGCTGGAGGAGCTGGCCCGGACCCGGACCGCGCTGTCCGACGTGCGCCCGGGCCCCCTGGGCACGCTCGACGTGTACATGTTCGCCGATGGCACCACGCTGTGCATGACCCCGGGCCACCGGGAGACGGCGGAGCGCCTGGCGCGCTCACTGCGCCAGGGCGGGACGCCGTACCTGCTCGGCGGGTCGGGAGTCTCGGGCGCCTACAGCCTGACCTTCTCCTGCGGGACGGCCCGTGCCGACGGCGCGGTTGTCGCGGACGGCACCGACAACTCGGACGCCACCGACGCCACCGACGCCACCGACGCCACCGACGCCACCGACGGTACTGACGCCACGGACGCCGCCGAGGAGCACGTGTACATCCTCGCGGACCGCGTCATCGCGTCCCTCTGAGCGGGCACCCCGCGGACCCGCGGGGCGCCCTTCGCGGCGCACCCTCAGAGATTTGCCTCCGCAACCACTCTCGCGACTGATCTGACGGCCTCGTCCAGCTCCCGCTGCGACGGGGCCGTCCGCAGTGCCTCGACCAGGTCCCCCACCGCGACGGCGAGCTGGTCGGCCACCAGGAGTGCTCCCGCGTCCGGCATGATCCGCGGCTCCGTGCCGGGGTCGTCGAGGCGCTGGGCACGTGCGGAGAGCTCCCTGGCCAGCGTGAGCGCGGCGGCCGCCGGTCCTCGCCGGAGCCGGCTGTGCGGCGCGGCGCGCAGGCGGTCGGTGAAGCGGTCCACGGGCGAGGTCAGCGGTGTCGTATCGAGCACACCGCGACCCTACGCGGCTCTCCCCGATCGGCGGGAAAGGTCCCGGGACTGTTGCCAACGGGCGAACGCTCAGGCACGGTGTCGTTAACGGCTGCTTCTCACGCAGCCGCCGCTGCACCAGTACGCGCGAGCGTCCGGAGGCGCCGATGTCCCTTGTCTTCTCCGAAGAGACCCATCGCAATCTGCTCTCCCGCATCCCGCAGTGCACAGGCCGAGGCGTTTCGGATTGGCTGCGCACACTCGACGAAGGCCCTGCCCTTGTCCGCTTCGAGGAGAAGGTCAGCTGGCTGAGGGGTGAGCACGACCTGTCGTACGGACACGCGAAGGCGATCGTCCACGAACACGATCTGAGGCGGGCGGCCCGTCGCCTGCTCTGATCCCCCGCGGCCCGGCCCCCGCGGAGTGGCGCCGGGTCCGCGGCCCCGCAGGCGGCCGGAACGACCGGCCGCCGTCACCAGGAACGGACCGGCCACGGCCTCGGCGTCCTGGTCCGCAGGCGACTGCCGACCCGGCGCTGCCGGGCCATGCGCCTCGCTGCGGGCCGAGGACATGCGGAAGGGGTCCGCGGGCACTGTGCCCGCGGACCCCTTCCGTGTGCTTGCCGGCTGCGCGGTGACGGGCCCGTGGCCCGTGGCGGCGCCGTCCGGGTGCGTCAGTTGTCGCTCTGCAGGATCGACAGCACCCGCAGGACCTCCAGGTAGATCCAGACGAGCGTCATGGTCAGGCCGAACGCCGCGAGCCAGGCCTCCTCGCGGGGCGCGCCGTATGCGACGCCGTCCTCCACCTGCTTGAAGTCGAGCGCGAGGAAGCACGCGCCGAGCAGGATGCCGACGATGCCGAAGGCGATGCCGAGACCGCCGCTGCGGAAGCCCAGGCCGTCCCCGTGGGTGAAGACGGAGAACAGCAGGTTCACCACCATCAGGATCAGGAAGCCCGCGGCCGCGGCGATCACGAACCGGTAGAAGCGGCTCGTCACCCGGATCCAGCGCATCCTGTACGCGAAGAGCGTCCCGGCGAACACGGCCATGGTGCCGAGGACCGCCTCCACGACGACCCCGGAGGCGATGTACGTGCTGACGACGCTGCTCAGCACGCCGAGGAAGACACCCTCGAACGCCGCGTACGCGAGGATCAGCGCGGGCGTCGGCCTGCGCTTGAAGGACTGGACGAGCCCCAGCACCAGCGCGACGAGCGCGGCGCCGACGGCGATCCCGTAGGACTTGCCGATGTTCGCCTCGTCCACCGGCAGCAGCAGCCACGACAGGACGGCCGTCACGACGACCGCGCCGAGCGTCAGGGCGGTGCGGGAGACGACGTCGTCCATCGTCATGGCGCCGGACCGGCCCGCCGCCGGGCCGCCGTAGGGGGCGCCCGCGTACGGGTTGGTGGCGTAGGGATTGGTGCCGACGGCCGTTCCCCCTGCCTGGGGCGCCGTGTTGAATCCCGCGTAACCGCCGGCGCCGCCGGCGTCGCGGGTGAAACCCCGTCGTGAGAAGACCGGGTTGCTGCTTCTCATCTCATTCCTCCATGACCGACTCGCGCGGTCTCGCGTCAAGAGTAATGCGTAGGCAAAGACAACATGTCGTCCGCGCGGAGGATCTTGCCCGATGGTGGCATCGTCACACCGCGGTACCCGGGGCCCGGGCACCTTGTCACCCAGCCGTGCCAGGGCCGTGGCGGAGCCGTGTCCCGCCGGACGGCGCGGTGCGGCAGCAGTGACGGAACGGCCCTGTCCGCGGTCGCCGCGGCGCGGCGTCCTCCCCAGCGTGCCACGGCCCCGGTGCCGGACCTCTGCCGTGCGGGTGCCGGACCGCTGCCGCGCCTGCGCGGGCCCGCGCAGGCGCCCGTCCCTGATCCCGGCGCGCAGCGCCCGGCCTCCGGTGACCGGCTCGGTTCCGGGCCCGGGGTTCCGTGCCCAGGGCCCCGGGGGCTCCGCGCGACGCGCCACGGCGGCCCCGAGCCCCTTCGGCCGCCCGCAGGCCCCCCTTAGCCTGACCGGATGACGCCTCCGCCCGTCCCCCCGTCCCCCGCGCCCGCCCCGTCGTCGCCG
>NZ_JAKGCV010000149.1 GCF_021556455.1 Streptomyces fuscigenes | reverse complement strand
CACCGCGTCCGCCTCCTCGCGGGTGGCGGCGAGCGGCTTCTCCCCGTAGACGTGCTTGCCCGCCGCGAGCGCGGCGGTCGCGACCTCCGCGTGCACGGCCGGGATCGTCAGATTGAGGACGGCGTCCACGTCGTCCCGCGCGACCAGGGCGGCGACCGAGCCGGCCACCGCGGCGCCCGGGACGCGGGCGGCGGCCGCGGCGGCGCGATCCGGGTCCAGGTCGGCGACCGCCGTCAGGACAACGTTGTCCAGGCGCTCCAGCGTGTCGAGGTAGGCCCCGCTGATCTTGCCCGCGCCGACCATGCCGATCCTCAGCGGCTCGCCCACAGCAGGCCCCTCTCGGTGAGGGTCCGCACCTCGGGCACGTCGAAGTCGTCCGGCTTGTGGCCGATGGTGGAGACGAAGACGCGTCCGGCCCGCACCGTCCTGGTCCACACGGCGGGCATGGTCACGGCGTGCGTGCGGTGCTCGTCGGGTGCGAACTCGGTGGTCGCGAGGACGTCGATGTCCCCGTCGGTGGCCATCCAGTACTTCTCGGTGTGCACGCGGAAGTCGGACAGGCCCGCGATGACGGGATGCGCGGCGCGGTCCGCCGCGAGGGTGACCGCGTGGTCCGAGAAGCCCGAGGGATGCATGAGGAACTGGCCGCCCGTCAGCAGCGTGTAGTCGACGTCGCCGCGGAAGGCGTCCACGATCCCGCCGTGCCAGCCGGCGAAGCCGGTTCCGGCGCGTACGGCCCCGACCAGGCCCTCGCACTGCTCCTTCGTGATCTCGCCCATCGTCCAGCACTGCACGACGAGGTCGGTGGCGGCGAGCCGGGCGGCGTCCTCGTAGACGGACAGGGTGTCGGAGGTCTCGACCTCGTAGCCGTTGTCGCGGAGGAAGGGCACGAACAGGTCGGTGATCACCACCGGTTCGTGTCCCTCCCAGCCGCCACGGACGACCAGGGCCCGTTTCGATTCGGTGGTCATGCGCGTTGCACGCTCCCATCGGTGTTGCGCAGCAGAGCCCAGCGGTCGTGCTGGAGCGGTTCGGGCACGGGGAACTTCGCGGCCGCCGCCTCGTCGAAGTCCACGCCGTGGCCCGGGGTCTCGTGGGGCACGAGGCCGCCCGCCGTAGCGACGACCGTACCGGGGAACACCTCGTGAACGGGGGGCCGGAAGACGGCCGCCTCCTGGACGCCGAACGCGTGCGAGCTGATGTCCATGGCGAGGGTGGCGGCCTGGGCCACCGGGCTCACGTCGGCGGGCCCGTGCGGCGCGAGCCGGACGCCGCGCAGCTCGCAGTACGCGGCGAGCTTGCGGGCCGGGGTGAGCCCGCCCAGGGTGGGCACGCGCACCCGGGCGAAGTCGATCGACGGCCCGTCGCAGCCCTCCAGCAGCGGCAGGAACTGGGCGGTGTCGTGGAAGAGTTCACCGACCGCGAGGGGCACGGCGGAGGTCTTGCGCATCGCCGCGAAGTGGCCCGCGTCCTCGGGCGCGAGCAGGTCCTCGACGAAGTACGGGCGGACGTCCTCGACGCGGCGCAGGAACTCCCGTGCCTGGCGCGGGTCGAGCCGCTCGTGCACGTCGTGCAGCAGCTCCACGTCCGGGCCGACGCGCTCGCGCACCTCCGTCAGGACCGGCGGCACGGTCCGCAGGTAGGCCGCCGAGTCCCAGGGCACGGCGCGCCTGCGCGCGGCCGCCCGGTCGAGCGCCCCGCCGCCCGCCGCGCCGTACGTGTCGGCGCCGGGGACGGCGGCCTGGACGCGCACATGGCGGTAGCCGCGCTCGACGGCGGCGGTCACCTTGTCGGCGAGTTCCGCCGCGTCCGCGCCGTCGACGTGCGTGTACGCCTCGGCGTACGCGCGCACGCGCCCGCCGAACAGCGCGTACAGCGGGGCTCCGAGCCGCTTGGCCTTGAGGTCCCACAGCGCGACGTCGACGCCGCCGAGCGCGTTGCCGGTGATCGAACCGCCTCGCCAGTAGGCGCTGTTGAGCAGGAGGCGGTGGATGTCCTCGATGTCGTCGGGATCGCGTCCCACGAGCATCGGGGCGAGGTAGTCGTCGAGGACCGAGCGCACCGCGAGCGTGCGCTGGGGGTCGCTCGCGCACCCGAGGCCGTACAGGCCCGGATCGTTGGTCTCGACGCGGACGACGAGGTGGGGGCAGCCGTGCGGGGCCGTCAGGAACGTCCGTACGGCCGTGATGCGGGTCCTGGCGCCCCGCTCCTCGACCCAGGGAGCGGGTGCGAGGACCTCCGGACCGGCGTCGGGCTGAGTCATGCGCACTCCCACGCGTACAGGTAGGGGGATGATGTGCTGCAACTCGAACGTACGGAAGGCCGTTTTGATTTGTCAATGACACTACCGAATCTCGCCGCGCGCGTCTGCCCGCCGTCCGCCTGCCGGACGACCGCCGTGCGGCGGGCGCTCAGTGGGCGCCGATCCGCTTGAGGAGGGTGCGCAGCGAGTGCGCGGCCTCGGTGACGAGCTGCGCGACCTCGCGCGCACGGGCGTCGTCCATCCGGCTCCCGGGCGCCGAGCAGCTGATCGCGTCGTCCGCACCGTGGCCGGGGCCGAGCGCGACCGCCACGCACCGGATGTCGACCGAGTTCTCCCCGTCGTCCATGGCCCAGCCGCGCAGCCTGGCCTCGGCCAGCTGCTCCAGCAGCCGCTCGGGGTCGGTGACGGTGTCCGGGGTCAGCCGCTCCAGCGGCCAGTCGAGGCGCATGCGCACCTCGGCCGCGTCGTACTGCGAGAGCATGGCCTTGCCGAGCGCCGTGGCGTGCGCGGGCAGCCGGCGGCCGACCGCGGAGTACATCCGCAGTGCGTGCCGCGACTCGCGTTTGGCCAGGTAGACGACGTCCGTGCCGTCCAGTCTGCCCAGGTGCACCGACTCGCCCGTCTCCTCGGCGAGCGCGTCGAGCACGGGTCCGGCGAGCCCCGTGACGTCGTCGCCCTCCAGGTAGGCGGTCCCGGTGAGCAGGGCCTTGAGGCCGAGGCTGTAGCGCGTGCCCGACGCGTCGAGGTCCACCCACCGGTGCGACTGCATCGTGCGCAGGATCGCGTGCAGGCTGCTCTTCGGCACGGACAGGCTCGACGCCATCTCCGCGAGGGAGAGCCGCGCCCCTTCCGTGCCGAGGAGTTCGAGCACCTGGAGGACCCGGGCGGCCGACTTGACCTCCTCGGGCCTGCGTTCCCGCGCTGCTGCTGCCACCGATTCCACGGCCCCTCCGCATCCCCGCACCGGCGCCGGTCCCGGCGCTCAGGTTCTGCCCGATTCTCCACTGCGTCTTGACGCTATATCACCACGACCATAAGTTCAGTCACTCCAACGCCATTCGGTCTTCTGAACGCCACTGCTGTTTTCCGGTGGCCGAACCTGAGGTAGGGGCGATGCGCACACCCTTTTCGCTGAATGCCCGGCTCGCGGCGGTCGCCGGGGCAACCGCGCTGACACTGACCGTCCTCTCCGCCTGCGGCGGCTCCCGCGGCGCCGGGGGAGGCTCGAAGAGCCTGGAGATGTGGACCTTCAAGCAGTCGCACGTCGCGGCGCTGCGGAACGCGGCCGAGGAGTTCAAGAAGCAGACCGGCATCACCGTCAAGGTTGACGTGTTCACGCCGGACGATGCCTTCACCACCAAGGTGCAGAGCTCCGCGAAGACGGGCGGCCTGCCCGACGTGCTGGAGACGCACTCCGACGGCGACGACCGGGTGTTCGGCGCGGCCGGCATCGTGGGCGACATCCAGGACCAGTACAAGGGCGCCTGGTTGCAGGGGATCCAGCCCGCCGTGCGCGACTCGGGCCTCGTCACCGACGTCCGCTACAAGAACGCGCTGAACCCCGAGGCCAAGGACCACGGCATCAAGAAGGGCGCACGCTACAGCGTGCCGCTGACCGTGGGCACCTTCGGGATCGTCTACGCCGACAAGCGCAAGCTCGCCGCCGCGGGCATCACGAAGCCGCCCGCCACCTGGGAGGAGTGGATGGCCGACCTGAAGGCCACCACGCGCGGGAACCCGGGCACGGGAGGGCTGTCCCTCGGCCTGCAGGTGGCCGCGACCGGCCTGACCTGGGTGCTCCAGCCGATGGCGTTCGCCGAACTCGGCAAGCAGGACTACATGAGCCTGTTCCTCAAGGACAAGTCCAAGGACTTCGGCTCGCCGAACGGCCTGAAGGTGCTCAAGAGGTACGACGAGCTGACGCCCTACTGGATGCCCGGCACCCAGACCCTCACCATCGACCAGGGCGACCAGGCCCTCGCCCAGGGCAAGTCCGCCTTCGACGTCGGAGGAACGTTCACCCTCGCCTTCCTCGAGCAGAACGGCATGAAGGCCGACGACATCATGGCCTTCCCGATGCCCGAGCCCGCCGACGCCAAGGTCAAGGACATGGGCCTCGGACCCATCGCGCTCACCAGCATGTGCGTGACCTCCACGAGCAAGCAGCCCGACAACGCGCTGAAGTGGATGCGCTTCCTGTCCGGCGCCAAGGTCGCCGCCCGCTTCGCCAAGGACTCCAGCGACCTGCCCGCCGCCCAGCTCGGCGCCGAGTCCGCGAGCGTCCTCGGCCCGACCCTCAGCGCCCTCCAGAAGAGCTTCAAGGGCACCTCGGCGACCACGTACGACCCCAACAACGGCGGCGTCGACTTCCGCGCCCCGGGATACGAGCAGGACGACGCGGGGGCCGCACTGTCCGACATGACGCCCCTGGGGCGCCAGTCCGTGCAGGGCACCGCCGACCGGCTGCGCCAGATCAACCAGGCCGCCTGGGCCAAGGCAGAGGCGGCGGACAAGTGACCACCGCGCACCGCGGGGCCGGGGCGGCGGACCCCGCGCCCCTGTCCCGAGCCCCCGGAGCCGGGCGGGTGCGGGCGGCGCCCGGCCGCGGCCCCCGGCGGCGGGGACTGCGCGAGGCGGTGACCGGCTACGCGTTCATCGCGCCCGCCGTAGTCCTCTTCTGCGTCATGGGCCTCTACACCGTCGGCTACGGCTTCACGCTGTCGTTCGCCACCTGGAACGGCTTCACCCCGCACTGGGAATGGGTCGGCCTCGACAACTACGCCGACCTGCTGTGGCGCGACCCCGTCTACGCGCCCCGCGTGCACCACGCCGCGCTCAACACCTTCTGGGTGATGGTCTTCGCGCCCCTGCTCACCGTCGCGGTGTCGTTCCCGCTGGCCGTCCTGCTGAACCGGGCCAGCCGCCTCCAGGGACTGCTGCGGTCCGTCTACTTCGTGCCGTACGTGACGAGCGGAGTGGCGATCGCGTTCGCCTGGCAGTACATCCTCCAGCCGGACGGCGCTGTCAACTTCCTGCTCAAGACGGTGGGCCTGGGCTCGCTCAGCGAGCCGCAGGGCTGGCTCGGCGACCCCGCCACCGCCCTCCCCACCATGATCGTCGTGACCGTCTGGGGCGCCGTCCCGGTCTCCATGCTGCTGTACCTGACCGGCTTGCAGGGCATCGACCGCAGCCTCCTGGAGGCGGCGCAGCTGGACGGCGCCGGCTGGTGGCGCACCAACAGCGCCGTCGTGTGGCCGCTGGTCCGGCCGATCACCGCGGTCATCGTGCTGCTGGGCCTGCGCGAGTCGCTGCAGGGCTTCCAGTCGTTCCTCGTGATGACCAACGGCGGGCCCGGCGACCACACCAACGTGCTCGGCCTGGAGGCCTACCGGCTCGCGTTCCTGAAGGACCTCGCGCCCACCCTGGGCCTGTCCAGCGCGCTCGGCTGGCTGCTGTTCGCCGCCGCCCTGATCCTCGCCCTGATCAACCTCCGAGCACTCCGGAGCCGCACATGACCACGCTCACGCACGGCAACGCGTCCCCGAAGGCCGGCGGCTTCCGCGGCACCGGCCGGGCCCGCGGCGGCGCGATCGCCGCCCGGACCGTGGTGGGTGTGCTGCTGACGCTCTACGGGCTCGTCAGCGTCTACCCGTTCCTGTGGATGATCTCCGCGGCCTTCAAGGACAACGTGGAGGTCACCCGGGGCGGCCACCTCATCCCCCAGCACCCGACGCTCGACACGCTCGTCGACACCTGGAACAAGCTGCACTTCTTCGACTTCTTCCTCAACAGCGTGCTGGTGACGCTCTACACCGTCGTGCTCACCGTGGTGATCTACGCGGCCGCCGGGTACGCCTTCGCCGTGCTGCGCTTCCCGCTGCGGGGCTTCTTCCAGAAGCTGTTCGTGTCGCTGCTCTTCGTGCCCGGCATCACCGTGATGCTGCCCATCGTGATGCTGGAGAACAAGATGGGCATCCTCGGGACCCATCTCGGCCTCCTGCTGCCGTTCGTCAACGGCGGGGCCCCGCTGTCCATCCTCCTGATGACGGGCGCCTTCCGGGCGGTTCCGCAGGAGCTGCGGGACTCGGCGCGGGTGGACGGCGCGGGCGAGCTGCGGATCTTCACCCGGGTCCATCTCCCTCTCGCGCGGCCCGCGTTGGTCACCGTTGCGCTGCTGACCGCGATCCCCACCTGGAACGAGTTCCTGCTGACGCGCGTCTCGCTGTCGGACAAGTCCACCTTCACCCTGCCGCTCGGACTGCAGACACTGTCGTCGGAGAATGTGCCGCACTACAACAACCTGATGGCGGGTGCGCTGATCGTGGTGATTCCGGTGATCGTCCTCTTCCTGTGCCTCCAGCGGTACTTCGTGAACGGACTGGTCGGGGCGGTGAAGGGCTGATGCGGGTGCTGGTCACCGGTGCCGCGGGCCACATCGGCCGGTACGTGCTCGACGAACTCCTGGCCGCCGGGCACGACGTGGTCGCCACCGACCGCGTCCCCCTGGAGGACGACCGCCTCGAGCGTGTGCACACCGGGGACCTCCAGGACGCGAAGCTCGTCACCGAGGCGATGGAGGGCGCGCAGGCGGTCGTGCACCTGGGTGCGATCCCGCACCCCAACCTGCCCGACGGGAGCGCCCTGTTCGCCGCCAACTGCCTGACCGCGCACCGGGTGCTGGACGAGGCGGGACGCACCGGCGTGCGCCGGGTCGTCGCCGCGTCGAGCCTCTCGGCGCTGGGCCTGGCATGGGCGCCCACCCCGCAGTCGCCGCGCTACGTGCCCGTCGACGAGGAGCACCCGCTCGTCGTCCAGGACCCCTACGGCCTGTCGAAGGCCGTCCTGGAGGACATCGCCCGGGCCACCCACCGCCGCCACGGCACCGACATCGTCTGCCTGCGCTTCCCGTTCGTCGGAGCCGGCGAGCGCCTGGAGCGGCACCTCGCCGCCGTCGCGGACGATCCCGGCGGGCGCAACCCCGGCGAGCTGTGGGGCTGGCTCGACACCAGGGACGCGGCCGAGGCCGTGCGCCGGGCCCTGACCGCGGACGTGCACGGTTGCCACGTCGTCAACGTCGCCGCGACGGACACCGCCTCGCCGGTGCCGACCGCGGAGCTGATGGCACGCCACCACCCCGGCGTGCCCGTGTTCGCCGAACTGCCCGGTCACACGGGACTGTTCGACGTAAGCACCTGCGCCGCGCTGCTCGGCTTCGTGCCCTCGCGCCGGTGGCGCGCACCGTAGGACCGCGTACCGCTCCACCCCACGTACGGCGCGGCCGGTGCGTGCCGCCCGGGCCACGCCACGGCACCACC
Source organism: Streptomyces fuscigenes (assembly GCF_021556455.1). Lineage (GTDB taxonomy): Bacteria > Actinomycetota > Actinomycetes > Streptomycetales > Streptomycetaceae > Streptomyces > Streptomyces fuscigenes. The sequence continues at coordinate 4,557 of NZ_JAKGCV010000149.1, read as the reverse complement.
CGTTCCGCCGGCTCCGCCCGTTGGAGCCGTTCCGCCCGTTCCACCCGTTCCACCTGCTCCACCTGCTCCAGCCGGCTCCGCGCCGGCGCGCGGGCGGCGTGCACCGCAGTGCTGCTTCACCCCACTGAAGTCACCACACCCGAAGGAGACACACCATGTCCCCGACCCACTCCCGCGGCCCGAGCGCCGGCCGCAGAGCCTTCCTCGCCGGCTCGGCGGCCGTCGCCGCGTCCGCCGCGCTCGGCTCCCCGGCCGGCGCCGCCGTCCCCGCGGCTCCCCGCACGGCCCCGGCGCCCGCCGCCGCGGCGGCCACCCTCAGCACGAACGTCCACATCTTCTACTACCCGTGGTACGGCTCGCCGAAGGTCTTCGGCTCCTACCGGCACTGGCCGCAGGGCAACCTCACCCCGCCGAACGGCATATCGTCCAACTTCTACCCGACCCTCGGCGCGTACGACTCCGGAGACGGCTCGGCCGTCTCCCAGCACATGCGGTGGCTGCGCCAGGCCGGGACCGGCGTCCTCGTCACCAGCTGGTGGGGCCAGGGCAGTTACGAGGACCAGCGGGTCCCGCTCCTGCTCGACCAGGCGAACGCGCAGGGTCTCAAGGTCGCCTTCCACATCGAGCCGTACACCGGTCGGAGCGCGGACTCGGTCGTCGCCGACGTCCGGTACCTGGTGAGCAGGTACGGCAGCCACCCGGCGTACTTCCGGGACGCCGCGCACGGCAACCGCAACGCCTTCTACGTCTTCGAGAGCCTGCGCATCACCGACTGGTCGCCCATCGAGGCCGTCAAGAGCCAGGCCGTCGTCCTGACCCAGACCACCGACACCTCCAAGGCCGCGCACTTCGGCGGGATGTACACCTACGACGGCATCGCCGCGTCGACCCTGCCGGACTGGAGCGGCGTCGACCGGTACTGCCGCGCCAACGGACTCGTGTGGTCGCCGTCGTTCGGGCCCGGCTACATCGACGACCGCGCCGTGCCGGGCAACACCACGCCCACCGTCGAGCGCGCGAACGGCAGCACGTACGACGCGGTGTGGCAGCACGCGATCACCAGCGGGGACGGCGGCGCCGCGCCCGCATGGGTGAGCATCACCTCGTTCAACGAATGGCACGAGGGCAGCCAGATCGAACCCGCGACCGCGACCCCGCCGACCAGCCCCGTCACGTACCAGACCTACGACGGGGCGTACGGCAGGAGCGGCTCCGACGCGTCCGCCGCCTACCTCGACCGCACCCAGTACTGGGTGCAGCGGTACGTGGCCCGCCGCGGGGCGTAGCGGCCTGCGGCGGCCGCCCGGCGGGGCGTCCGCGTTACGCTCGGACGTCCCGCCGTACCCGCCTCAGGAAGGACCCCTCCGCATGGACGCTCAGCCCGGCCGGCTCATCTACCGCGAGGCCACCCCGGCCGACGTGGACGCCCTCGTCGCCCTGGTCGAATCGGCCTACCGCGGCGAGAGCAGCCGCGGCGGCTGGACGACGGAGGCGGACATCCTCGACGGGCAGCGCACCGACCCCGAGGGCGTGCTCCAGGTGGTCGAGGCGCCGGACAGCCGCCTGATCGTCGTCGAGCGCGACGGCGCGATCGTCGCCTGCTGCCAGCTGGAGGACCGGGGCGAGGCCGCCGCCTACTTCGGCATGTTCGCCGTGCGCCCCGGTGCCCAGGGCGAGGGCCTCGGCCGCCGCGTCATCGCCGAGGTGGAGCGGATCGCGCGGGACGAACTCGGCGCCCGCGAGATGCAGATGACGGTCATCTCCGTAAGGGAGGAGCTGATCGCCTGGTACGAGCGGCGCGGCTACCGGCGCACGGGCGTGATGACACCGTTCCCGTACGGCGACGAGCGCTTCGGTGTGCCCCGCCGCGACGACCTCCGCTTCGAACTCCTCGTCAAGCCGCTCACGGGCGGGGCGACGGACGGGGCGCCGGACGCGCTCGGCGCGCCGGAGCGGGAAGCGGGGGCTCCCCAGAGCGCCTGAGCGGGCCGCCCCGGGCGCGCCGGGCTCCGCGCCCGGGGAACTGCGGCCCCCGGGGGCGGCCCGGCGTCCGTCAGGCGCCCGCGCGGGTCGCCTCGCGGATCTCGGGGCGGTCCGTGGTGACCCCGTCCAGCCGGAACGCCCGCGCCAGCCGCAGGTGCTCCTCCGTGTTGACGACCCAGCCGAGCACGCCGATGCCCTCGGCGCGCGTCCGCTCCACGACCTCCAGCGTCATGCGGCGGAGGTTGAGCGCCAGCGAGTGCGCGCCGACGGCCTTCGCCCGGTCGACCACGTCCCCGCCCCAGCGGCTCGCGATCAGCACCGTGCGTACTCCGGGCACCAGCCGAGCGATCTCGGCGACCGCCTCGTCGTGGAAGGACGACACCTCCACCCGTTCCACCAGCGACCGCTCGTGGATGACGGCGGCCAGCGCGCGCGCCGCGGCCGCGTCCTTGATCTCCGCCTGCAGCGGCGCGGACACGGCGTCCAGCACCTCCTCGAAGACGGGGACACGCTCGCCGTCCCCCGCGTCCAGGCCCTTCAGCTCGGCCAGGGTCAGTTCGGCGATCGACCCGCTGCCGTCCGTCGTGCGGTCGACGGCCGTGTCGTGCATGACGACCAGCGCCCCGTCCTTGCTCAGGTGCAGGTCCAGCTCGATCGCGTCCATCCCCGCCCGCTCGGCGTGCCGGAACGACCGCAGGGTGTTCTCGGGCTCGACGCCCATCACGCCCCGGTGGCCAATGGTGCGGATCGTCAAGGCTCTCTCGCTTCCGTCGACGGCGGCCGCGCCCGGCTCGGCCCCGGGCCGCGTGCTCGGCAGCCTAACGGGCATACGCCGTACGGAGGGGTCGCGCCGCCCGCGTGGCTCCGGATGTAAGCCCTTCCCCCCTATCAGGCAACAAAATCCACGGCGGGGAGGGGGGTGCGGCAGCACGATTTACGAGTCCGGCCTTGTGGCGGAGAACCGATCACTTATACGCTGTCTTTACGCAGGTTCTTCGGTGGAGGAGATGTCATGACGGAAATTCTTGTGCAGGGCAGCGACCCCACAGCCACATCCGGCGCGCCGAGGGTGGTCGACCACCCGGCGTGGCCCGCCCTCAAGGACGCCGTCGAGGAGATCAGGCCCTGGCAGTCGAAGGACGGTTCCGTCGACTTCGACGCCGAGGGCGCCCCCACCCGCGAGAGCGCCGAGGCCGCGCTGGAGCGCGTCGTGGCCGCCGTCGAGCAGCTCTCCCCGCTGCTGCCGCACGACGCCGCCTACCACCGGGCGCTCGTCGGTGACCTGCGCAAGTGGTCGGACGGCGCCTTCGGCGTGCCGGACTTCCTCGACTCGCTGCTGGCCTTCCAGCCCGCGGCGCACCGGGCCGACGGCCTGCAGCACCTCGCCGTCTTCCCGATGTACACGCAGAACGGCAACCCCGACCGCAACCTCGAGGCCGTCGTCCTGCGCATGGTCTGGCCCGACTGGCTGGCCGAGCTCGAGCGCACCCGCTACGACAACCCGCTGTTCTGCGGCATCACCTTCGAGGGCTTCACCTCGGGGTACGACACGAACTCCGCGGTCTTCTTCCCGGAGACCATCGCCGTGCGCGAGGTGCCGGATCGTTTCAGCTGGGGCGGCATCTTCTGCGACCGCGAGGCGGCCCGCTTCCGCCGGGTGTCCACCGCGGCCGTCGACCTGCTCGGCATCGAACTGCCCGAGGACGTCCGGGACATGCTCGGCGACCAGGAGCGCTGCATGCAGGCGTTCGTGCTGTGGGACATGATCCACGACCGCACGCACAGCCACGGCGACCTGCCGTTCGACCCGTTCATGATCAAGCAGCGCCAGCCGTTCTGGATGTACGGTCTCGAGGAGCTGCGCTGCGACCTCAACGCGTTCCGCGAGGCCGTCGCCCTGGAGGCCGAGGGCCTCCCGCAGGGCCGCGACGTGCAGATCGCCGTGCTCTTCGACCGCCTCTTCCGCTTCCCGGTCACGGGCTCGCGCGTCAAGAACTACGACGGCCTCGGCGGCCAGCTCCTCTTCGCCTACCTGCACAAGCACGACGTCGTGCGGTGGACCGACAACACCCTGCGCATCGACTGGGACCGCGCCCCCGAGGTCACCAAGATGCTCTGCACCGAGATCGAGGACCTGTACCGCTCGGGCATCGACCGGCCCAAGCTGGTCCACTGGTTCGCGGCGTACGACCTGGTCTCCACGTACCTCGCCCCGCACCCCGGCTCGCGCTGGAACAAGGGCCCCGACGCCCTCGACCTCACCCAGCCGCCGCGCAAGCTCGTCGACGACGTGCTGCCCGACGAGTTCCCGCTCAGCATGTTCTACGAGGCCCTCGCCAAGAAGCTGAAGAACGTCGTGGCGTCCACCCGGGGCATCACGGCGCGCACACCGGAGCAGCCGGAGGCCGGCGCGGGCGTCCGCGCCGCCGCGTGAGCGGGACCGGCCGCGGCGGCCGGGCCGGCCACACCTGCCACCCCCGGAACGCCTGCCACTGCCGAACCGCCCAGCGCCCGCGAACCGCAACCGCTCCGGCCCCGTGCCGACCCCCTGCCCGATCCGGGGCCCGTCACCGA
>NZ_JAKGCV010000148.1 GCF_021556455.1 Streptomyces fuscigenes | reverse complement strand
GACTTCAACTCCGCCGAGCCGCCCGCGTACCGGGACTTCTTCTACTTCAGCTACAACCTCGGCATGACCTACCAGGTCTCCGACACCGACGTCTCCAGTCCGACGATCCGCGCGATCGTCCTGCGCCGCCGCCGCGGACGCCTGCGGATGGATCGGCGAGGCCGTCTGCCGCAGCCACGCGCGCCTCGCCGACGACATAAAGGACGGCAGGGCGGAGGCCCTGAAATCCGGCCTGAACCGGCTCACGGACCGCACGTACGGCAAGCTGCGCGCCCGCGCCGCGGAACGCGGGCTCGATCCCGCCGAGTACGCGACGAGCCTGCGCTGCCTGCTGCTGCCGGCGGATCCCCGCGTGCGGCTGCGGGTGTTCTTCGGCGTGGGCACCGGCGGCCTGTTCCGGCTCCGGGACCACGAGTGGGAGGACCTGGAGCCCGGCCTGCCGCAGTCCGCGGACGGGCCGGGGGAGCCGGAGGGCGGCGCCGGGCCGCTCGGCCTGCCGGCCGAGGACCCCGACGACGAGCGCCTCACGCTCGACTTCGGCATCCCGCCCGTGCGGCCGCCGGTGGTCGAGGCGCCCGTTCCGCCCCCCGACCAGCCCTTCCGCTTCCACGCGTCCACCGCGCGGGCCGGGGACACCCTGCTGCTGTGCGGCGACGGGTTCGCCGAGCCGCTGCGGGGGGAGCCGGGCATGGCCGGCGCGCTCAGCGCGCGCTGGTCCGCCTACGAGGCGCCGGGCCTGGTGGAGTACCTGGCGGACGTGCAACTGCGTGCGAAGGGGTACGCGGACGACCGTACGGCCGTCGCCGTCTGGGAGGCGTAACGGCCCCGGCCGTGGGTTTGATGGACCTACACCGTCACGGAAAGGCGCTCAGGCATGGCCAAGCAGAACGTCGCGGAACAGTTCGTCGAGATCCTCGCCAAGGCGGGCGTCGAGCGCATGTACGGGGTCGTCGGCGACAGCCTGAACCCGGTCGTCGACGCCATCCGGCGCACTCCCGGCCTGGACTGGGTGCACGTCCGCCACGAGGAGGCCGCGGCGTTCGCCGCGGGCGCCGAGGCGCAGATCACGGGGAAGCTCACCGCCTGTGCCGGCTCCTGCGGTCCCGGCAACCTTCACCTCATCAACGGCCTCTACGACGCCCACCGCTCGATGGCGCCCGTGCTGGCCCTCGCCTCCCACATCCCGTCGGCGGAGATCGGCACCGCCTACTTCCAGGAGACGCATCCGAGCGCCCTCTTCGAGGAGTGCAGCCACTACAACGAGATGATCTCCAACCCGCGGCAGATGCCCCGCGTCCTGCAGACCGCGATCCAGCACGCGGTCGGGCGGCAGGGCGTGAGCGTGGTGACGCTGCCCGGCGACATCGCCTCGGCTCCCGCTCCGGACCACGCGCCGGAGCACGCCCTCGTCACCGGCCTGCCCTCGGTGCGCCCCAGCGACACCGACGTCGAGCGGCTGGCCCGGATGGTCGACGCCGCCGACCGCGTCACCCTGTTCTGCGGCAGCGGCACGGCCGGGGCGCACGCGGAGGTCATGGAGTTCGCTTCGAAGATCAAGTCGCCCGTCGGGCACGCCCTCCGGGGCAAGGAGTGGATCCAGTACGACAACCCGTTCGACGTCGGCATGAGCGGCCTCCTCGGCTACGGCGCCGCGTACGAGGCGACCCACGAGTGCGACCTGCTGATCCTGCTCGGCACGGACTTCCCGTACAACGCCTTCCTGCCCACGGACGTCAAGATCGTCCAGGTGGACATCAGGCCGGAGCACCTCGGCCGCCGCTCGAAGCTGGACCTCGCCGTGTGGGGGGACGTGCGCGAGACGCTGAGCGCGCTGATCCCGAAGGTGGCGGAGAAGAAGAACCGCCGCTTCCTCGACAAGATGCTCAAGAAGCACGCCGACGCCCTGGAGGGTGTCGTCAAGGCGTACACGCGCAAGGTGGACAAGCACCTGCCGATCCACCCGGAGTACGTGGCGTCGGTGCTCGACGAGGTCGCCGACGACGACGCGGTGTTCACCGTCGACACCGGCATGTGCAACGTCTGGGCCGCGCGCTACCTGACGCCCAACGGGCGCCGCCGGGTGATCGGTTCGTTCAGCCACGGATCGATGGCCAACGCGATGCCGCAGGCCATCGGTGCGCAGTTCACCGACCGCGGCCGGCAGATCGTGTCGATGTCGGGCGACGGCGGCTTCGCCATGCTGATGGGCGACTTCCTCACCCTCGTCCAGCACGACCTGCCGGTCAAGGTCGTGCTGTTCAACAACTCCTCGCTCGGCATGGTGGAGCTGGAGATGCTCGTGGCGGGCCTGCCCTCGTACGGCACCACCAACCACAACCCGGACTTCGCGGCGATCGCCACCGCGGCCGGTGCGCACGGTGTGCGGGTGGAGAAGCCCAAGGACCTGGAGAAGGCGCTCAGGGACGCCTTCCGGCACAAGGGGCCCGCGCTGGTCGACATCGTCACCGACCCGAACGCCCTGTCCATCCCGCCGAAGATCAGCGCCGAGATGGTGACGGGCTTCGCCCTGTCCGCGAGCAAGATCGTGCTGGACGGCGGTGTCGGCCGCATGGTGCAGATGGCACGCGCCAACCTGCGCAATGTCCCGCGCCTGTGAGCGGGCGGGCGGTGGGGCGTCCCGCACTGGGGAAGGCCGCCCGGGTGTCCGGGGCGCCGGCGGGGCGCGTCCGGGCGCGCCCGGCTCAGCGGCCGGGGATGAAGCCGGTGACGAGCGCCGTGGCGACGACGACGGCCATGGCGATCAGCCAGGTGGTGTCCATGCGGAGGACAGTAGCCGCCCGCCGGCCGGGCCGAAACCCCTCCGCGTCCACCGATCTGCATTAAATTTCACCTAAGCAAACGGACCGGCGCGGTGTCGACCACCGCATCGGCCCGTTGCTGTGTGTTTCTGTTTGCTCTTGTTCAGCCCTCTCGTGAGCCGGTCCCGGTCACCGTGGCGACCGGGACCGGCCGAGGACCGTCAGCCGAACTGCTGCTCCAGATCGGCCAGCTTCCGCTCCAGCGAGTCCAGGCGCGGCAGCGCCTGGGTGTCGTCCTCGGCCGTGAGGTCCACCGTCCGGGACGCCGCCGGGGCGGCGGTCTCGGCGGTGTTCTTCACCGGCTCCAGGGGAGGACGCCCGCCGGACTGCTCGGGTACGTCGGCTAGAGCAGGCTCCGCGGTGGTCGCGACGGCCTGGCTCTGGCCGCCCGGCGCGCTCAGTGCGGGGACCTGCCGGCCGCCGCCGCCACCGCGCGGCCACGAGCGGTGCTGCCGGTTGAGCGCCTTGATCTGCGCCCGGTCCAGCTTGCCCTGCTCGCGCCTGCGGTACTTGGCCTGCTCCTTCTGGCGCTTGTCGTCGCGGACCTCCTCGACGGCCTCGTCCAGCGTGCGGACGCCCTCGAGGAGCATCAGCGACCAGGCGCCGAAGGTCTCGCGGGGCGCGCGCAGCCACCGCACGATGCGGATCTGCGGAAGCGGACGCGGCACCAGACCCTGCTCGCGCAGAGCCGCGCGACGCGTCTGCTTCAGCGCGCGGTCGAAGAGGATCGCGGCCGAGAGCGACATCCCGGAGAAGAACTGCGGCGCGCCCGCGTGGCTGATGCCCCGCGGTGCGTGCACCCAGTTGAACCAGGCGGCCGCGCCCGCGAACAGCCACACGAGCAGGCGCGACCCGAGGGCCGCGTCGCCGTGGCTGGCCTCGCGCACGGCGAGCACGGAGCAGAACATCGCCGCTCCGTCGAGCCCGAACGGCACCAGGTACTCCCAGCCGCCCGACAGGTTCAGGTTCTCCTGGCCGAAGCCCACCAGACCGTGGAAGGACAGGGCCGCCGCCACCGCCGCACAGCAGAACAGCAGGGCGTACGAGGCGATGCCGTACACCGTCTCCTTGCGGCGCCTGCGCTCCTCGCTGCGTTCCCAGGAGTCCTCGGAGACGGGCTTGGCGGAGCGCTTGCGCGTCATGAGGGCCACCGCCACCAGGATTCCGACGAGCAGCACGCCGCCGGGGAGCAGCCAGTTCAGCGATATGTCGGTCAGTCGCATGCGGTGTTCCTTGCATCGCAGGAGGAAGTAACGGGCGCCATGGTGGCGCAAACGCGGTGCCCCTCAGGTGTCTTTGGGGCGAGTGCACGCCAACGAGGCGTCAAGATACGCATAAAGGCGTGTTCAGTGAGAACTGCCGTTCGATGACCGGCTGTCATGTTCGATTAATATCACCCTTCGGGGTGGTTCCGGACACGGGTTGACGCACTGTCAGCGCCACCAGCACCGTCAGCGCTGTCGGATCGATCGACGCACCGTCAGGAACCGCCGTGCGGACCCTCAGGCGGAGGCGCTCAGTTTCCGCGCCCGCTCGCTGTCACATGTGCGGGGGCATGTGACGCACGTGTCGTCAGGACGCAGAGTGTAGAACAGGCAGCAGGTGACGCGATCGCGGGTCGGCAGTACGCGGCCGTCGTCCACGGAGAGTTCGCGGAAGGAGGCCGCGCCGGCGTACGGCGCCGAGCCGCCCGGGAACAGCAGTCCCAGCTCGCGTACGGCGCGCTCCTCCTCGCCCAGCAGGTGGGCGATGTACCACAGGCCCTCGACGACCTCGTCGGTCGCCATGCCCCACAGGGCCCGCTGCCTGCGCCGCATCCGGGGGGCGAACGCACCCAGCACCGGCGTCAGGTGCTCGGCGACGGAGGCCCGCACCTCCGCCCGCAGTGCCTCCTCGTCCGGCACCACCCGGGCGCCCGGCGCCGCCGCGGCGGGATCGTCCGGCAGGCAGGCGAACTCGCCCACCGCCATCGACACCCGGCCGAGGGAGCGCTGCAGGGACACCGCCGACGCCGGTACGCGGGGCACCCGGCGCTGGAGGAACCACGGCAGGGTGACGAGCAGGCAGGTGGGCCACGCGTAGCGGTGCAGCGCCGTACTGGCGACGACGTCCGGCCGCGCCTCGCTGCTCCAGTCCCGCCTGATCTGCTCCTCGTCCCACGACAGGAAGGCCTCCAGCGCGGCCGGGTCCGACGCGAGCGCCTCGGCCGTCACCCACCCCTCGTCCGTGCGGGGCGGTTCGCCGGGATCGCGCACGTCGACCCGCATGGCGGGGAAGACCTCGGTCAGCCGCGCATAGGCGTCGGTGAAGGAGGGAGCCGTGGTGCGCGCGACGGCGGGCGCGGGGGACGGGTGCATGCAGGCAACCACCGAATCGCGATCGATTGCAGGTAAGCCTTACCTTATCCGAAGATCGGTGAGTGTGGCGCGCGGGCGCCCTCGGCTTAGGGTGCTGTGCACGAGGCCGTCCCGCCGTCCGGGTGGGGGGCAGCCGGAGGTGGAGCGGACGTGGAGCAGCGCCGGGCGCACTGGGTCACCGCGCTCCCCGTCCGCACCACCCCGCGGACCGGCCGTACGGGTGGGTCCGGCGGCGTGGCCGGGACCGGGGACGACGGCCGCGGCGCCGAGGCCGGGCACACCGGAGGGAGCGAGGAGGCCGGGAGCACCGAGGGGGGCGCGGACGGCGCGGAAGCCGCGCGCCCCGGGCACCCGCGCGCGAGCGGCGATGCCGCACCTCCGCGCGACCGGCCCACCGCGCCCGAACGGACGTCCGTCCCCCGGCCCGCGACCCCCTTCGAACACGCACCGGCGTCCGGTGCCGCGTCCGGCCCGGAGCCCGCCGACGGCTCCGCCCCCGGCGGCCCCGCCGCGCCCTGGGCACCGCCGCTGCCCGCCCGGGTGCGGCGCCACTCGCTGCGCGGCCAGACCCTGGACGCCCTGCGCGCCGCGCTCGCCGACGGTGACCTGGCGCCGGGCGAGGTGTACTCCGCCCCCGAACTCGGCCGGCGCTTCGGCGTATCGGCGACGCCCGTGCGCGAGGCGATGCAGCGGCTCGCCGCCGAGGGCAGCGTCGAGGTCGTGCCGAACCGGGGCTTCCGGGTCGCCGAGCGCGACACGGGTGAGCTCGCCGAACTGGCCGAGGTGCGGGCCCTCATAGAGGTGCCGGTGCTGCTGCGGCTCGCACGCGCCGACCCGGCGCCCCGGTGGCACGAACTGCGGCCCGCCGCCGAGCGGTGCAGCGCCGCCGCGGCGGCCGGCGACCGGCACGCGTACGCCGAGCAGGACCGCGCCTTCCACCGGGCGCTGCTGTCGCTCGGCGGCAACCGGCAACTCGTGCTGGTGGCCGAGGACCTGCACCGCAGGTCCCAGTGGCCGACGGCGGGCGGCGCGGCGGCCCGGCGGGCCGGACTCCTCACGGACGCCGCCGAGCACATCGCCCTCCTCGACGCGCTGGCCGAGCGCGACCTCGCGGCGGTGGAGGCGCTGGCGCGGGCCCACTTCACGGGCGCGAAGGGCTGACCCGGAACCTCCCGCACGTCGTGTGACGTGCTGCTCCGGCGCCGCCGGCACGCCGGGGAAGCGCCGACCCGCGGCCGTCGGCACGGGGCGAAGGGGACCCGCGGGCCCCCTTCAAGGGACGAGGGGCCCGATCCGTCTGCCCACGTCAAGGGGCAAGAGGCCCGACCCGTGGGCCCACTTCACCGTGCGCGTGCGTGCCGGCCGCCGACCCGCGGCCGCCGACCGGCACGGCGGCTTGCTAGGTTCCGGGCATGGTCGTCGCATCCCCGGAGGGGGCAGCCGAGGAGAGCACGCCAGGTCCGGCCGCCCGCGCTTTTGCCGGGCTCCCGACGTTCCCCGGCCGGCACGGCCCCCTGCGCTTCCTGTGGTGGCTCGTGGTGTGCCAGCGCCGCCGGACCGCGCTCGGCGCCGTACTCGGCAGCGTCTGGATGGCCGGCCTCGCCCTGCCGCCCTACCTCCTCTCCCGTGCCGTCGACGACGGCCTGCGCGGCGGGAGCGACCGGGCGCTGCTCGGCTGGTCCGCCGGGCTCCTGGTCGTCGGGCTGGTCAGCGCCTGGCTCTCGATCATGCGGCACCGGACGATGACCCGGGCCCGCAACGACGCGGCGCTGCGCACCGTGGCGGTGGTGACCCGCCAGTCCGTGCGGCTCGGCGCCACGCTGCCGCGCCGGCTGACCGCAGGTGAGGTGCTCGCCATCGGCATCGGGGACGTCGCGACGATCGCCGACACCATGACGATCGCGGGGCCCGGCGTGGGCTCGGTGATGTGCACACTCGCCGTCGCAGCGGTGCTCGTGTCCGTGTCGCCCCTGCTGGCGGCGGTGGTGCTCGTCGGGGTGCCGGCGCTGGCCCTCGCCCTGGTCCCGCTGCTGCGCCGGCTGCGCGCCGCCCTGTCCGTGTACCGCGAGCGGCGCGGCGAGCTCACCGTCCACGTGGCCGATCTCGCGGGCGGGCTGCGGGTGCTGGGCGGGCTCGGCGGCAAGGAGGCGTACGAGCGGCGGCACCGCGACGCCTCGCGCGAGTTGCTCCGCGAGGGCTACCGCCTGGCGTCCGTCGCCAGTTGGATCGACGCGGCCGGGGCCGGCGGGCCCGCTCTCCTCCTCGCGGCCGTGACCTGGCTCGGCGCCCGGCTGGCGGCGCAGGGCGACATCAGCGTCGGCGGCCTGGTCGCCGTGTACGGGTACGTCGCCGTGCTGACCGTGCCCGTGACGTCCGTCATCGAGAGCGGGCAGCAGCTCAGCCAGGGGCTCGTCGCGGCGCGCCGCGTCGTGGACTTCCTCGCGCTGGAACCGGAGACCGCCGACCCCGGGGTGCCGCGGGGCCGGGCGCCCGCCGCTCCGGCGGCCCTGCACGACCCCGAGTCCGGCGTGGTGGTCGAGCCCGGCCTGCTGACCGTGCTCGCCTCCGCCCGGCAGGCGGACACGGCGGCGGTGCTGGACCGGCTCGGCCGCTTCGCGCCCTCGGACGCGACCTGGGGCGGGAGGCGGCTCGACGCGATTCCCCTCGCCGACGTCCGCGCGCGTGTGCTGCTGGCCGACAACGAGGCACACCTCTTCGCCGGGCCCCTGCACGAGAGCGTCTCGGGACGCGCGCCCCGCACGCCGGCGGCGCTCGCGCGCGCCCTGCACACCGCGGCCGCCGAGGACATCGTCCACGCGCTGCCCGCGGGTACGGACACCCACCTGGCCGAGCAGGGCCGCAACGTCTCCGGCGGGCAGCGCCAGCGCCTGCGCATGGTACGGGCGTTGCTCGCGGATCCCGAGGTGCTGCTCGCCGCGGAGCCCACGTCGGCGCTCGACGCGCACACCGAGGCGCTGCTTGCCGCACGGCTGCGCGCCCACCGCGCCGGCCGCACCACCGCACTCACGTCCACCTCCCCGCTCGTCCTCGCGCAGGCCGACGCCGTGTGCCACGTGGTGGACGGGAGGGTCGCCGCGGTGGGCACCCACCGGGAACTGCTGGCAACGCGCGAGGGCTACCGCGCCCTCGTGGCACGCGACAGCGAAGCCGGAACCGAAACCGCCGGGCGCGCGAAACCCACCACGCCGACCGGGCCCACCACGCCGACGCCGGCCACCGGGCCCACCACGCCGGTCCCGGCCACCGAGCCCCCCACGCCCACCGAGCACACCGGGGAACCGGCATGACGCCCCCCGCCCGGCTGCCCGTCGCGGGCGCCCGCGCCGTACGGCGGGCCGCCGTCGAGCTCGTACGGGCCGACGCCCGCGCGTTCGTCCGGATGCTCGTCCTCAACACGGCGGCGGCGGGGGCCGGTCTCGCCGCGCCCTGGCTGCTCGGCCGGGTCGTCGACACGGTGGTGGCGGGAGGCGGCGCGGCCGCCGTCGACCACCTCGCCCTCGCACTCGCCGGCTGTGCGCTCGCGCAGTTCCTGCTGACCCGTTACGGCAGGCTCCTCGGCCACCGCTTCGGGGAGCGCACCTCGGCGCGCATCCGGGAGCAGTTCGTGTCCCGGGCCCTCGCCCTGCCCGCCGCCACGGTCGAGCGGGCGGGCACCGGGGACCTCGCGGCGCGGGGCACCGGCGACGTGCCGGTCGTCGGGGCGACCCTGCGCGACGCGGCGCCCGAGGTGCTGATCGCCGTGCTCCAGACGGTGTTCCTGCTGGCCGCCGTCCTGGTGCTGGCGCCCCTCGCGGGCGCCGTCGGCCTGTTGTTCCTGCTCGGCATCCCCGTGGCCGCCCGCTGGTACCTGCGCCGCGCACCCGCGGCGTACCTGGCGCAGGGCGAGACGCACTCGCGGCTCACCGGGACGCTGGCCGCCACGGCCGCCGGGGCGCGTACGGTGGAGGCGCTGGGCCTGCAGGAGCGGCGCACGGAGGTGACCGAGGCGGTCGCGGCCGAGTGGCTGCGCTCCCGCGAGGCCACCCTCGCGCTGCGCAGCGTCCTCTTCCCGGCCGTCGACGTCTCCTACGTCCTGCCCGTCGTCGCCGTGCTGCTGACCGGCGGGCTGCTCGTCGGGCACGGCGCCGGCGATCTCGGCGCCGTCGTGTCCTGCGCCCTGTACCTGCGGCAGCTGTCGGCGCCGCTCGACGCGATCCTCCAGCGGATGGAGAACCTCCAGTCGAGCCGGGCGTCCTTCGCGCGGGTCGAGGGACTCGCCGCACCACCCGCCCCGCCCGAAGCCGGCGGCCGCGTCCCCGACGGCGACCGCATCGAGGTCAGCGGCGTGCGCTTCGCTTACGACGCCGGCGGGTCCGACGTCCTGCACGGTGTGGACCTGAGCGTGCGCCCCGGCGAGCGGCTCGCGCTCGTCGGCCCGTCGGGTGCGGGCAAGTCGACCCTCGGCAGGCTGCTCGTCGGCGTGGAGCGGCCCCGGGAGGGCAGTGTGACGGTCGGCGGCGTGCCCGTCGCGGAACTCGGCCCCGAACTGCTGCGCCGCCACGTCGTCCTCGTCACCCAGGAGCACCACGTCTTCCGGGCGAGCGTGCGCGACAACCTGCTGCTCGCGGCCGCGGACGCGGACGACGACCGGCTGCTGGCCGCGCTCGACGCGGTCGGCGCGACCTGGGCGGCGGAGCTGCCTGCCGGACTCGACACCCCACTCGGGGCGGGCAGGTACGAGTTGGACGGATCGCGGGCCCAGCAGCTCGCCCTCGCCCGCGTCGTGCTCGCCGACCCGCACACCGTGATCCTGGACGAGGCCACCGCCCTGCTCGACCCGGCCGCCGCCCGGCTCACCGAACGCGCGCTCGCCGCCGTCCTGAGCGGGCGCACCGTCATCGCGATCGCGCACCGGCTGGGTACCGCCCACGACGCGGACCGGGTGGCCGTACTCGACGGCGGCCGCGTCACGGAGATCGGCCCGCACGACGACCTGGTGGCCGCGGGCGGTCCCTACGCCGCCCTGTGGCGCACCTGGCACGGCACGCCGCCCGAGGGCGCGGCCCCGCCGCCGGCCCGCTCCCCGGGGCCGGAAGGGGCCGTCCCCGGGGCATCCGGCCCGGGCGCACCCGGCCCGGACGCGGATCCCGGGGTCACGCGGGAGCCGGCGGGCTGAGCGGGAACGGCGGCGCCAGCTTGTCGGCGAGCCAGGTCGGGACACCGCCGAGCAGCCGCACGAGCCGCCCGGCCTCGGCTCTGAGCCGGCCCGCCTCCGGCTCCTGCTCCGTCTCGGCGAGCGCCATGAGGGCGGGCGCCGTGCCCACGAGGTAGCCGAGCTCCTCGCGAAGCCGCAGCGACTCCGCGAATCCGTTGCGGGCCTCCGCGAGTTCGCCCTGCCGCAGCGCGAGACCCGCGAGGTGGCGCCAGGTGAACGAGAGCAGCAGCGAGTCGCCGTGGTCCTTGGCGGCCGTGTGCGCGCGAAGGTACGCGCCGCGCGCGGACTGCGGCGAGTCGGAGAGGTTCTCCGCCACCAGGCCCCGGCGGAAGTCGAGCAGGGCGCGTCCGGGGGCGTCCGGCCGCAGCAGCGCGGCCGCCCGGCCCAGGGCCGCCCGGGCCTCGTCGGTCCTGTCGTGCTCGTGCAGCAGCGAGGACACGTAGGCCAGATGGCCGCGCTCGCTCGCCGCCGCGCCGCGCTCGTCGTCGGCGTGCGCCGTGGCCTCGGCCGTTCGCAGCGCGTCCTCCGCCTCCGCCCAGCCGCGGCCCGTGTAGAGGCAGCGCTCGACGAGCAGTGAGGCGCGCTGGAGGGCGGGGCCCGCCTCCACCGCGTGCGGGGCGAGCAGTTCGGCCGCGTCCGCCCAGCAGCCGCGCGAGCGCAACCGCCACACCGCGGTCTGGAGCGGATCGTCACCTGCAGTGCTTCCCGAACCAGACGTCCCAGGCGTCACGGCATACCCCACGGAGCCCTCCCCTTGCGCGCCATTGAGCCGAGTGTGAGATGCATCTCAGCACGGATGGGGCGCGGGGCCAATACTTCTGGTGAAACTTTTCACAATCTAGGGGTCGCGCGGGATGCACCACACGGTACCGGCGCACGCCCCGCCGCGTCAGCTCATCCGCAGCGCGAGGTAGAAGTCGAGCTTGTCCTCCAGCCGGGCCAGCTCCCGGCCCGTCAGCTGCTCGATCCTGCCGATGCGGTACCGCAGCGTGTTGACGTGCAGGTGCAGCCGCGACGCGCAGCGCGTCCACGACCCGTCGCAGTCGAGGAACGCCTCCAGGGTCGGGACGAGTTCGGCCCGGTGGCGCTCGTCGTACTCGCGTAGCGGGTCGAGCAGGCGGGCGGTGAAGGCGCGCCGCACGTCGTCCGGCACGAACGGCAGCAGCAGGACGTGCGAGGCCAGTTCGTGGTGGCCGGCCGCGCAGACCCGGCCCCGGCGCGCCGCCGCGACGCGCCGGGCGTGGCGCGCCTCCTCCAGCGCGCCGCGCAGCCCCTCGGCGGAGTGCACGACCGCCGACACGCCGAGCGTGAGGCGGCCGTCGCCGTCGAGTGCCGCGCCGAGCGGTCCCCGCACCGCCTCGGCGACCTCGTCCGCGAACAGGCCCCGCCCGCGTGCGGTGTTCGCGCCGGCGTCGCCCTGCGGGGCTCCGGGCGCGGCGAGTTCCCCTGCCTCCCCGGCATCCCGAGCCGTCCCGGTGGCGGTCGCGGAGCCGTCGACGGCCGGGGTGCTCCCCGCCGCCCCACGAGCCTCTTCCGCCGCCCCTCGCGGGGCGGGGCCGGGCTCCAGCGGCACGAGGGCCACCGCCTCGTCGCCCGTGTGGGCCACCGCGATCCGGTCGGCCACCGGAGCGCCGGCCGCGCCGGGCGTCGCGAGGACCTCCTCCAGGACGGACCGCAGGACGTCGGGGCTGCCCGCCCCGGGACGCGGGCCGG
Source organism: Streptomyces fuscigenes (assembly GCF_021556455.1). GTDB lineage: Bacteria > Actinomycetota > Actinomycetes > Streptomycetales > Streptomycetaceae > Streptomyces > Streptomyces fuscigenes. Next base: position 60 of record NZ_JAKGCV010000148.1, on the reverse strand, counting down.
ACCACTCCAGCCCCGCCACGACGATCTGCCAGTCCGGCGCGCCGGCGCCCCCGGGCAGCA
>NZ_JAKGCV010000147.1 GCF_021556455.1 Streptomyces fuscigenes | reverse complement strand
CGCGCGCGGACACCCGCCGGCACGCCGGACCTGACGCCGGCCGCCGCACGGGCCCAGGAGGCGCGCCGGGGCCGGGCGAGCGCGGGCAGGGTCCGGGCCAGCAGCGCCAGGTCCCCGGCCAGGGAGTGGCGCTCCACGTACTCCTGGTCCAGCAGCTCCGGCTCGTACCAGGGCAGCGGGGAGGCGCGCCGCACCTGTGCGGGGCCGGTCAGCCCGGGCCGTACGGACGCCCGCCAGGCGTTCCTCGTGCGGGGGTGTCCAGCGGGCAGCGGGGCGGGGCCGACGAGTGCCATCCGGCCGAGGACGACCTGGGGCAGCCGGGACAGCAGGTCCAGCCGCAGCCACCGGGTGCGCAGCGAACGCAGGGTGAACGGCCGCCCGTGCAGGCCGGCCGCGTCGAAGCGGGCGAGGACCCGCCCGCCGGGGGGTGCGGCGGCGGCCGGCCCGCAGACGGCCAGGGCCAGCGCCGCGGCGGTGAGCAGGGGCGCGGCGAGCAGGAGCAGCGGCACGGCGAGGACGAGATCCAGGGCACGTTTGGGTGCGGGCGGGCGTTCATCGGGTACGAGGACGGCGGCCGCCCTGGTCGCACCGGGAGCACCGGGAGCACCGGGAGCACCGGGAGTACCGCGAGCACCGCGGGGGCCAGGAGCGCCGGGAGCACTGGGAGCGCCGGGAGCACCGGGGATCCCGTGCGTGCCGGGAACACGGGCGGGCCGCGCGGTGCTCGCAACGGGGGGCGGCTGCGGGGGCGCGGCCGGGGTCGCGGCCGCGGGGCCGGGGCGCGGGGTCAGCCGCATGGGCACCAGTCCGTTCACATGTGAATTGTGCGTAATGCGCGCATTGGGTCTTTCGTCGTTTTTGTAGAACGATGGCACGGTCGGGTCACCGACCGCGGATGCGGCCGGAGCGCGTGTCGGGTACGCCGTTCGGCGCGGAGGGCCGCCAAAGGTGCAGGTCGAAGCCGTGCGTCACGGGCATCCGCACTTAAGTTGAGTCCAATCGACTCAGGTCCTTTGACACCTTGCGATCCGTGTTGCATCCTTGAGCCTGTTGCACTCAAGTCAGCTGGAGGAATCGAAATGGCACGTGCGGTCGGCATCGACCTGGGCACGACTAACTCCGTCGTCAGCGTTCTCGAAGGCGGCGAGCCCACCGTCATCACCAACGCCGAGGGCGCCAGGACCACGCCGTCCGTCGTTGCCTTCGCCAAGAACGGTGAAGTGCTCGTCGGCGAGGTCGCGAAGCGCCAGGCAGTCACGAACGTCGACAGGACCATCCGGTCGGTCAAGCGCCACATGGGCACCGACTGGAAGATCAACCTCGACAACAAGGACTTCAACCCGCAGCAGATCTCGGCCTTCGTGCTGCAGAAGCTGAAGCGGGACGCCGAGGCGTACCTGGGCGAGAAGGTCACCGACGCGGTGATCACCGTCCCGGCGTACTTCAACGACTCCGAGCGGCAGGCCACGAAGGAGGCCGGTGAGATCGCGGGCCTCAACGTCCTGCGCATCGTCAACGAGCCCACCGCGGCCGCCCTGGCGTACGGCCTCGACAAGGACGACCAGGTCATCCTCGTCTTCGACCTCGGTGGCGGCACGTTCGACGTCTCGCTGCTGGAGATCGGCGACGGCGTCGTCGAGGTGAAGGCCACCAACGGCGACAACCACCTCGGTGGCGACGACTGGGACCAGCGCGTCGTCGACTACCTGGTCAAGCAGTTCGCCAACGCGCACGGCGTGGACCTGGGCAAGGACAAGATGGCCCTCCAGCGTCTGCGCGAGGCCGCCGAGAAGGCGAAGATCGAGCTGTCCTCCTCCTCGGAGACCTCGATCAACCTGCCCTACATCACGGCGTCCGCCGAGGGCCCGCTGCACCTGGACGAGAAGCTCACGCGCGCCCAGTTCCAGCAGCTGACCTCCGACCTGCTGGACCGCTGCAAGACCCCGTTCCACAACGTCATCAAGGACGCCGGGATCCAGCTGAGCGAGATCGACCACGTCGTCCTCGTCGGCGGTTCGACCCGCATGCCCGCCGTCGCGGAGCTCGTCAAGGAGCTGACCGGCGGCAAGGACGCCAACAAGGGCGTCAACCCGGACGAGGTCGTCGCCATCGGCGCCGCCCTGCAGGCCGGTGTCCTCAAGGGTGAGGTCAAGGACGTCCTGCTCCTCGACGTGACCCCGCTGTCCCTCGGCATCGAGACCAAGGGCGGCATCATGACGAAGCTGATCGAGCGCAACACCACGATCCCGACGAAGCGCTCCGAGATCTTCACGACGGCCGAGGACAACCAGCCGTCGGTGCAGATCCAGGTCTACCAGGGCGAGCGCGAGATCGCGGCGTACAACAAGAAGCTCGGGATGTTCGAGCTCAGCGGCCTTCCGCCGGCCCCCCGCGGCGTGCCGCAGGTCGAGGTGTCCTTCGACATCGACGCCAACGGCATCATGCACGTGACCGCGAAGGACCTCGGCACGGGCAAGGAGCAGAAGATGACCGTCACCGGCGGCTCCTCGCTCGCCAAGGACGAGGTCGACCGGATGCGCCAGGAGGCCGAGCAGTACGCGGACGAGGACCACAAGCGCCGCGAGGCCGCCGAGACCCGCAACCAGGGCGAGCAGCTCGTCTACCAGACCGAGAAGTTCCTCAAGGACAACGAGGACAAGGTCCCCGGTGACGTGAAGACCGAGGTCGAGACCGCCGTCGGCGAGCTGAAGGAGAAGCTCAAGGGCGAGGACACGGCCGAGATCCGCACCGCCACCGAGAAGGTCGCCGCCGTCTCGCAGAAGCTGGGCCAGGCCATGTACGCCAACGCCCAGGCCGACGGTTCCGCCGGTGCGGCGGGCGCGGCCGGTGCCCCCGGTGCCGAGCAGCAGGCCGACGGCCAGGACGACGTCGTCGACGCCGAGATCGTCGACGACGAGCGCGACAGCAAGGGCGGTGCCGCGTGACGGAGGAGACCCCGGGCTTCGAGGAGAAGCCCGACGTCCCCTCCGGCGCCGACCCCGACGAGGCGCCGAAGGGCGCAGGGTCGGGCCCCGCAGCGGAGCCCGACCAGGCCGCCCAGGCCGGGGACGTCAACGAGAAGGCCGCACTGACGGCGCAGCTGGACCAGGTACGCACCGCCCTCGGCGAGCGCACCGCGGACCTCCAGCGCCTCCAGGCGGAGTACCAGAACTACCGCCGTCGGGTGGAACGCGACCGGGTGACCGTGCGCGAGATCGCCGTGGCGAACCTGCTGACCGAGCTGCTGCCCGTCCTGGACGACATCGGCCGGGCCAGGGAGCACGACGAGCTCGTCGGCGGGTTCAAGTCCGTGGGCGAGTCGCTCGAATCGGTGGCGGCGAAGCTCGGGCTCCAGCAGTTCGGCGAGGAGGGCGAGCCCTTCGACCCGACGATCCACGAGGCCCTCATGCACTCGTACGCGCCGGACGTCACCGAGACGACCTGCGTCGCGATCCTCCAGCCGGGGTATCGGTTCGGCGAGCGGACCATCAGGCCCGCCCGGGTCGCCGTGGCCGAGCCCCAGCCGGGGGCGCAGCCCAAGGCGTCCGACGAGGACAAGCAGGGCGAGGGTTCCGAGGCCTCCGCGGAGGACGGGAAGCCCACGAAGGAGAGCGGTGGCCCGGACGAGGGCTGACCTGCCGGCCGTCGCCGCCCGTGCCGCCGCCGTCACGGCGGCGGCACCGGGCGGCTCCGGCCGGGACCCGTATCGGGAGGAGGGACGTCGGGAGTGAGCACCAAGGACTTCGTCGAGAAGGACTACTACAAGGTCCTCGGCGTCCCCAAGGACGCCACAGAGGCCGAGATCAAGAAGGCGTACCGGAAGCTCGCCCGCGAGTTCCACCCGGACGCCAACAAGGGTGACGCGAAGGCCGAGGAGCGCTTCAAGGAGATCTCCGAGGCCAACGACATCCTGGGCGACGCCAAGCGCCGCAAGGAGTACGACGAGGCGCGCAGCCTGTTCGGCAACGGCGGATTCCGCCCGGGCCCCGGCGGTGGCGGCGGCACGTTCAACTTCGACCTGGGCGACCTCTTCGGAGGCGGACCCCAGGGCGGCGGCGGTGGCGGCACGCAGGGCGGCTTCGGCGGCGGACTCGGGGACGTGTTCGGCGGCCTGTTCAACCGGGGCGGCGGCGGCACCCGTACGCAGCCGCGCCGCGGCCAGGACATCGAGTCCGAGGTCACGCTCAGCTTCACCGAGGCGGTGGACGGCGCGACCGTCCCGCTGCGGATGTCCAGCCAGGCGCCCTGCAAGGCGTGCTCCGGCACCGGCGACAAGAACGGCACGCCCCGCGTGTGCCCGACCTGCGTCGGCACCGGCCAGGTCTCGCGCGGCACCGGCGGCGGCTTCTCCCTCACCGACCCGTGCGTGGACTGCAAGGGCCGCGGGCTGATCGCCGAGAACCCCTGCGAAGTCTGCAAGGGCAGCGGGCGCGCCAAGTCGTCGCGCTCCATCCAGGTGCGCATCCCGGCGGGCGTCTCCGACGGGCAGCGCATCCGGTTGCGCGGCAAGGGCACCCCGGGCGAGCGCGGCGGCCCGGCCGGCGACCTGTACGTCGTCGTCCACGTCGGCACGCACCCGGTGTTCGGCCGCAAGGGCGACAACCTCACGGTGACCGTGCCCGTCACGTACCCGGAGGCCACGCTCGGCGGCGAGGTGAAGGTCCCGACCCTGGGCGGACCCCCGGTGACGCTGAAACTGCCCCCGGGAACGCCCAACGGGCGCACGATGCGTGCGCGCGGAAAGGGCGCCGTGCGCAAGGACGGCACCCGCGGGGACCTGCTCGTCACGGTCGAGGTGGCCGTGCCGAAGGACCTGGCGACGGAGGCCCGCGACGCGCTCGAGGCGTACCGCAAGGCCACCGCGGGCGAGGACCCGAGGGCGGAGTTGTTCCAGGCAGCGAAGGGAGCATGAGGTCATGGACAGGGACGGCGGCGGCGCCCGGCGCCGCGCTTCTGCCGGCTTCGGCAGGGCGTACGAGCTGACGGAGGAGACGCCCGTCTACGTCATCTCCGTGGCGGCCCAACTGTCCGGGCTGCACCCCCAGACGCTCAGGCAGTACGACCGCCTGGGCCTCGTCTCGCCCGATCGCACGGCCGGCCGGGGCAGACGGTACTCGGCGCGCGACATCGAACTGCTCCGCCAGGTGCAGCAGCTGTCGCAGGACGAGGGCATCAACCTCGCCGGCATCAAGCGGATCATCGAACTGGAGAACCAGGTCGTCGCGCTGCAGTCGCGGGTGGCGGAGCTGTCGGCCGCGGTCGACAGCGCGGCCGTCGCGATGCAGCAGCGCGAGGCCCAGGTGCACGCGTCCTACCGGCGCGACCTGGTGCCCTACGACGAGGTGCGGCAGGCGAGCGCGCTGGTCGTGTGGCGGCCGAAGCGGCCGGAGTGACACCCCGGCGGGCGTGACGCACGCGGCCCGGCAGCAGGTCCGGCCGGCCGTACGCGCGACGCGCCGAGCGGCGCCGACGAGAGGCGGGACCCCCCGAGCGGGAGTCCCGCCTCTTCGCGTGGGCGCGCCGCCTGGTTCTCGCGCGGTGCGGTGCGGTGAAGTGCCAGGCCGGCCCGGTCCGGCCCGATGCGGCCTGCCCGGTCGGTTCGGAGTCCAGCCGGGGGGCCCGGCCGGGCGCGGTGCCGTACGGCCCGGCTCAGTCGGGCTCGGCTCGGTCCGGCCCGGGGCTCGGTCGGGCTCGGCTCAGCTCAGCGCGGCTCAGCCCGGCTCGGCTCAGTCCGGCTCAGCTCAGCTCGCGCTCCGGGCTCGTGGCCCACCAGTGCACCAGCTGGTAGACGGTGCGCAGGCCGAGGCGGGAGCGCAGGTCGGTGAGGTGCGCGTTGATGGTGCGGGCGCTGTAGCCGAGTGCCTTGGCTATCTGCTGCTGGTCGCTGCCCGCGCACAGTTCGCGCAGGATGGCGCGCTGGAGCGGGGTGCTCACCGCGTCCTCGCCGGAGGCGGCGCCGAACCAGTCGTCCGCCCGCTTCCACTGGTCCTCGAAGACGTCGGCGAGGAAGGCGCACACGGCGGGGTCGCGGACGTGCCACGCGCCGGCCTTCGCCGGGCGGCCTTCGAGCGAGTCGGCCAGGAACGCCTGTCTCCGGTCGAAGACGATCATCGCGAGGAACGGGCCGGCGAGGCTGCGGAAGCGGCCGCCGAGCGGGCTCATGACCCGTACCCGGTCCTGCACGGCCGGATTGCCGCGGCTGCTGGCGCGGTACAGGGTCCGCACGCTGACGCCGCGCCGCAGCATCTGCGCGTCCCTGTCCTGCGTGAGCGAGAGGGTGCGGGGGGAGCGGCGGCCCGGCCGCGCGGAGACGACGTCCTCGCGCACGGTGTCGGACGCCGCGCTGATCACCCGGTTGACCGCGTCCGTGCCCTCCAGGAAGACGGCCGGGGAGAAGGAGGCGGAGGCCTGCCGCGAGCCCTGGCCGTAGCGCAGGTCGCTCAGGACGGAGGCGAGGTCGGAGAACAGCTCGACCGAGTGCGTCAGCGCGTCGGCCACGGACTGGCGCAGGCGCCGCTCGGCGTCGTCGATGCCGACGACCGTGAGGTGGCCGCTGACCGGGTCCCAGACCGCGAGCCCGCGCTCTTCGAGGACGGAGACGCCCGGGGTGCCGCGCTCGACGGTCTCGCCGGCCGCCACCCTCGCGTACAGCTTCCTGGCCTCGACCGGAAGCAGGGCCCCGTTTTCGTGTGCGGCTTCCTCCGTCATCCCCACCTTCAAGAATCAGAAATTCCGAACTACGCAGACCTCGTCGGCTTGTCCGCGGATCAACGATCGGGCAGCGTATCTCACGATGAGTGTCGGCCCACTCGCGCACCGTTGGAGAGCACCGTCCGTCAATTGCCCTGGTCAAGGATTCCCGACTGCGCTATGAGAAAGCCGAGTTGGGCTCGGCTGCCGCTGCCCAAGGACGCGGCGAGCTTCGCTATGTGCGCACGGCAGGTGCGCACGTTCATGCCCAGGCGCCGGGCGATCGCCTCGTCGACGAGCCCTTCCACCAGCAGTTTCGCGATGGAGCGCTGCACACCGGTGATGCCTTCCGAGGTCGGTTCGTACGTCACCTGCTCGGCCAGGGGGGTGGCGAGGCGCCAGAGTTGCTCGAAGACCTTGATGAGGTACGCCACGAGGCCCGGATGTCGCAGCTCCAGGGCCATCTGGGGATCGTCGCCGGCCGGTATGAAGGCGACGGTGTGATCGCAGACGATCATGCGCCCTATGAGCTCCTCCAGGGTGCGTATCTCGACCCTGCCGCTGGCCAGGCGGCTCACGTAGGCCAGCGTGCCCTGGCTGTGGCGGACCGTGTGCTGGTACAGCGTGCGCATGCTGACGCCGCGGTCTATCAGCGGCTGGTCGCGCTCCAGCGCCTGGTTGAGGATGTTCTCGCGCCGGCCGCCGCCGGGTTGGACGGTGAGCATCTCCGTCTTGCACTCGGAGGTCGCCAGGTTGAGCGCGGCGTTGATCCGGTCGATGCCCTCAAGCACGGTGATGGCGTGGGTGGGGGCGGGGCTGCGGGCGCTGATGGCGAGGAACGGCTCGAAGGACTCGGCCAGGTCGACCGTCAGCCTCCTGCGCTCCTGGATCTCGCGCTCGATGGGGTGCAGCCGCTGGGTGAGGGCCACCGAGGGAGGGACCGGTCTCAGCCAGTTCGGGTCGTCCGGGTCCGGGTGGAGCAGGGCGAATTCGAGCAGGCACGGAGCGGCCTCGGCCTCGGTCCGCAGGATGCGCCCGGCGGTGAGCGCGGTGGCGTAGAGCTGCGCTCCTTCCTCACATAGCTCACTAAGTGCATGGTGATGTGTCTGTCGTGTGTCGCTTTGCGACATTTGCCCACCCCCCAGGGTCCTGTACGTGCAAGAACATGATGCATCGTCCCTGTGGCATTGACGTGCCTGGATGAGTCATCGTTCTTTCAGCCGGGGGAAGAGGAACTCATCGGATGGGGACGAAGCCGACTATGCGCAAGAGAACGCTCCGTTTCGCTGTGGCTGCCGCGTTCTCCGCGGCCGTCGCATGCGGAGTCGGTGTCACCGCCAACGCACAGGGTGGGACATCGACGGCCGTTCGCGCGGACAGTGGTTGGGGCGCGACACCGTTCAGCGCCGACGCCAGCCGCTACCTCGCGGGTGACAGTGGTTGGGGCGCGACGCCCTTCAGCTCCGACGCCGGCCGTTACCTCGTGGGTGACAGCGGCTGGGGCAGCACGCCTGCAGGCTCCAACGGATCCGAGGCGCCCGCGGGAACCACGCTCGCATGACAACGCCCGCGGACGACAGGAGTCTTCGGCGCGAGATGGCCGCGGCCTTCCGATCCGGGTGGCACTTCATCGACCTCGTTACCGCGATTCCGCGGCGCGGGGACTCGCTGAGGGTCACACTGTTCGGAGAGCCCGTGCTGGTCGTGCGCGACGAGGACGACGACGTCCGTGCGTACCGTTGCCTGCGCCGCCCCGGCGGTGCGCCGCAAATGGTCCGATGCTGCATCAGGTATGACATGATTTTTGTTAATCTTGATCGGCGAGATCATGAGCTCGTAGAACCACAACCCCATACAGCCACCCCCCGCAGTGCCTGAGCGATTCCCCCGTCGTAACAAGTCGCTCAGGCGCTTCCCCCACACAACGGCGCCATCGTGGACCTGAAACGCGATGGCGCCGTTGTGCTGCCCGAAAACGGCCCGAGGCCGTGCGAGTGGACCCGGCCCGCCCCCGGGCCTCCCGCCCTCCGGACCTGATCCGGCGCCGCTCCGGCCTCCGGTCGCTCCCCTCCCCGCCCCCAGCCGCTCAGGCGCCCCCGCCCCGGCCGGGTCCCCGCCGGCTGCCTCAGCCGCGGCCCATGGCCCGGTCGAGCGCGATCTCGATGACGACGCGGTCCGGGTTCGGGGACGGCGTACGGCCGTAGCGCTCCGCGTAGCGGGACACGGCGTCGGCGACCGCCTCGGGCTCCGTACGGACCCGGGCCCGGCCCTCCAGCGTCGACCAGCGCCCCTTCACCACCTGGCAGACCGCGACCCGCGCGCCCCGCCGGCCCCCGTCGGCGTCGGCGTCTGCGTCGGCGTCTGCGGCCAGGATGTTCGCCACCTTCCTGGTGTTCTTGCTCGTGATCACGCGGGCGACCCCGGCCTCCGGGTCGTACGTGACGCCGACCGGCACCAGGTGCGGGGATCCGTCCGGACGCTGCGTGGCGAGCGTGCAGATGTGGTACTCGCGCCAGAAGGCCAGGAACTCCGGATCCGGGTCGCGCAGGTCGTGGTTCATGGGTCCGAGCCTAGGCCGTGTCCGACGAACGGTGCCGTCCGCCCGGAGGGCGGTCGGTCCGGAACGGGGGCGCGAACCCGTGCGGGATCGGGGTCGTGGCCGGGTCCCGTTTTGGGGTTGAGTGGAATAGACTCAACTTTTCGCAGGTTCTCATAGTCAGGATTGAGGGAACAGGAGGAGAGAGCGCACGTGGACGCCGAGCTGACCAACAGGAGCCGGGAAGCGATCAGTGCCGCGAGCAACAACGCCGTGGCCGAGGGACACCCGGACCTGACCCCCGCCCATCTTCTGCTCGCACTGCTCGCGGGCCAGGACAACGAGAACGTCACCGACCTGCTGTCGGCGGTCGAGGCCGACCTGGCAGCGATCCGGTCCGGGGCGGAGCGGCTGCTCGCCGGGCTGCCCAGCGTCGCCGGGTCCACCGTCGCCCCGCCGCAGGCCAACCGCGACCTGCTGGCCGTCATCGCCGACGCCACCCAGCGCGCCCGCGACCTCGGTGACGACTACGTGTCGACGGAGCACCTGCTCATCGGCATCGCCGCCAAGGGCGGCGCGGCGGGCGAGGTGCTGGCGGAGCAGGGGGCCACCGCCAAGAAGCTTGCGGACGCATTCGAGAAGTCCAGGGGAGGACGACGGGTGACGACGCCCGATCCGGAGGGCAACTACAAGGCGCTGGAGAAGTTCGGCACGGACTTCACGGCCGCCGCGCGCGAGGGCAGGCTCGACCCGGTCATCGGCCGGGACCACGAGATCCGGCGCGTCGTGCAGGTGCTCTCCCGCCGTACGAAGAACAACCCGGTGCTCATCGGCGAGCCCGGCGTCGGCAAGACGGCCGTCGTCGAGGGGCTCGCGCAGCGCATCGACAAGGGCGACGTGCCCGAGTCCCTGAAGAACAAGCGGCTGATCTCGCTGGACCTCGGCGCGATGGTCGCCGGCGCGAAGTACCGCGGCGAGTTCGAGGAGCGCCTGAAGACCGTCCTGTCCGAGATCAAGGACAGCGACGGGCAGATCATCACCTTCATCGACGAGCTGCACACGGTCGTGGGCGCCGGCGCCGGCGGCGACTCCGCCATGGACGCGGGCAACATGCTCAAGCCGATGCTGGCCCGCGGTGAGCTGCGCATGGTCGGCGCGACCACGCTCGACGAGTACCGCGAGCACATCGAGAAGGACGCCGCGCTGGAGCGCCGCTTCCAGCAGGTGCTGGTCGCGGAGCCGACCGTCGAGGACAGCATCGCGATCCTGCGCGGGCTCAAGGGCCGCTACGAGGCGCACCACAAGGTGCAGATCGCGGACGCCGCGCTGGTGGCCGCCGCCACCCTCTCCGACCGCTACATCACGTCGCGCTTCCTGCCGGACAAGGCGATCGACCTCGTCGACGAGGCCGCGTCGCGGCTGCGCATGGAGATCGACTCCTCGCCCGTCGAGATCGACGAGCTCCAGCGCGTGGTGGACCGGCTCAGCATGGAGGAGCTGGCGCTGAAGAACGAGTCGGACCCCGGCTCCGTCCAGCGCCTGGAGAAGCTCCGCCGCGACCTGGAGAACCGCAAGGAGGAGCTGCGCGGGCTGACCGCGCGGTGGGAGAAGGAGAAGAAGGGCCTCAACAGGGTCGGTGAGCTCAAGGAGCGCATCGACGAGCTGCACGGCCAGGCCGAGCGCGCCCAGCGCGACGGCGACTTCGACACCGCCTCCAAGCTGCTCTACGGGGAGATCCCGTCGGTCGAGCGTGAGCTCCAGGAGGCCTCCGTCGAGGAGGAGGAGCAGGAGGCCGACAAGAACACGATGGTCAAGGACGAGGTCGGACCCGACGACATCGCCGACGTGGTGGCCTCGTGGACCGGCATCCCCGCGGGCCGCCTGCTGGAGGGCGAGACGCAGAAGCTGCTGCGCATGGAGGACGAACTCGGCAAGCGGCTCATCGGGCAGGCCGAGGCCGTACGGGCGGTCTCCGACGCGGTGCGGCGCACCCGCGCCGGCATCTCGGACCCGGACCGGCCGACCGGATCGTTCCTCTTCCTCGGCCCGACGGGTGTCGGCAAGACGGAACTGGCCCGGGCCCTCGCGGACTTCCTGTTCGACGACGAGCGGGCCATGATCCGCGTCGACATGAGCGAGTACGGCGAGAAGCACTCCGTCGCGCGGCTCGTCGGCGCGCCTCCCGGCTACGTCGGCTACGAGGAGGGCGGCCAGCTCACCGAGGCCGTGCGGCGCCGCCCGTACTCGGTGGTGCTGCTCGACGAGGTGGAGAAGGCGCACCCCGAGGTCTTCGACGTGCTGCTGCAGGTGCTGGACGACGGGCGGCTCACCGACGGCCAGGGGCGGACGGTCGACTTCCGCAACACCATCCTGGTGCTGACGTCGAACCTCGGCAGCCAGTACCTGGTGGAGACGGGCACCTCCGAGGAGCAGAAGCGGGAGCAGGTGCTCTCCGTGGTGCGCTCGTCCTTCAAGCCGGAGTTCCTCAACCGGCTCGACGACATGGTGGTCTTCTCCGCGCTGTCGCGGGACGAGCTGGCGCGCATCGCCCGGCTCCAGGTGGACCGGCTCGCCAAGCGGCTCGCCGAGCGCAGGCTGACGCTGGACGTCACGCCGGCGGCGCTGGAGTGGCTGGCGGACGAGGGCAACGACCCGGCGTACGGGGCGCGCCCGCTGCGCCGCCTGGTGCAGACGGCGATCGGCGACCGGCTCGCGAAGGAGATCCTGTCGGGCGAGGTCACGGACGGCGACACCGTGCGCGTGGACCGCTTCGGCGACGACCTGATCGTCGGACGTGCGGACGGCTCGCCGGAGCCGGCGCCCGAGGGGCCCGTCGAGTCGGCGCCCGCCGAGTCGGAGCCGCTCGCGGCCGAGGGCGCCGAGGGCGCCGGGGAGCGGCCGGCGAAGACGCTGTGACGGCAGCCGCCGCGACGGCGGCC
>NZ_JAKGCV010000146.1 GCF_021556455.1 Streptomyces fuscigenes | reverse complement strand
TCAGCCCGCCGGGCACGGCGGCGAGCCGCTCGCCCACCACGATGACGGCACCGTCCTCGTGGAGCGCCGCGGACGCGGCCGCCGCGTCGCCCTCGACGCCGGTGCCCGAGGCGAGCGCGTCCAGCCACTCCGTCTCGGTGCCGGGCGCCGCGGGCAGCAGCGTGCCGCCCGCCTTCGTCAGGCCGCGGGTCGCGAACGGCGCCACGGCGTACGTCCGCTGGCCGTGCCCGCGCCATGCCTTGCGCAGCCGCAGGAAGACGCCGGGCGCCTCCTCCTCCGCCTCGATGCCGACCAGCAGCACCGCGGGCGCCGCCTCCAGCGAGCGGTACGTGACGCCCGCGGCCCGCCCGGCGACGTGCCAGGCGAGGAAGTCCGCCTCCTCGGCGCTGTGCGCGCGCGCCCGGAAGTCCACGTCGTTCGTGCCGAGCGCGACGCGCGCGAACTTGGCGTACGCGTAGGTGTCCTCGACGGTCAGCCGGCCACCGGTGAGCACGCCGGCCCGGCCGCGCGCGGCTTCGAGGCCCCGGGCCGCCGCGTCGAGGGCCTCCGGCCAGCTCGCCGGTTCGAGCACGCCCGCCTCGCTGCGCACGAGCGGGGTGGTGAGCCGGTCCTTCGCCTGCGCGTAGCGGAACGCGAAGCGGCCCTTGTCGCACAGCCATTCCTCGTTGACCTCGGGGTCGTTGCCCGCGAGGCGGCGCATGACCTTGCCGCGCCGGTGGTCCGTGCGCGTGGCGCAGCCGCCCGCGCAGTGCTCGCACACGCTCGGCGAGGACACCAGGTCGAAGGGGCGGGAGCGGAAGCGGTACGCGGCCGACGTCAGCGCGCCGACCGGGCAGATCTGGATGGTGTTGCCGGAGAAGTACGACTCGAACGGGTCGCCCTCGCCCGTGCCGACCTGCTGGAGCGCGCCGCGCTCGATCAGGTCGATCATCGGGTCGCCCGCGATCTGCTCGGAGAAGCGCGTGCACCGCGCGCACAGCACGCACCGCTCGCGGTCGAGCAGCACCTGCGACGAGATCGGCACCGGCTTGGCGTACGTGCGCTTGTGGCCCTCGAAGCGGGTGTCCGGGTCGCCGACCTGCATGGCCTGGTTCTGCAGGGGGCACTCGCCGCCCTTGTCGCAGACCGGGCAGTCCAGCGGGTGGTTGATCAGGAGCAGCTCCATCACGCCGCGCTGCGCCTTCTCCGCCACCTCGGACGTCAGCTGCGACTTGACGACCATCCCGTCCGTGCAGGTGATCGTGCAGGACGCCATGGGCTTGCGCTGCCCCTCGACCTCCACGATGCACTGCCGGCAGGCGCCCGCCGGGTCGAGCAGCGGATGGTCGCAGAACCGGGGGATCTCGATGCCGAGCATCTCGGCGGCCCGGATCACGAGCGTCCCCTTGGGGACGGAGATCGGGATGCCGTCGATGGTCAGCGAGACCAGGTCCTCCGGCGGCACGGCCGCCTCGCCGGACCCACCCGAGGAGGGAGCATCGGCTGTCACTGTCATGCGTTCACCTCCAGGTTTCCGGTGGTTCCGGACGGCTCGTCGGCCCACGCGGTGGACCGCGCGGGATCGAAGGGGCAGCCCTTGTCCGTGATGTGCTGCTCGTACTCCGCGCGGAAGTACTTCAGCGACGAGAAGATCGGCGAGGCCGCGCCGTCACCGAGGGCGCAGAACGACTTGCCGTTGATGTTGTCCGCGATGTCGGCGAGCTTGTCGAGGTCGGCCATGCCGCCCTTTCCGGCCTCGATGTCGCGGAGCAGCTGGACCAGCCAGTACGTCCCCTCCCGGCACGGCGTGCACTTGCCGCAGGACTCGTGCGCGTAGAACTCGGTCCACCGCGTCACGGCCCGTACCACGCAGGTCGTCTCGTCGAAGCACTGCAGCGCCTTCGTGCCGAGCATCGAGCCGGCCGCGCCGACGCCCTCGTAGTCGAGCGGCACGTCGAGGTGCTCGTCGGTCAGCAGCGGGGTGGAGGAGCCGCCGGGCGTCCAGAACTTCAGCCGGTGCCCGGCGCGGATGCCGCCGCTCATGTCGAGCAGCTGCCGCAGTGTGATGCCGAGGGGGCCCTCGTACTGGCCCGGGTTGGTGACGTGGCCGCTGAGGGAGTAGAGCGTGAAGCCGGGGGACTTCTCGCTGCCCATCGAGCGGAACCACTCCTTGCCGCGCTGGAGGATGGAGGGCACCGACGCGATCGACTCGACGTTGTTGACCACCGTCGGGCACGCGTACAGGCCCGCGACCGCGGGGAACGGCGGCCGCAGCCGCGGCTGGCCGCGCCGGCCCTCCAGCGAGTCGAGCAGCGCGGTCTCCTCGCCGCAGATGTACGCGCCGGCGCCGGCGTGGACGACGACCTCCAGGTCGAGGCCGCTGCCGAGGACGTTCGCACCGAGGTAGCCCGCGTCGTACGCCTCGCGGACGGCCTCGTGCAGCCGCCGCAGCACCGGCACGGTCTCGCCGCGCAGGTAGATGAACGCGTGCGAGGCGCGGATCGCGTAGCAGGCGATGACGATGCCCTCGATCAGCGCGTGCGGGTTCGCGAACAGCAGCGGGATGTCCTTGCACGTGCCCGGCTCGGACTCGTCGGCGTTGACGACGAGGTAGTGCGGCTTGCCGTCGCCCTGCGGGATGAACTGCCACTTCATGCCGGTCGGGAAGCCGGCGCCGCCGCGTCCGCGCAGCCCCGACTCCTTCACGTACGCGATGAGGTCGTCCGGCTCCATCGCGAGCGCCTTCTTGAGGCCCTCGTAGCCGTCGTGGCGCAGGTACGTGTCGAGCGTCCACGACTCCGGCTGGTCCCAGAAGGCGGACAGGACGGGCGCCAGGATGCCCCCTGGGCTGGTGCCGTTGTCGTTGTCGTCACCGAGCTCGGTCGTCATCGTCATCACTCCCCCTCCTTGTCGGTCGGGCCCGTCTCCGGGCCGGCCGGGTGGGCCGGGTCGGAGGCGGAGGTCGACTGCGGCGCGTCGTGGGAGCTCAGGTGCTGGGAGCCCGGCTGGGGCGGCTCCTCGCGGTGCGCGCCGTCGCGCGGCCGTACGATCCGGCCCGGCGCCTCGCCCTTCGCGAGCCGCAGCCCGGTCAGCGAGGCGTGGCCCGCGCCGCCGCTCGCCGCGACCGCTCCCTCCCGGCTGTCGGGGAACCCGGCGAGGATCCTCGACGTCTCCTGGTACGTGCACAGCGGCGCGCCCCGCGTCGGCTCGACGGGGCGGCCGGCGCGCAGGTCGTCGACGAGGCGCTTGGCCGTCTCGGGGGTCTGGTTGTCGAAGAACTCCCAGTTGACCATCACCACGGGCGCGTAGTCGCAGGCCGCGTTGCACTCGATGTGCTCCAGCGTGACCTTGCCGTCCGCGGTGGTCTCGTCGTTGCCGACGCCGAGGTGCGCCTTCAGTTCGTCGAAGATGGCGTCGCCGCCCATCACCGCGCAGAGCGTGTTGGTGCAGACGCCGACCTGGTAGTCGCCGGACGGCTTGCGCCGGTACATCGTGTAGAAGGTCGCGACGGCCGTGACCTCGGCGGTGGTCAGCTCCAGCAGTTCGGCGCAGAAGGCCATGCCCGTGCGGGTCACGTGCCCCTCCTCCGCCTGCACCAGGTGCAGCAGCGGCAGCAGCGCCGAACGGGAGCCCGGGTAGCGGGCGATGATCTCCCGCGCGTCCGCCTCCAGCCGCCGGCGCACCTCGGCCGGGTACTGCGGGGCCGGGGGCTGGGGCATGCCCAGCGGGACGGGGCTTGACGGTGTGGTCGTCACCGGTCGACGCCTCCCATCACGGGGTCGATGGACGCGACGGCGACGATGACGTCGGCGACCTGGCCGCCCTCGCACATCGCCGCCATGGCCTGCAGGTTGGTGAACGACGGGTCCCGGAAGTGGACCCGGAAGGGGCGCGTGCCGCCGTCGGAGACGACGTGCGCGCCGAGTTCGCCCTTCGGCGACTCGACGGCCGCGTACGCCTGGCCCGGTGGGACGCGGAAGCCCTCGGTCACCAGCTTGAAGTGGTGGATGAGGGCCTCCATCGACGTGCCCATGATCTTCTTGATGTGGTCGAGCGAGTTGCCGAGGCCGTCGGGTCCGAGCGCGAGCTGCGCGGGCCAGGCGATCTTCTTGTCGGCGACCATGACCGGCCCGGGCGCGAGGCGGTCCAGGCACTGCTCGACGATGCCCAGCGACTGGCGCATCTCCTCCAGACGGATCAGGAAGCGGCCGTACGCGTCGCAGCTCTCGGTGGTCGGGACGGTGAAGTCGTACGTCTCGTAGCCGCAGTACGGGTCGCTCTTGCGCAGGTCGTGCGGCAGGCCGGTGGAGCGCAGGATCGGGCCCGTCGCGCCGAGGGCCATGCAGCCGGTGAGGTCGAGGTAGCCGACGTCCCGCATGCGGGCCTTGAAGATCGGGTTGCCGGTGGCGAGCTTGTCGTACTCCGGGAGGTTCTTGCGGAGCTTGCCGACCAGCTCGCGCAGGTGGTCCACCGCGCCGGGCGGCAGGTCCTGGGCGAGGCCGCCCGGCCGGATGAACGCGTGGTTCATGCGCAGCCCGGTGATCAGCTCGTACGCGTCGAGGATCAGCTCGCGGTCCCGGAACCCGTAGATCATTATGGTCGTGGCGCCGAGTTCCATGCCGCCGGTGGCGAGCGCCACCAGGTGCGAGGAGAGCCGGTTGAGCTCCATGAGCAGGACGCGCATGACGGTGGCGCGCTCGGGGATGTCGTCCGTGATCCCGAGGAGTTTCTCCACGCCGAGGCAGTAGGCCGTCTCGTTGAAGAAGGACGTCAGGTAGTCCATGCGCGTGACGAAGGTCGTCCCCTGCGTCCACGTGCGGTACTCGAGGTTCTTCTCGATGCCCGTGTGCAGGTAGCCGATGCCGCAGCGGGCCTCGGTGACGGTCTCGCCGTCGATCTCCAGGATCAGCCGCAGCACGCCGTGCGTGGACGGGTGCTGGGGGCCCATGTTGACGACGATGCGCTCGTCGTCGGCGCGCGCGGCGGACTCGACGACCTCGTCCCAGTCGCCGCCGGTGACCGTGTAGACGGTGCCCTCGGTGGTCTCGCGCGCGCTCGCGGTGGCATGCGCTTGTGAGGTGGACATCAGGTGTACGACCTCCGCTGGTCCGGAGCCGGGATCTGGGCGCCCTTGTATTCGACGGCGATGCCGCCGAGGGGGTAGTCCTTGCGCTGCGGGAAGCCCTGCCAGTCGTCCGGCATCATGATCCGCGTCAGGGCCGGGTGTCCGTCGAAGATCAGCCCGAAGAAGTCGTAGGTCTCGCGCTCGTGCCAGTCGTTCGTCGGATAGACGTCGACCAGGGACGGGACGTGCGGGTCCGCGTCGGGCGCCGACACCTCGAGCCGGAGCAGCCGGCCGTGCGTGATCGAGCGCAGGTGGTAGACCGCGTGCAGCTCGCGGCCCTTGTCCTCGGGGTAGTGGACACCGGAGACGCCCGTGCACAGCTCGAAGCGGAGCGCGGGGTCGTCGCGCAGGGTGCGGGCGACGCGCGGCAGGTGCTCGCGGGCGATGTGGAAGGTGAGTTCGCCGCGGTCGACGACCGTCTTCTCGATCGCGTTCTCCGGGAGCAGGTCCTGCTCCTCCAGGGCGCCTTCGAGCTCGTCGGCGATCTCGTCGAACACGCCCTCGGTGCCGGGCCCGGTGCGCGGGCCGCCGTAGGGGCGGGAGGCGGGGCCCGGCAGGGCGACCGTGCGGACGAGGCCGCCGTAGCCGGAGGTGTCGCCGCCGTTGTTCGCGCCGAACATCCCCCTGCGGACGCCGATGACGTCGCTCGCCGCCCCGCGGGCGGCGGGGACGCCGTTGTGGCCGTTGCCGTTGTGGCCGTTCGCGCCGTTGCCGTTCGCGCCGTTGCCGTTCGCGCCGTTGCCGTTCCCGTTCGTGCCGTTGGTGCCGCCGGGCGGCTCCTCGCCACTCATCGGAGGAGTCCCTTCATCTCGATCGTGGGCAGCGCCTTGAGCGCCGCCTCCTCCGCCTCGCGGGCCGCCTCGCGCGCGTCGACCCCGAGCTTCGAGGTCTGGATCTTGTGGTGGAGCTTGAGGATCGCGTCCATCAGCATCTCGGGGCGCGGCGGGCAGCCCGGCAGGTAGATGTCGACCGGTACGACGTGGTCGACGCCCTGCACGACGGCGTAGTTGTTGAACATGCCGCCCGACGAGGCGCACACGCCCATGGAGATGACCCACTTGGGGTTCGGCATCTGGTCGTAGACCTGCCGCAGGACGGGCGCCATCTTCTGGCTCACCCGGCCGGCGACGATCATCAGGTCGGCCTGGCGCGGCGATCCGCGGAAGACCTCCATGCCGAAGCGCGCGAGGTCGTAGCGGCCCGCGCCCGTCGTCATCATCTCGATGGCGCAGCAGGCGAGGCCGAACGTGGCGGGGAAGACGGACGACTTCCGCACCCAGCCCGCGGCCTGCTCGACGGTCGACAGGAGGAAACCGCTCGGCAGTTTCTCTTCGAGTCCCATTGGTCCCAGCCCCTCTGAGCCTCTAGTCCCATTCCAGGCCGCCGCGGCGCCAGACATAGGCGTACGCGACGAAGACGGTGAGCACGAAGAGGAGCATCTCCACGAGCCCGAAGATCCCCAGCGAGTCGAAGGTGACCGCCCAGGGGTAGAGGAAGACGATCTCGATGTCGAAGACGATGAAGAGCATCGCCGTCAGGTAGTACTTGATCGGGAAGCGACCGCCGCCGGCCGGCGTGGGAGTGGGCTCGATGCCGCACTCGTACGCTTCAAGTTTCGCCCGGTTGTACCGTTTTGGGCCCACGAGCGTGGCCATGACCACGGAGAAGATCGCAAACCCAGCCCCCAGGGCGCCGAGCACGAGGACGGGCGCGTAGGTATTCACGCTCCCCAGCTCCTTCCAGTCGTCCTTGACCGTCTGACCGATGGACCGCACCGGGCGTGCGCGCCGCCACCGCGCGGAACGTTTCGGAAAACCCCGAAGATCGCTCGCATGTGAGGCAGTTCACAAGCCCGACTGACGGGCATCTTATGCCCGTCGGCCTGTGATCTGCGACACGGGGTACTGGACGGCCTTTGTGATCTCCACCACCCGGCAACGGATCTTGACGGCGAAGTTCGACCGATCTTCATACGTGGTGTTCTCAGATGATCACTTGCCGTCACGCAGGCGGCTGTTACCCCTGGTCAGGAGGGTCGCGCCATTACCAGTGGATATCCGCGACAGGCAAATTGGCGCTGGAACGCAAGCAGGTGATAAGGGACTTCCCCCTCTTCGTCCCTCACTCGTACGAGGGGACGGCACGTGCACCGTGGACGGCCAAGGCCACCGGGCACCGCGCGCGAAGGCCGCCGGAACCGCCCGGCCGCCTCCGGCGTCCCACCCGTTGTGCGGGTCCGTTCGCGGACGGGCACCCGGCCCGGTCGGGCCCGGCCCCGGCCGCTTGTGTCCGCGATCACGAACACCGGCGAACGGACGGGCCCTCGGCGGGCCGCCGTCCCGTCGCCGACGGGTGGGGTTTCGAAGCTCCGACGGGGGAACCCGGCCGCCGCGGGGGCACCGGCCACCGCGGGCGGACATGTTCTCGCCGCCGCCGCACGCGGACGGAAGGGGCACGACCGCCCCGCACGTCCGCCCCGTCGGGCCGTCATGGACACGCCCCTCGGGTACGCCCGTCCTACCCCTTCACCACCGGGGTGGCCAGCAGAGCGACAGCCGACGCACAGAACGTGACACTCCTGTGACCTGTGCCACGCGGCCCCCGGGGCGGGAACAAGCTGGCTTGGCCATGTGGCCAAGGGATGGTAGGTCAGGGGCAATTCGGGCGTTTAGCTGAAAGACAGAGATCACACCCATGATCCGCGTCGTCCGTTTAGTCCGTTACGGCGTCAATAAGGCCCCTCGCGAACCGGATTCACAGGTTCCGCACGTAACTGTGGCGTAATCCACCTTGCTTGACGTCAACCATCCGGCCCGGATACCGGTTATCCCCATGCCCCACACCGCTCCCATACGAACCCACCGGAAGCCCCGCCGGAACGCGCCGAAGACCGCGCTCCGCGCCGGAGTTGCCGGCGGCGTCCTCAGCACCATCGCGGTTGCCGGTGCTGCCGGAACGGCGCACGCCGAGCCGGTGACCGAGACCATCGAGATGCCGACTCTCTCCGCGGACCTGTCCTCGACGGTCGCGCAGTCCGCACAGGCCACCCAGCAGATCGCCCTGACGCTCCAGACGCGGGCGCAGCTCCAGAGCCAGGAAGACACGGCCGTCAAGAACGCGGCGACCGCCGCGAAGAAGGCCAAGTCCAAGGCGGAGGCCGAAGCCAAGGCCAAGGCCGCGGCCGAGGCGAAGAAGAAGGCCGAGGAGGCAGCGCGCGCCAAGGCCGCCGCGGCCGCCCGCGCCTCCCGCTCCTCCGTCCGCACCGAGCTGGCCTCCACCTCCTCGAACACGACGCCCACCTCGTCGTCCTCGTCGTCCGCGACCGGCTCGGCCGGCGCGATCGTCTCGTTCGTCGAGGCCCACATCGGCGACGCCTACGTGATGGGCTCCACCGGCCCCAACGCCTTCGACTGCTCCGGCCTGGTGCAGGCCGCGTACCGCACCGTCGGCGTCGACCTGCCGCGCGTCTCGCAGGACCAGTCCACGGCGGGCACCCAGGTCGGCCTCGGCAACCTCCAGCCCGGCGACATCCTCTACTGGGGCTCGGCGGGCAGCGCGTACCACGTGGCCATCTACGTGGGCGACGGCAAGTTCGTCGGCGCGCAGAACCCGAGCAGCGGCGTGGTCGAGCACGACCTCAGCTACGACCAGCCCACGGGCGCGGTGCGGGTGCTCTGAGCGAGGGCGCGCCCTCCGCCTGAACGGGTGCGCGCCCTCCGTCCGAACGAGCGCGCGGCCCGCTGTCCGTAGGGGCGCAGCCTCCGGGCGGACGGCGTCGTGCGCACGTGCCACACGGGCGCGCCCGTGGCGGAGGGCGCCATATCGCCACATCACGGCGCGGAGCACTCCTCTCCGCCCGTCACGAAGGTCCGCGTCCCTCCCCGGGGCGCGGACCTTCGGCGTTTCCGTGCGGCACTGTCGGCGATGGAGGACATCGGGCCGAAGAGCACGGGCAGCGTCGAGCTGGACCACGCAGCGACGAGTTCCACGACAGCTGGGACGGCGTCATCGGCAGGATCGCCGACGGTACCGGGGCGATCGAGGACAAACTGCGCGCCGCGAAGTACGACTTCGAGGCGGCCGTACGGGCCGTGCACGCCGTACGCACCGCGCACTGCGTACGCGGTCAGGGCTTGTCCCACATCAGCGAGTAACGCCAGAGCAGGTGGCGCCGGTAACGGCGGCCGGGCAGCAGGAGCTTCGACTCCTCGCGCACTTGGCGCCAGGACATCGTCGGCCGGGCCACGGGCATGCCGTCCATGCCGCCCTCGCCGCCGTGCAGGCGCCGGTAGACGGGGTTCGCGGCGACGGCGGCCAAGCCGAGCGCCCGGTCGAACGGAGTGCCGTCCGCGGCGATCCCGACGATCACCAGCCGGCCGCCGGGCGCGAGGAGCGAGGTCATCGCTTCGACGGCCTCCGCGAAGCCGGCGTGGTGCACGACGGTGACCGCGCAGACGAACCCGTACCCCCGGCCGATCTCCGCCGCCGATGCCCTCTCCTCGCGGCCTTTCACAAAGTCGGCCGCCACGAAGCGGGCGTTCGGCGCCTCGGCCGCCCGTTCCCGGGCCAGTCGCACCATTTCCGGTGAGCGGTCCACTCCGACGACCGTCCTGACGCGCCGTGCGAGCTTCCGCACGAGCAGCCCCTCGCCGCAGCCGACGTCGAGCGCACTCGTGCAGCCCTCCGGAACGGCGTCCAGCACCCGGGGATGGTGTTCGGCGTTGTGATTCCAGTAGTCGTGAAGCGCGCGGCCCGTGCTCCCCCGTGAGAGTGAAACCACGCCAACCTCCACCACGATCGATGTCCGAACCGGGTCTTACGATCGGAAGTCGATCCCAGGAGGCCCGCATGACGCAACTCACCGCCCGCAGCGCCCAGCAGCGCAAGAAGGACGCGCTGCACCGCCTCGAACACGACGTCGACGCCTGGGTGTCCACGGCGGATCTGGAGACCGGGGCCCCCTACATGGTCCCGCTCTCGTTCCTCTGGAACGGTTCGTCGCTGCTGCTGGCCACGGCCGAGTCCACGCCCACGGCCCGCAATCTCTCCTTGAGCGGCGCGGTCCGCCTGGGCATGGGGGAGACGCGGGACGTGGTCCTGATCGAGGGCACCGCCCAGGCCGTGCGGCCGGCCGAGTTGTCGCGCGAGGAGGGCGACGCGTTCGCGGAGAAGACGGGCTTCGACCCGCGCGAGGAGTCCGCCCCCTATCTGTACTTCCGCGTCAGCCCGCGCAGGCTCCAGGCCTGGCGGGAGGCCAACGAGATACCGGGGCGCGACCTGATCGCCGACGGCCGCTGGACGGTGGACTGACGCGGCCGCCTCCTCCCGCCGCTTCCCAGCCCTTCGTCCGG
This sequence comes from Streptomyces fuscigenes, assembly GCF_021556455.1. Taxonomy (GTDB): domain Bacteria; phylum Actinomycetota; class Actinomycetes; order Streptomycetales; family Streptomycetaceae; genus Streptomyces; species Streptomyces fuscigenes. Next base: position 1,811 of record NZ_JAKGCV010000146.1, on the reverse strand, counting down.
GGGCAGGGGGCCGGTCAGCCGCCCGCCTGCCCCGGGCGGGCCCGGGTCAGGTCAGTCATCACCCGGCCCGTACGGGTCGCCCTCGGGCAACCAGACGTCAGGGGCGCCGAGACCCTGGTCGCCGATGTCCGCGGTCAGCGCGTCCACGGCGGCCAGGACGCCGGGCCGGGCCTCGTCGCCGCGCCACACCAGCGACCAGGTCCAGTACGGCGCGGGCTCGACCACCTGCCGCCGCACCAGGTCGGGCGGCAGCGGCGGTTGCTGCCTCTTGGGCGCGGCGAGGACGGGCCGGCCCGTCCGGCGGACGTGGTCGAAGAACGCAGGACCGGTGGTGCCGCCCGCCTCGACCGGTACGCGACGGGCGCCCGCCACCCGAGCCAGCTCCTCGGCATACGTGTTCCACGACGCCCACGACACGGTGTCGTCGTCGATGAGGACGGCGATGTCCCGGGCCGCGACCGCCTCCCCCTCGCTGCCTCGCTCACCCGTTCCAGGGCCCTCCGCGGCCGCGGCCTCTCCATGGCGGGCGCCAGGGGCTCCGGCGTTGCGCACGCCGGACGGCTCGCGGACCGCGACGGCGAACAGCCGGTCCGCCCCGATCAGCCGTGCCGAGAGTCCATGCCGCCGCAGGTCCTGCTCACGCACCCAGCAGACGGCGAGATCGAGCGCCCCTTCGGCCACGCGGGCGGCCTGGGCGTGGGAGGGCACGACCCAGGTGTCCACATGGAGCTGTGCGATGCCGGACATGCGCGTGCCGAGGTCCGGGGGCAGCCAGCTGACGTAGCCGATGCGGACGGGTTCGGCGCCGGCGAGCGCCGACGCGCGGCGTCGCAGGTCGTCGGCGCGTTCCAGCAGGTCGTGGGCGTAGGGAAGGAGGGAGCTGCCTGCGGCGGTGAGGCGGACGGAGCGCCGGTCGCGGTCGAACAGGCGGAGTCCGAGGTCGCGTTCGAGCGCCTTGATCTGCTGGGAGAGCGAGGGCCCGGCGATCAGGAGCCGCTGTGCGGCCCGGCCGAAGTGCAGCTCCTCGGCCACCGCGACGAAGTAACGCAGCTGGCGCAGTTCCACCCTGCCGATGGTAGTGCGCTGAGAGGCTGATCCTCTCAGGAGGAAGGACGCCGGTCGTGGCGCCTCCGGACGGCCGGCCTCACCATGGAGCGGGAGATCGGGGAGCAGAGGCTGCCCCGCCCTGAGACGTGTCCCTGCTGCCCGAAGGAGAGGAACCGCATGAAGGAGTTCCTGGTCGAGCTGACCACCACCGTTCCCGAGGGTACGGACCCCGCGGAGGTCGACCGGCGCCGAGCGGCGGAGGCCGTACGAGCGCATGAACTGGCGGCGAGCGGGCATCTGGTGCGGTTGTGGCGTCCGGTCGGCTCGAAGCGCAGCGTCGGTCTGTGGCGCGCGGCGGACGAGGCCGACCTCCACGAGAACGTTCTCGGCACGCTGCCCCTGCGCCCGTGGATGACCCCGGTGGTCACCCCGCTGGAGGCGCACCCCAACGACCCGGGTCAGGCCGGCCCCGCCGCGTAACGCCCGCCACGGGTGCCGGGCCGCGGTACCCGTCCCGCGCTCCTTCCGGGGCTGGAACCCGGCGTGCGGTGCGGGGGCCGGGGTGCCGCGCGGCCCCGTTCTCCGAGCCCTTTTCGACTCGACCTGCCCCTCCCGGGACCGCCCCGGACCCGCCCTGGACCGGACGGGCATTCGTGCGGCCGCCACCCGCCTCGGCCGGGCGACCGTCGCGGGCCGTCGTCGCGGCAGGCCGTCCCCGCGTCGGGCGCCTGGGGCTCGGCCGCCCCTTCACGTCCGCCGCGGTG
>NZ_JAKGCV010000145.1 GCF_021556455.1 Streptomyces fuscigenes | reverse complement strand
CCCTGCCGACCCGCCGGCTCATCGCGCCCGTGGCGCTCGTGGCCTCGCGGCTCTGGTCGCGCTCGTCGCGCTCACTGCCCTCCCCGCGCCGGCCACCACCGCCCCGCGGGGCCGTTCGCGCCCGGGCGGCCCGTCCGGCGCCGTCGCCGCGGATCCGGCGGCTTACCCGGTGGCCCGCTCGCGTACACCCGGTCCCGGTTCCGTACGCGCGTACGGTGACACAACTCACCCTGGTTCCGTGCACGGAATGCATCGTTCCGACGTCTGAACAGACAACCGATCCATCAACGTGCCGCCTCGGTTCGACGCCGGCGAAGGGGAGCAGCCATGTCACCCGTGATCGAACAGGCGGTGCAGGCGCGCGTCGTCGCGTCCTCCCCGAGCCTGGAGACCGTGCCGGCGACCCTGGTCTACGACCGGACCGACCCCTTCACCGTGCGGATGGCCTTCCCGCCGCTCGCCACGCTGGAAGGCACCGAAGTCGTCTGGGAGTTCTCCCGCGAACTGCTCGCCGAGGGCATCGGCGCGCCGGCCGGCGAGGGCGACGTGCGGGTGCGGCCGTTCGGCTACGGCCGCACGGTCGTCGAGTTCCACGCCCCCGAGGGCACGGCCGTGGTCCACCTGCGCACGGCGGACCTGCGCAGGTTCCTGGACCGCTCGCGCTTCCTGGTCCCCGAGGGCCACGAGCATCTGTACCTGGATCTGGACCAGGCGCTGGCCGAACTACTGGGCGACGCGTACTGATCGCTCCCGCTCCGGCCGCCGTGAGCGGCGGGCGGGCCGCCGCGCCGTCCCGGCCGTCCGCCCTCCGGCGTCCCGGCTCCGTCCCGGCGCCCGCGCGGGGATCGGCACCGGCACCCGGCCCGGTGGGACGGGCCTTCCGGAACGTCCGCCTCCGGCAGGTCTCTCGGCACCCGGCCGCGGCCCGCGCGGTTTCCCCGGCGTCCGGCGTTCCGCCGCGGCGGGCGCGGGCCATGATGGGGCGCGTCCGGACCCCGCCCGTACCTGGAGACGTCCACGTGCCCAGCAGGAAAGCCCTGATCCGCCGGCCGAGCTCGCGACTGCACGAGGGCCTCGTCACTCATCTGGAACGCACGCCGGTGGACGCGGTGCTCGCGCTGAGGCAGTGGGAGCAGTACGCCGCGGCCCTGACGGAGCACGGCTGGGAGACCGTCGAGGTGGAGCCGGCCGACGACTGCCCGGACGGGGTGTTCGTCGAGGACACCGTGGTCATGTTCCGCAACGTCGCCCTGATCACGAGGCCCGGTGCCCCGTCGCGGCGCCCCGAGACGGCCGCGGTGGAGGAGGAGCTGGCCGGGCTCGGCTGCTCCGTGAACTGGATCTGGGAGCCGGGCACGCTGGACGGCGGCGACGTGCTGAAGGTCGGGGACACGCTGTACGTGGGCCGGGGCGGCCGGACCAACGCGGCCGGCGTCGCGCAGTTGCGTGCCGCGTTCGAGCCCCTCGGGGCCCGGGTGGTCGCCGTGCCGCTGAGCCGGGTACTGCATCTGAAGTCGGCGGTGACCGCGCTGCCGGACGGGACCGTGATCGGACATCCGCCGCTGGTCGACGTGCCGTCCCTCTTTCCGCGCTTCCTGCCCGTGCCGGAACCCGCGGGCGCGCACGTGGTGCTGCTCGGCGGCGGCCGGCTGCTGATGGCCACGAGCGCGCCGAAGAGCGCCGAGCTGCTGGCGGGGCTCGGCTACGAGCCCGTGGTCGTGGAGATCGGCGAGTTCGAGAAGCTGGAGGGCTGTGTGACCTGTCTCTCCGTGCGCCTGCGTGACCTGTACGTGTGATTTTCCCCGGCACCCCGGCCGCCGCGGCCGCGGGCCGCTCCCCCGCCCGCCCGGCCCCCGGGGACCGGAAGCACGCGGTCCGCGGGCCCCGGCGACGGCACCGCCACCACCTGCGGGGACGGCGCCCGGGGTGCGCCGCGGGCGCCGGGCCGGGCGGGCGCGAGGGGCGCGCATGCCGCTCCGGGTTCCGGGTACGCGAGGGGTTTCCCGGCCGTGAGGACCGGGCGGCTCGAACGAGAGTCTTACCCGATCTTTAACCTACGGTTTCGTAACCTACGAAGCCGTAGGTAGTTTCCCGTCCCCAGGAGCACCCGTGACCCTTACCTCTTCCCACCTCGGCAGTTCGGACGCGTGGACCGACGCGCGACTGCTGTACGCGCTGGAGGAAGTGGTGGAGAAGGAGCTCAACCGCCACCTGCGGGTGGCCAAGGACTGGATGCCGCACGAGTACGTGCCGTGGGGCGACGGGCGCAATTTCCCGGGCTTCTTCGAGGACGGCGAGGCCTGGAGCGCCGAGCAGTCCAAGGTCACCTCCCTCGGCAGGACGGCGCTCGTCGTCAACCTGCTGACCGAGGACAATCTGCCGAGCTACCACCACGAGATCGCCACGCTGTTCGGCCGCGACGGCGCCTGGGGCACCTGGGTGCACCGCTGGACGGCCGAGGAGGGCCGCCACGGCACCGTGATGCGCGACTACCTGCTCGCGTCCCGCGCCGTCGACCCGGACGAGCTGGAGCGGTTCCGCATGAGCCACATGTCGGAGGGCTACGAGTCCGACAACCGCCACTCGATGCTGCACTCCGTGGCGTACGTCGCCTTCCAGGAGCTGGCAACCCGCGTCTCGCACCGCAACACCGGCCACCAGTCGGGCGACCCGGTCTGCGACCGCATGCTCGCGAGGATCTCCACCGACGAGAACCTGCACATGGTCTTCTACCGCAACCTGCTGGGCGCGGCCTTCGAGATCGCGCCGGACGAGACGATGGCCGCCGTGCGCGACGTCGTCGTCGACTTCCGGATGCCGGGGCACGGCATGCCGGGCTTCGAGCGCGCCGCGGTCGCCATGGCGGTCGGCGAGGTCTACAACCTCCGCATCCACCACGACGACGTGCTGCAGCCGGTGCTGCGCTTCCTCAAGGTCATGGACATCGAGGGCCTGGGCCCGGAGGGGCTGCGCGCGCAGGAGGAGCTGGGCCTGTTCATGAACGGCCTGGACGGCGAGGCCTCGAAGTTCGACGAGAAGCTCGCGGCGCGCAAGGCCCGGATGGCGGCTCGCGGCCGCGTCTGACCCCGGCCGGGCCGGCTCCCGGGCGTTCCGCCCCGTCCGCCGCGCCTTGCGTGGTCCTGGGCGCGACCACATACGTACCGTGCCCGCGTCCGGCCAGTCCGTGCCCGCGTCGCGGGAAGGGACTGTCGACGTGGGACGTCGGCGTGCCGGTGCCGTCCGCCCGCGCTGCCCGCACTGTGCGGGCTCGGCCGCCCGGTCTCCCGCGGGACGGTCGGCGGCCCGGGACGGTCCTCGTCCTGGGTGCCGGCGCGGCCCCTCGCGAAGGCGGGGTGCGTGCTGGGCCCGTCAGCGGCGGTTGCGGCGCAGGGTGAGGCGCTCGCGCTCGGAGAGCCCGCCCCACACGCCGAAGCGCTCGTCGTTCTCCAGGGCGTAGGCGAGGCACGCCTCGCGCTCGGGGCAGGCGCCGCACAACTGCTTGGCCTCGCGGGTCGAGGAGCCGGGCGCCGGGAAGAAGAACTCGGGCCCCGTCTGCGCGCACAGGGCGCTGTCCTGCCAGGCGAGCGAGGGCTCGGCGGCGGAGGGTGCGGCGTGGCTCGCGGACCTGGCGTTGGTGATGTCGATCAGCATGACAGTCAGGTTTCCGTACCGCGATAAACGTGCGATTGACGGATGATCAATCGGTCGCGGAGCCCTCTGCCGGAAGCCGACGGGGTGCCCGGTCGCGCCGCTCGCCGCCCCCGCGGCGGAGCCGGTACGGGCACCGCCCGCGCCTGCCGGGCCGTCGCCGTGCGGCCGAACCGCGACGCCCGTCGGCACCCACCCGGGTGGTGACGCCGGCGCACCGCTGCGCACCGAAGCGCCGCCCGTAGCGTCCCAGCCGCGGGCGGCGTTGTACAGGCGGTGGGCCGCGACCCGCCGTCAAGGCCGCGTCAATGCCCCGTCCCCGGCATGCCCTTCATGTCCGTCCCTTTCATGTCCGTCCCTTTCATGTCCATGCCTTTCATGTCCATGCCTTTCATGGCCGGGGTGTCCGTGCGCATGCCGGGCATGGCGCCCATCGCACGCCCGTCGTCCTCCGCCGTCTTCGCGGACTTCCGGGCCTGCGCCCCGGCAGGGTGGTGCATCTCCTCGTACGGCGGGATCGTGCCGTCGGCCTTGGCGACGAGGAACAGGCCGGCCATGCCGAGGTCGGAGTGGCTCTGCACGTGGCAGTGGTACATCCACGCGCCGGGGCCGACGTGCTCGCCCGCGATCACCTGGAACCCGAAGGAGTTCGCCGGCCCGACGATCTTCGTGTCGATCATCGGGCTGGTGTCGCCGGCGCTCGTGATCAGGCCGGTCCTGTTGTCGGCCCAGCGATGACCGTGCAGGTGGAACGTGTGGTAGAACTCGCCGTGCGTGATCGACACGAACTCGACGCGGTCGCCCACCGTGGCCTTGAGGTCGGGTCCCATCGCCAGGTTGTTGATCTGCATGTCGTTGAAGACGACGGTGAACGTCCGGTCGGGCAGCAGATCGCCCTTGCGGCGCACGATCAGCGCCCCGAACAGGCCCGCCCTGATGCCGCCCGTGCCGTGGTCCGTGCCGACGACGTGGTCGTGGTAGTGCCAGTAGCCGGCGCTGCCGGGCTGGAACGTGCCGTCCGGACGCTTCGCCGGGGCGTGGGTGCGCCAGGTGTACGTGCGCTTGCCGCCCGGCGGGACGTGGCTGCGGTTGAGACGTGTGCCGTCGCTCGCGACGTCGTAGTCGACGCCGTGCGCGTGCAGGCTGACGTCGACGTCGAGGGTGTTCTCGAAGTCGATGTGCAGCGTGTCGCCCTCGACGAGTTCGATCAGCGGGCCCGGCACGCTCGCCTTCCCGCGCTCCAGCCCGTACCCCAGCTGCCCGCCCGGGAGCTTCTCCGCGAAGAGCGTGATGTGGCGGATCGTTCCCCCGGCGGGCGCCGTCGGCGCACCCGTCGCGGTGGGCGCCGAGGTCGCCACGGGCGCCGAGGCCACTCCCGCGGCGGCGACACCGGCGACGGCGGCGCCGCCCGCCAGCAGCCGCGTGTTGAAGCTCCTTCTGTCCATGGCCATGCCGAACTCCCCCGAACGGGATGGAAGTTGCGGGGCGAAACAGACCCCGGGGACGGCCATACGGTAGAGCAGTGCGCTTCGTTTATCCACACTCAGGACAAAGTTGGTGGAATTCCGGCCGTACCTATTGGCGCGCCGCCGAAAGGGGTCTACGTTCCAGGGCTGTTGCAGTGACCAAAGAGGGGTGGGTGAACACATGCAGCGCGCACCACACCGCCGGTCGAAAACGCGGCGCAGACTCACCGTCGGCCTGGCGACAGGAGCCCTCGCGGCTTCCCTGCTGGGTACGGCGGCCGCTTCGGCGCAGCCGGCTCCCGAGGCCGGGGCCGCGGCCCTGGCGCTCCCGTCGCCGCCCGGCGGCACCAACGTCAAGGTCCTCGTCTACTACGGCAACACCGGCCAGGAGTCGCCGACGGTCGACGCCGGGATCGAGGCCATCGAGGACATCGGGCAGACCGGCCCGCTCGCGAAGCGGTTCAAGACCGTTGCCACGGCAGACGGTTCGGTCTTCACGAACGCGAAGAAGCTCGGCACCTTCAACGCGGTGGTCTTCCTGACCAGCCCCGGCGACGTGCTCGACCCCGACCAGGAGGCGGGGCTCGAGTCGTACGTCGAGGCGGGCGGCGGTTTCGTCGGCATCCACGACGCGGCGAAGACGGAGCCCTACTCGGACTGGTACACCGGCCTGATCGGTGCCCGGCCCGCCGCGACCGGCCCGACGGACGTCCAGAAGGCGACCGTCGAGGTCGGGGACCGCGTCAACCCGGCCACCAAGGACCTGCCGCTCGAATGGAAGCGCGCGGACAACTGGTTCAACTGGGCCACGAACCCGAGCGGCACGGTCCACACCGTCGCCAGCGTCCGCGAGTCCACGTACAAGCCCGGCCAGGGCGCGGCGGGCACGGCGGACCACCCGGTCTCCTGGTGCCGCGACTACGACGGCGGCCGGTCCTTCTACACCGGGATGGGCGGCACCGTCGCCTCGTTCGCCGAGACCGACTTCCGCGCACACCTGCGGGGCGCCCTGGAGTGGACGTCCCGCCTCTCGCGCGCCGACTGCAAGGCGACGATCGACGCCAACTACAAGGCGGAGCGCGTCACCGCGCCCAACCAGCCCGGCCAGCAGGACCAGATCGGCGAGCCGCACGGCCTGACGATCGCCCCCGACGGCAAGATCCTCTACATCGGGCGCGGCGGCGGCACCGCCACCGACCCGGTCGTCACCGACTGGAACGACCCGAACGTCGGCAAGGGCACCGGCCGGATCTACGTCTGGGACCCGAAGACGAAGAAGGCGACCGTCGCGGGCGCCCTGACGATCTTCGGCAACCGGGGCGGCGGCGACGAGCTGAACAAGACCGAGGAAGGCCTCGTCGGCATCACGCTCGACCCGAACTACGCGAACAACGGCTGGATCTACGTCTACTGGGCGCCGCACTCGCAGATCGACCGCGACACCCAGATGGGCAAGCGGCGCATCTCCCGCTTCACCATGGACCTGACGACGAACAAGCTGGACATGTCGTCGGAGAAGGTGCTCCTGCAGTGGCCGATGCAGATCCACAGCTGCTGTCACGTGGGCGGCGGGATGGCCTTCGACTCGAAGGGCAACCTGTACGTCGGCGTCGGTGACAACAACTCCTCGCTCTACAGCGACGGCTACTCGGGCAACAACCCGGAGCCGAACTACAAGGGCGTCTCCTTCGCGGACGCGCGCCGTACGGCCGGCAACACCAACAACCTCAACGGGAAGATCCTGCGGATCCACCCGGAGGACGACGGCACGTACACGCTGCCCAAGGGCAACCTCTTCACGGGCAAGGAGACCGCAGAGGGCGGCGGCAAGACCCGGGGCGAGATCTACGCCATGGGCGTGCGCAACCCGGCGCGGCTGTCGATCGACAAGAAGACCGACATCCTCTACGTCGGCTGGGTCGGTCCCGACGCGGGCGCTCCGTCCACCACCTGGGGCCCGGCGAAGTACGACACGTTCGCCGTCATCGACCACGCGAGCAACCGCGGCTGGCCGTACTGCATGGGCAACAAGCAGCCCTACCGGGACCGCAACCTGCCGGACCCGAGCAAGCCGCTCGGCTGGTACGACTGCGACCACCTGAAGAACGAGTCGCCGAACAACGACGGCCTCGTCAACATCCCGCCGGCCGAGGCGAACAACATCTGGTACTCGCCGCAGGGCGGGGCTCCGGACTACCCGCGCGACGCCAACGGAGTGCCGAACTACGACCCGAGCAAGGCGAGCTACCTGCTGCCGTGGCTCAAGGGCGGCGGCCAGGCCACGATGGACGGCCCGGTCTACCGGTTCGACCCGACGGTCAAGAGCAGCGTCAAGTGGCCCCAGTACTGGGACGGCAAGTGGTTCGTGGCGGACTTCTACGACGCCACCAACCCGCGCCACGCCGTCACCATGAACCCCGACAACCAGGGTGAGGGCGGCCTGCCCATCCACGCGGACTCGCTGCGCAAGATCATCCCGGTGGGCAACGGCGGCATCCGCAACCTGATGGACTGGAAGTTCGCCCCGGACGGGTCCCTGTACGTCCTGGACTACGGGCGCGGCTTCTTCAACTCCGACTCCGAGTCCGCGCTGTGGCGCGTGACGTACACCGGCGGCGCGCCGACCCCGGCCGCCAAGGACCTGGTCAAGAAGGGAGCGTGAGAGCCGTGGGAGCGAGAAGGCTGCGACCGCTGCGCCTGTGGGCGTCGCTGGTCGGGGCGTTCCTGCTGGTGCTGGGGCTGACGTCGACCGCCGCCTACGGGCACGGGCAGCGCGCCGCGGCACCGGCCGCGGAGCAGACCCTGACCTGGACGGCGGGCGACTCGATCGAGCACTACGCGAGCGCCCCGACGACGGCGGTGGCCGGAGCGGCCACCATCGTCTTCGAGAACAGTGCGGCGACGGGCAACACGACGGGCCTGCCGCACACCCTGACCTTCGACACGTCGGACCCGCAGTACAACCACGACGCGCAGGTCAACATCCTCTCCAACCCGGCCGACGCCCAGGGCGGCAAGCACAGCGTCGAGGTCACCCTGACGCCGGGCACGTACCACTACTTCTGCTCGATGCCCGGCCACATCATGATGAGCGGCCTGCTCACCGTGACGGCCGCGGGCGGCGGTGACGACACCACGGCGCCCACCACCTCGGCGAAGGTCGAGGGGCAGCAGAACGCGGACGGCGACTTCGTCGGCTCGGCGACGGTCAGCCTGACGGCCGCCGACGAGGAGGGCGGCTCGGGCCTCGCGAGCGTCGAGTACGCGCTCGGCGCGGACGGCGCGTGGCAGCCGTACACCCAGCCGGTCGTGGTCGACCAGGTGGGCGAGCAGACCCTGCGCTACCGGGCCACCGACAAGGCGGGCAACGCGGCCGCGGAGAAGTCCGTCGACTTCACCGTCGTCGCGCCGTCGAGCGACGACACGACCGCGCCGGAGACCTCGGCGACGGTCAGCGGCGACCAGGACGGCGACGGGAACTACCTCGGGACGGCCACGGTCACGGTGACCGCGTCCGACACGGGCTCCGGCGTCAACACCATCGAGTACGCCCTGGGTGCGGACGGCGCCTGGCAGCCGTACACCCAGCCGGTCGCGGTGGACCAGGTCGGTGAGCAGACCGTCCGCTACCGGGCCACCGACAAGGCGGGCAACGCGGCCGCGGAGAAGTCCGTCTCCTTCACCGTCGTCACCCCGCCGGCGAAGGACACCACCCCGCCCACGGTCGCCGCGGCGATCACCGGCAGCAAGAACTCCTACGGCGCGTTCATCAGCAGCGCGACCGTGACGCTGACCGCGGCGGACACCGAGTCGGGCGTCGCCTCCAGCGAGTACTCCCTGGACGGCGGGCCGTACCTGGCCTACACCGACCCGGTGATCGTGGACAAGGTCGGGGCGCACACGCTGGCCTACCGGGCCACCGACAAGGCGGGCAACACCGCCGCCGCCCAGAGCGCCTCGTTCACCGTCGCGCAGAGCGGCGGGGTCCCGCCGCCTCCGTGCGCCGAGCACGACGAGCGCCTCACCGTCATCGTCGGCACGGTCGACACGGGCGTGCCGAACCGGCTCACGCCCAACCGCTGCACGATCAACGAGCTGATCGAGGACGAGCGGGAGTGGACCTCCCAGGCCCTCTTCCTCAAGCACGTCGACGGCGTGCTCGCGACGCTCGTCAGCCAGAACGTCATCGACCAGCGCGAGCAGAAGAAGATCGCCAAGGCCGCCAAGCAGTCGAAGATCGGCCTGCCGGGCCAGACCACCGGCTACAAGACGATCTTCGACGGCACCCAGGCGTCGTTCGACAAGTGGGAGCACGTCGGCGGCGGCCAGATGGACTTCAAGGACGGCGTGATGACCGTCGACCCGAAGATCGGCGGCGACCTGGGCATGATGTGGTACCCGGCGCGCCAGTACGAGAACTTCTCGCTGAAGCTCCAGTTCCGCGACGATGCCCCCGGCACCGGGAACGCCAACGGCGGTGTCTTCGTCCGCTTCCCGAACCCGCACGACTTCCCGCTGGAGTCGCGCCCCGCCTGGGTGGCCGTCAACTACGGCCACGAGATCCAGATCTTCGACAGCCCGACCGGTGACATGTACAAGACCGGCTCGGTCTACGGCTTCGACCGGGTGGGCCTCGCGGGCGCCCACCCCACCACCAAGGGCACCTGGAACGACTACGAGATCCGGGTCAACAAGCAGCACTTCAAGATCTTCCGCAACGGTGTCCTGATCAACGAGTTCGACAACAACCCCGGCCAGGTCTTCGACCCGCCCCGGTCCGGTGACCCCGGCACCGACGGCAGGCGCTACGCGTCCGGTTACATCGGACTGCAGAACCACAGCACGAACGACCTGATCTCCTACCGGGACGTGCGGATCAAGGAGCTGTAGTCCGGCTTCCGCCTCCCACCGGGCCGGCCCCCTCCCCCACCGGGGAGGGGGCCGGCCGTACGGACGGGGTCCGCCCGCCCGTCTCCCCGCGAGGGGACGCCGGCGTACGAGCGGGGTCCGCGCCCGTTCGTACGTCCCGTCAGGGCTTCTTGCGGGCGCGGCTCGGCTGGACGCGGGTGGGCTCGCCGGGCGCCTTCGGATGGTCCGGCGGGTACGGCAGGTCGCCGAGACCGTGCTCGCGCTCGTCGCGCGCCGCGAGCTCCAGCAGGCTCTCCAGGCCGAAGGCGTGCTCGTCCATGTCGGCGTGGACGTCGCCGAGCTCCGCGTAGCGGGCCGGCATGGTCGCGATGTCGAAGTCGCGGGGCGCGGCGTCGTCGACCTCGTCCCAGCGCAGCGGCGCGGAGACCGGTGCGTGCGGCCTCGGCCGGACGGAGTAGGCGGAGGCGATGGTGCGGTCCCGTGCGGTCTGGTTGTAGTCCACGAAGATCTTCGGGCCGCGCTCCTCCTTCCACCACGCCGTGGTGACCCGCTCGGGCATCCGCCGCTCCAGTTCGCGCCCGACGGCGATCGCGCTCCGGCGCACCTGGGCGAAGGTCCACCGCGGCTCGATCGGGACGAACACGTGCAGGCCCCGCCCGCCGGACGTCTTGGGCCAGCCGCGCAGTCCGTGCTCGTCCAGCACGGCGCGCAGCTCGTGGGCGGCGGTCACGGCCTCGGCGAACCCGGTGCCCGGCTGGGGGTCGAGGTCGATGCGCAGCTCGTCGGGGTGGTCGGTGTCGCCGCGCCGCACCGGCCAGGGGTGGAAGGTCAGGCAGCCCAGGTTGGCGGCCCAGACGACGGCCGCGACCTCGGTGGGGCACACCTCGTCCGCGTAGCGGCCGCTGGGGAAGGAGATGCGGGCGGTGGGGATCCACTCGGGCAGGTTCTTCGGGGCGCGCTTCTGGAAGAACGACTCGCCCGTCACCCCGTCGGGGTAGCGCTCCATCGTCGTGGGCCGCTCGCGCAGCGCGCGCACGATCCCGTCGCCGACGGCCAGGTAGTAGCGCGCCACGTCCAGCTTCGTGAAGCCGCGCTCGGGGAAGTACACCTTGTCCGGGTTCGTCAGCCGTACGGCCCTGCCGCCCGCGTCCAGCTCCACCGCCGCTGTCATGTGCGACACGGTAGGCGCGCCGGGGAGTCGGCGCATGCCGGGCGCGGCGGCCGGGGTGGGTCGAGAATCGGCCCCATGGACCTGCCCGTGATGCCGCCCGTGCTGCCGATGCTCGCGAAGTCCGTGAAGCGGATCCCGCCCGGCATGCAGTACGAGGCCAAATGGGACGGCTTCCGGGCGATCGTGCACCGCGACGGCGACGAGGTCGTCATCGGCAGCAGGAACGGAAAGCCGCTGACCCGGTACTTCCCCGAGCTGGTGGCGGCGCTGCGCGCCGAGCTGCCCGAACGGTGCGTGGTCGACGGCGAGATCGTGATCGTGCACGGCGGGCGGCTCGACTTCGACCGGCTCACGGAGCGCATCCACCCGGCGAACTCCCGCGTCGAGATGCTGGCGGAGCGCAGCCCGGCGAGCTTCATCGCCTTCGACCTGCTCGCGAAGGGCGACGCGGCGCTGCTGGGCATCGGCCAGGCGCTGCGCAGGGAGGCGCTGGAGGCGGCGCTGCTGGGGGTGCGGCCGCCGGTGTACGTGGCGCCCGCGACCACGGACCCGGAGGTCGCCGCCGAGTGGTTCGACCGGTTCGAGGGCGCGGGCCTCGACGGCGTGGTGGCGAAGCCCCTGGACCTGCCCTACCGGCCGGACACCCGGGCCATGTACAAGATCAAGCACGAGCGGACCGCCGACGTGGTCGTCGCGGGCTACCGCCCCCACAAGAGCGGACCCGTCGTCGGCTCGCTGCTGCTGGGCCTGCACGACGAGGCGGGCATGCTCCAGCACGTCGGCGTGTGCGCCGCGTTCCCGATGAAGCGGCGGGCGGAGCTGATCGAGGAGCTGGCGCCCCTGCGCATCGACGCGGGCGACCATCCGTGGGCGGCGTGGGCGGAGGCCTCGGCGCACGAGGGCGCGCGGCTGCCGGGCGCGCCCTCGCGCTGGACCGGGAAGAAGGACCTGTCCTGGGTGGCCCTGGCGCCGACGCGGGTGTGCGAGGTCGCCTACGACCACATGGAGGGCACGCGCTTTCGCCACACGGCGCAGTGGCGCAGGTGGCGCCCGGACCGCGAGCCGGAGTCCTGCACGTACGCGCAGCTCGTGGAGCCGGTGCGCTACGACCTGGGGCAGGTGCTGGGCGGGGCCTGAGCGCGGGGCCCGGCGGGGAAGGGGGCCCGGACGGCCCGCGGGTCCCTGACGCGCGCCGGGTGCGCCGGCCCGGGCGCGGGACGCGGGGCACGGTCGCGG
>NZ_JAKGCV010000144.1 GCF_021556455.1 Streptomyces fuscigenes | reverse complement strand
CCGCGTACGGGCTCCGCGGCCGCGGCCCGCCCCGCCCCGGGGCTCCCCCGGGCGGACACGCGCCGGAGCCGCGGCACGGTGACCCACCTCATATGTGACCTTCTCCGGTCCCGGCGCGCCGAGGCGGTCGGCGGGCACGGGCGGGGCGCCGGTGCCCGGGGACCGGCGGGCCGTCAGTTCCCGGCGCCGTCCGCCGTCTCGGCCGCCAGGCCGTCGCCGTTCTCGGCCTTCAGGAACAGGGCCCGGTGGCTGACCTGCACGCCGACCTCGCCGTGCAGCACCTTGAGCATGCCCTGCTCGACGCGGGTCACCTCGGGCGAGCACGCCATGCGCGTGGAGACGATGCGGCCGAACGTCACGGTGGAGCCGCTGATCCGGGCCGAGCCGTGGAAGCTGTTGCATCCGAGGCTGCCGCTGACCGTGCCGTCCTTGCCGAGGACGAAGCGGGCCCTGCCGGCCGCCTTTTCCGGCAGGCCGGTGGAGGACTTGAGGCCGGTGAGGGCCACGACCGTCCAATGGGTCCCGGTGAGCGGCGCGGCCGGCCGGGTGGTCAGCGTGACGCGGGTCCCCGGGTGCCGCCGCGAGGTCAGGACCAGGTTCCTGTCGTCGGCCGCGCTGCCGCTGACCGCGGCGGTGAGGGGGCCCTTGAACGCGTCGCCCACGGCCTCCTCGTACTGCTCCAGGAACATCGCGCAGCCGGTGAACGTCCTGTTCAGGCCGCCGACGACGGTGATCTCGTCACCCGCCACGCGGACCCGGCCGCTGTAGCCGTTGCAGCCGGTGCCCAGCGTGATGCGGCCGTCGGGCGAGATCTCCATCGTCGCCGCGGCCGGGACCGCCGGTTCTCTCCCCGCCACGGCCAGGCTGTCGACCTTCCAGCGCACCCCGGTCAGGGGCAGGTCGGTGCGGACCGGGCCGCCGCTGCTCGCGGCCGGGCCCGGGCTCGTCGGGGACTGTGCGCCGCAGGCGGCCGTGAGGGCCAGCAGTGCGGCGATCCCTGCTGTGGCGATCTGCTGCTTCTGCATATGTCTCGGACGATCCACCGGCGCACCCGGTTCCGCAACCGGACCGCGTGCTCACGCCGCGTGCGCACGCCCCGCGTCTCCCGCGCCCCACGAGGGCACGGCGTCCGGGCCGCTCCCGGCCGGGGGGCGGCCCGTCACCTGCCCGGCGGTCAGCTCATCAGGGGAAGCAGCTCGGAGAGGTCGGCCCGCTCGCCGCTGGCGCTGACCTGCCCCTCGGCGAGCGCCTCGTGCCAGGCCGACCGGCCCGTCGCGAGGCGCAGCCACACGAGCGGCTCGGTCTCGACCACGTTCGGCGGGGTGCCGCGCGTGTGCCGGGGCCCCTCGACGCACTGGACCACCGCGTACGGCGGGATGCGCACCTCCGTCGACGCGCCGGGAGCGCGCACGGCCAGGGCGTCGGCCAGCAGCCGGGTCGCGGTGGCGAGCGCCTGGGGGTCGAACGGCACGGACAGGCCGGCCGCGCGGTTCAGGTCGTCGGTGTGGACGACGAGTTCGACCGTGCGCGTCACCAGGTAGTCGGTGAGCGCCATCGGCCCGGCGGTCGTCGCGATCACGCGGTCGCCCGGCGCCTGGGGGATCAGCTCCGCCGCGCGGTCACCGACGACCGTGAACAGCTCGTCCGGCTCGCGTGCCGCGGCGAGCGCCTCCACGTTGTCGGCGATGGTGCTCGCCCGGGACGACGTGGAGAACGGCCAGTCCAGCAGCGGCACCGCGGGCTCCTGCGGGACCGGCGCCTCCAGGCCCCGGTTCACCGCCTCGACGGCCATGGTCAGATGGGCCGCGAGTTCTCTGACCGTCCAGGTGCCGAGGCCGGTCGGCAGCGCGAACCGGTCCGGCGGGAGGGCCCGTACGGCCTCCCGCGCGTGCTCGAACTGGGCGAGGAGAGCGGCACGCGTCCGCTCGTGGTCATAGCTGCGAAGACGCTTCTTGGCTGGCGGCACGGCACCGAGCGTAGCCGAGCCCGGCATCCTCGCACCCGGGTTCGTACGGCCCGCGGGCCCGGGATGCGAACCGCCCGCGCGGGGCTGGTTCGTGGCGCCCGCGGGCGGGCTCGGGGGCTGCGGGCTCGGCGGCCCGCGATTCCGGGGACGCCGGCGCGGGGCGGGCGAGCGGTGGGCCTGCGGGTCCGGCTCGCGCCGGCCGCCCCGCGCCGTCACCGCCGCGGGGGCGGCCTGGGCCCGTCAGGCCTCGCGGGGACGCTCGAACGTCAGGAGGAGTCCCTCGACCGCGCCCGGACCGATCCGCCCCTTCACGTCCGCCGCGGTGATGGCCTTCAGCGCCCAGCCCTCCTCCGCGTGCTTGTTCAGCGTCTTCTCCAGCTTGTCGCTGTCGAGGGCGTCGCCGATCAGCGACTCCCTGAACGTGACGACCTTGTACTCGAACATGGGGCGTTCCCCTCGCTCATGACCTGTCCGCACGGCGGGACGCGTGCGGCGCCCATCCCATCACGCCCGAAGGAGCCCCCGGGACACGGGAGTCGGCACGCGGGCGCGGGCACCGGCACGGCGGCACGCGGCCCGCCCCGCCGCCGCGCCCAGCGGTCCGGCAGCACGAAGGGCGGCCCGGGCGGGAGACGTTCGTCCCCGCCCGGGCCGCCCCGGAGCGCTTCGCCCGGCAGCCGGTCAGGCCAGCAGCGCCGGGATGGTCGCCTCGTGCGCGGAGCGCAGTTCGTCCAGCGGGACGGTGAACTCGCCCTGCACCTCGACGGCGTCGCCGTCGACCACGCCGATCCGCGTCACGGGCAGGCCGCGCGCGCCGCACATGTCGGTGAACCGCAGCTCCTCGCTGCGCGGCACGGAGACGACCGCGCGCCCCGCGGACTCGCTGAACAGCAGCGTGAACGCGTCCAGGCCGTCCGGCACGACCAGCCGGGCGCCATTGCCGCCCCGCAGGCACGACTCGGTGACCGCCTGGATCAGGCCGCCGTCGCTCAGGTCGTGCGCCGCGTCGATCATCCCGTCGCGGGAGGCCGACACGAGGATCTCGCCGAGCAGCTTCTCCCGGTCCAGGTCCACGGCCGGCGGCAGCCCGCCGAGGTGGTCGTGGACGGCCTGCGACCAGGCCGAGCCGCCGAACTCCTCGCGGGTGTCGCCCAGCAGGTAGAGCAGCTGGCCGTCCTGCGCGAACGCCATCGGCGTGCGCCGCGCCACGTCGTCGATCACGCCCAGTACGGACACGACCGGCGTCGGGTGGATCGCCGCCTCGCCCGTCTGGTTGTAGAGCGACACGTTGCCGCCGGTCACCGGCGTGCCCAGCTGGAGGCAGCCGTCGGCGATGCCGCGCACGGCCTCCGCGAACTGCCACATCACCGCGGGGTCCTCAGGCGAACCGAAGTTGAGGCAGTCCGAGACCGCCAGCGGACGGGCGCCCGAGGCGGCCACGTTGCGGTACGCCTCGGCCAGCGCGAGCTGCGCGCCGGTGTACGGGTCCAGCTTGGCGAAGCGGCCGTTGCCGTCGCTGGCCAGCGCGACACCGAGGCCGGTCTCCTCGTTGATCCGCACCATGCCGGAGTCCTCCGGCTGGGCGAGCACGGTGTTGCCCTGCACGAACCGGTCGTACTGGTCCGTGACCCACGCCTTCGACGCCTGGTTCGGCGAGCCGACCAGCGTGAGCACCTGGGCGCGCAGCTCCGCGCCGTCCGCCGGGCGCGGCAGCTTGCCCGCGTCGTCCGCCTGGAGCGCGTCCTGCCACTCGGGGCGCGCGTAGGGGCGCTCGTAGACCGGGCCCTCGTGGGCGACCGTGCGCGGGTCGACGTCGACGATCTTCTCGCCGTGCCAGAAGATCTCCAGCCGGTCGCCGTCGGTGACCTCGCCGACGACCGTGGCGATGACGTCCCACTTCTCGCAGATCGCGAGGAAGCGCTCGACCTTGGCCTCCTCGACGACCGCGCACATGCGCTCCTGCGACTCGCTCATGAGGATCTCCTCGGGCGAGAGCGTGGAGTCGCGCAGCGGGACGTCATCGAGCTCGACGCGCATGCCGCCGGAGCCGTTCGACGCAAGCTCGCTCGTCGCGCAGGACAGGCCGGCCGCGCCGAGGTCCTGGATGCCGACGACCAGCTTCTCGGCGAACGCCTCCAGGGTGCACTCGATGAGCAGCTTCTCCTGGAACGGGTCGCCGACCTGGACCGCGGGGCGCTTCGACGGCTTCGTCGCGTCGAACGTCTCGGAGGCCAGGATGGACGCGCCGCCGATGCCGTCGCCGCCCGTGCGGGCCCCGTACAGCACGATCTTGTTGCCGGCGCCGGACGCCTTCGCCAGGTGGATGTCCTCGTGCCGCATCACGCCGATCGCGCCGGCGTTGACGAGGGGGTTGCCCTGGTAGCAGGCGTCGAAGACGAGCTCGCCGCCGATGTTCGGCAGGCCGAGGCTGTTGCCGTAGCCGCCGATGCCCGCGACGACCCCGGGCAGCACGCGCTTCGTGTCGGGGTGGTCGGCCGCGCCCATGCGCAGCGGGTCGACGACGGCGACCGGGCGGGCGCCCATGGCGATGATGTCGCGGACGATGCCGCCGACACCCGTGGCCGCGCCCTGGTAGGGCTCGACGTACGACGGGTGGTTGTGCGACTCGACCTTGAAGGTGACCGCGTAGCCCTCGCCGACGTCGACGACGCCCGCGTTCTCGCCGATGCCGACCAGCATCGCGTCGTTCGCGGGCACCTTGTCGCCGAACTGCCGCAGGTGCACCTTGCTGCTCTTGTACGAGCAGTGCTCGGACCACATGACCGAGTACATGGCGAGCTCGGCGCCGGTCGGGCGGCGGCCGAGGATCTCCCGCACGCGGGCGTACTCGTCCTCCTTGAGGCCGAGTTCCTTCCAGGGCTGATCGACGTCGGGCGTCCTGCTCGCGTTGTCGACTGTGTCGAGGCTCATGAGGCGGTTACCAGCTTCTTGAGGATCGAGGTGAAGAATCCCAGGCCGTCGGTGCCGCCCGTGCCGACCAGCGGCTCGACGGCGTGCTCGGGGTGCGGCATGAGGCCCACGACGTTGCCCGCGGCGTTGGTGATGCCCGCGATGTCGCGCAGGGAGCCGTTGGGGTTGCCGTCCGCGTAGCGGAAGGCGACGCGGCCCTCCGCCTCCAGCTCGTCGAGCGCGTGCTCGTCGGCGACGTAGCGGCCGTCGATGTTCTTCAGCGGGACGCTGATCTCCTGGCCGGCCGTGTAGTCGCGGGTCCAGGCCGTCTCCGCGTTCTCCACGCGCAGCTTCTGGTCCTTGCACACGAAGTGGAGGTGGTTGTTGCGCAGCATCGCGCCGGGCAGCAGATGCGTCTCGGTGAGGATCTGGAAGCCGTTGCAGATGCCGAGCACCGGCATGCCCTCGCGGGCCTGCTCGATGATCTGCCCCATCACCGGCGAGAAGCGGGCGATGGCGCCGGCGCGCAGGTAGTCGCCGTAGCTGAAGCCGCCGGCGAGCACGACCGCGTCGACCTGCTTGAGGTCCTTGTCGCGGTGCCACAGGGAGACGGGCTCGGCACCCGCGATGCGCGCGGCACGCAGCGCGTCGCGGTCGTCGAGCGTCCCCGGGAAGGTGACGACTCCGATGCGGGCGGTCACTTCGCCGGCTCCGCGACCTGAGCGGACTCCTCGACCTTCACGGCGAAGTCCTCGATCACGGTGTTGGCGAGGAACGTTTCGGCCAGCTCGTGGATTCGGGCGAGGGCGGCTTCGTCCACCGGCCCCTCCACCTCCAGCTCGAAACGCTTTCCCTGGCGGACGTCGGCGATGCCCTCGAATCCCAGCCGGGGCAGCGCGCGCTGTACGGCCTGTCCCTGCGGGTCGAGGATCTCCGGCTTGAGCATGACGTCGACTACGACGCGTGCCACTGGCACTCCCGGTGGTGTGGTGCGGGCTGTGTTCGCTGTGTGTTCTTCGGGGGGAGGCCCCGGACTCCCCGGGGCGTCTCCCCCGACAGGGAATCTCCAGGGAATCCCCCTCGACCCCCCGAGCCCCTTCAGCGTACCCGCACCGAGAATCTACGCGGGTAGATAACGCAGGTCACAGATCATCCGGCGACCGGGGCGCGGATCCCCGCGGAACGCGGCGCAGGACCCCCGCGGACCACGGCACCGACGCCCCGGAGCGCAGGGCGCCGACCGCCCCCGGGGCGGGCGGCGGACGGCACGCGGAGCGGGTCGAAGTTCCCTTGCGGATATGGCAGGCGAAGCGCGGAGCGGCCCGACCGGGAAACCCCGTAACGGGCGCCCGGAAAAACCATGACCGCCATTCACCCTTCACGGCGGGACACGCTGAGACAATTGCCCGGGCTTCACAATGCCGCCCCTTTAGCTGTACAAAGGAATACAGCAAAAAACAACATTGTCCGAGAACAGCCGGAAGACCGGTATCGCCGCACGTCAGCCCGGCACGCACGCGGGCCGGGGCGCCGCGGTGCCGCAGGAAAGGACCGATGTCCGTGGCGCAGCGCGTAGTGGTCACTCTCTCCGACGACATCGATGGCGGAGAAGCGGCGGAAACGGTCGCGTTCGGTCTTGACGGCAAGTCGTACGAGATCGACCTGAATCCCGCCAATGCGAAGAAACTGCGCAAGGCCCTGGCGCCGTACCTGGCCGCCGGCCGCAAGCAGACAAATGCCTCCAAGCGCGGCAAGGCGCGCGGTTCGTACCAGCACACGTCCCTCGATCCGGATCCGGCGGCGGTCCGCGCCTGGGCCCAGTCGCACAAGATGGACGTGCCCGCCAGGGGCCGCATCCCCAAGCGCGTCTACGAGGCGTTCCGCGAGGCCAGTTGAGCCCCGCGGCCGGCCCGGGCGCCCCGTCCGGGCCCTGGGCGCCCTCGATTTGCCATCCACCCCGGGTGATCGGCTAGAGTCTGGAACACGCCGAGGGGCAAGGCCGAAAGGCAAGAACCTCACGAAGCGTGCGGGTGTAGTTCAGTAGTAGAACGCCCCCTTTCCAAGGGGGAGGCGCAGTGTGCAATTCCTGTCACCCGCTCCGCATCGCTCTCCGACCACTCCGGTGGATCAGGTAGAGTGATGAGCACATCGGAAGTTCGATGTGTGCGGACGTGGCTCAGTTGGTAGAGCATCACCTTGCCAAGGTGAGGGTCGCGAGTTCGAATCTCGTCGTCCGCTCAATGATCAAAGGCCCCGGTCGAATCGACCGGGGCCTTTGTCGTGTGCGCTGCGCGGGTGCGCCTGGCGGGTGGAGGCTCGGTCCGGTGCAGGTGCATCTCTGGTGACCGGCACAGGTGCCGCTGTGATGACCGTCACGCCGGACCGTCGGCGAACCCCCCGGGCGCGGCGGGTCCCCCGACGCCGAGTCGAGCACCGCGCGGCGGGCGGGCCGGGGGCCGTCGCGGCGAGGCGCGGAGACCGAGGGCTCCCGCCGGGGGTCGGGGCGCGGAGCCCGGGCGACGGCGGGCGGCGGCCAGGCCGGGATGCGGCCGGGAGGCGGCCGGGCCCGGACGCGAACGAGGTTGGGTATAGTGGGGTGCGCGCCCAGGCGCCTGCGGACGTAGCTCAGCTGGTAGAGCGCAACCTTGCCAAGGTTGAGGTCGCGAGTTCGAACCTCGTCGTCCGCTCGTCAGAAGGCCCCCTCCCGATCGGGAAGGGGCCTTCTTCATGGGCCGGTACGGGCGTTGGAGCCGCCGGCGCCCACCGGCGTGGGGCACCCGGCGCCGGCGTGGGGCCGGGCGCCCACCGGCGTGGGCGCGGGACGTCGTGGCACCCGGCCGCCTTCGGGCTCCTCAGTTCCAGCTGGTGCCGGTGAGCCGCTCGTACGCCTCCAGGTACTTGGCCCGGGTCGCCTCGACGACCTCCTCCGGCAGCTCCGGCGGCGGCTGCTCGCCGTTGCGGTCCCACCCCGTGGAGTCCGACGTCAGCCAGTCACGGACGTACTGCTTGTCGTACGAGGGCTGCGCGTGGCCCGGCTCCCACTCCTCGGCCGGCCAGTAGCGAGACGAGTCCGAGGTGAGCACCTCGTCGGCCAGCACCAGGCGGTCGCCGTCGAAGCCGAACTCGAACTTGGTGTCGGCGAGGATGATGCCCCGGTCCCGGGCCACGTCGCGGGCGCGCGCGTAGATGTCGAGCGTCGTACGGCGCAGTTGCGCGGCCGTCTCGGCGCCGACCTGGCGCGCGACCTCCTCGTACGACACGTTCTCGTCGTGGTCGCCGACGTCGGCCTTGGTGGCCGGGGTGAAGATCGGGGCCGGCAGTTCGGAGCCGTCCACGAGGCCCTCGGGCAGCGCCAGACCGCAGACCGTGCGGGTCTCGCGGTACTCGGCGAGTCCCGAACCCGTCAGGAACCCGCGCGCGACGCACTCCACCGGAACCATCTCCAGCTGCGTGCAGACGAGCGTGCGTCCCTCCCAGTCCCCGGGGGCGCCCTCGGGGACGTCGGTGGAGATCACGTGGTTCGGCACGATGTCGGTGAGGCGGTCGAACCACCACAGCGACATCTGCGTGAGGATCCTGCCCTTGTCCGGGATCCGCGTGGGCAGCACCCAGTCGTAGACGGAGATGCGGTCCGTCGCGACCATGACGAGGTCGCCGGCCTCGTTGCGGTAGAGGTCGCGGACCTTGCCCGTGTGCAGGTGCCGCAGACCCGGAACCTCGACGGGTTCGGGTTTCTCCACGAATCCGGCCATGTCCGTCCGCCCTTCTCTGTGATCCCCTGGTCGGGTCCCGGTGTCGGAGTCCCGCCCGCGCCGTTGCGGTCCGGGCCGAGGGAGCCCCGTCCACTCGGCCGCGCGCCCGGCGCTCACCCGGATCCCCGGTGATCGGTGCGATCACTCCCCCGATTCTCCCGCACTCGCGCAGCTCGGCGGTCCCCAGGGTGAGGACGCCGGAGGACACGGAGGCCCGGGGGCGGCCTGGGACGGCCTGGGACGGCCTGGGACGACCTGGGAAGGCGGGCCGAGGCGGGGTTGGTCGGGAAAGCAGACAGGGATGGGAGAGAGGACGGGGAGGGGGATTGGGGGTGGGGACGGGGAAGCGGGCGGGGACGGGGATGCGGCCCGGGTCGGCCGGTCAGTCGCGCTTGTCGGCCGGTCAGTCGCCGCGCTTGTCGGTCGGTCAGTCGCCGCGCTTGTCGGTCGGTCAGTCGCGCTTGCAGATGCGGTCGAGCAGATTGGCCGTCGCCCGCTGGATGCGCGAGTCGACATGGCCAGGCCGGTCCAGCGCCGGCGACCACGCGAACGTGCCGGACGCGAAGACCAGCGCGCCTGACGGCGCCCGGTAGAGC
This sequence comes from Streptomyces fuscigenes, assembly GCF_021556455.1. GTDB lineage: Bacteria > Actinomycetota > Actinomycetes > Streptomycetales > Streptomycetaceae > Streptomyces > Streptomyces fuscigenes. The sequence goes on along the minus strand of NZ_JAKGCV010000144.1, from coordinate 3,195 downwards.
GACGTCTCCTGGTGCCGCGGCGCCCGCTCGCTGTCGCGGTACGCGGAGTGGGCGAGCAGGATGCGGTCCTCGTGGTCGGGCAGCGGTGCTCTGGGAAAGTACCGGTCGGCCTCGCCCGCGACGAGCCCCTCGATCCGGTCGCCCTCGACGGCGCCGGACGCCTCCCACAACCAGTGGTCCACGTTCCTGACGACGAGCGGATGGGGCTCCGGCACCCGGCCCGCGTACTGGATGCCGATGATCTGCTGCTCCGGCACGTCCACCTCCCGCCACAGCGACGGCTTCCCCGGGTTGCGCCGCTTGCGGCAGGTCAGCAGCCTGTCCGGCACCCCCGAGGCGGACGGGCCCAACTCCACCTGCCAGTACATCGTGTTGGCGGAGAGGAAGACGAGCGAAGTGCCGATGTCCCGGGCCCGCTCCACGGTGCGGCGCATCGGGACGGACCAGTACTCGTCGTGCCCGGGGAAGACCAGGCCCCGGTAGCGCGACGGGTCGACGCGGCCCGCGTGCAGGTCCCGCGTGTCCGCGTAGGCGAGGTCGTAGCCGTACCGCTCGGCCCAGCGGATGAAGTCGTACGCGTGGCCGACGTGCAGCGGCAGCCCGGCGCCCGCGTACGGGCGGTCGAAGGAGACCGTCACGGCGGCGTCCTGCTCCCCCAGCAGCCGGCCCTGCTCGTCCCACGCGTGGTAGAGGCTCGCGCCCGTCCGGCCGTCCTCCGGATAGAGGTTGTACGCCTGCCAGGTCAGGTCGGGCAGGAGGAGGAGCAGATCGGCGGGGTGGTCGTCCCGGACGGTGAAGGGCACGTGCGACCGGTGGCCGTCCGCGGTGGTCAGCACAGCCACATAGGCGCCCGCCGACCAGTACGAGGGCACCTGCAGCCGCCACGACAGCCACCAGTGGTGGCAGGAGACCGTGCGGTCGGCGGTGAGCGGCGGGGGCTGGACGATGCCCGACAGCCTCGGGCTCGTAATGATCTTCCGGGCGCCCTCGCCGTTGTAGTGGCCGATCCGGTAGACGTCGACCGAGAACTCCTGCGGTGGGTCCACCGTCACGTGGAAGTCCAGCGCCTCACCCGGCGCGACCGCGCCGCCGGACACGAAGCCCTTGATCTGGCGGCGCACGTCGTCCGCCGTCCGGGGGCCGCCGCGGGCTCGCCCGAGGTCGGGGTCGGCGTACCAGGGGACGACGTGACCCGTGTCGTCGAAGTAGTTCTCACTGCCGCGGAGCCAGGGCAGCGGCCCCTGGCCGAAGGGGTCGGTGACCGCGTGTGCGAGCGCGCCCGACTCCCACCGCCGGATGTGGTCCGCCCCCATCGTGCGCTCCTTCTTCGTGCCCCCTTTGCGCGCGGCGCTGGGGACCGCGAGCACGTCGGTGGCACGACCTGTCGGGCGCCGGCTGTCAGCGCCGACCCCCAGCACATCACATAACGCATGCGGCCCGTCACCGATCGTCGCTAATTGACGCGAGCGGACGCGCCAATTACGGAGGAGAGTGGGGGGTTTGGTAGGTACTGGGGCGATTGGTGTTGCTGGGAGGGCAGTTCAGGCGCGAACGAGGCACACGGGCCGTCGCGCGTCTCCCCCGGACGTCACCGTGCCGCGCCGCGTTCACCCCGGCGCGCCGGCGGCCGGCGGGGCGCGAGGGGCTGGGGCAAGGGCGCGGGCCGGGGAGGGGGCGACGGGGGCGACGGGTCGGGCGGGGCAATCGGACGGGGGCAAGGGGTCAGGGGCAAGGGGTCAGGGGCAAGGGGTCAGGGGCAAGGGGTCGGTGAGGCCGACGGGCCGGCGGGCGCGGTGTGGGAACGAGCGGAGAGGGTCGGAGCCGTCCGATTCGGGAGCCGTGCGGTTCGGGCGCCGGGCGGTTCGGGAGCCGCCCAGTTCGGGCGCCGGGCGGCACGGGAACTGGGCGGTACGGGAACTGGGCGGTACGGGAACTGGGCGGTACGGGAACTGGGCGTTAAGGGAGCCGGACGATGCGGGGGTCGGGCCGGTACGGGAAACCGGCCGATACGGGGATCCGGCCGATACGGGACGGCCACGCCGGGGCGGACTCGCCGGGTGACCGCGCCCGCACTGCGGGGGGGCATGCGGACGCCCCGGTGACCGACCGGACTTCAGACGAGGCGGACCGGCTTCTCCGGCCTCACGCCCAGGGAGGCGAGCCACGAGCGGAGCGGGCCGGGATCGCCGTCCTCGACCAGGCTGTGCACGGGACCGGTGAGGTCCGTGTGACGTTCGCCGCGTACGAGAAGGGTGGGGCCGTCGAGCCAGTCGAGCCCCGGGTTCGCGCCGGCCGTGTCCACGGCCGAGCAGCAGACCATCGCGGTGACGTGGTCCGCCAGCAGGTCCCGGCCCGTACGGGGCGGCTGGAGCGGTACGAGCGGCAGCGAGTCCGTGGCCCGAGCGGAACGCCCGCCCGACCCGGCCGCGTCGGCGTGCGACACCGCCGCCTCGCGGGCGATCTCCGCGCTGATGCAGGCCGCGAGGGCGTCCGCCGCGGTGTCGCCCTCCGCCCGCCCCCTCGCGTAATCTTCGGCCCCTACAGGGCCGTTGCCCGCGGTGCCGACCGCTCTCAGGTCAAGGCCGCGACCGCCCGCGGTCGATGGTCCCGCCCCCTCCGCACTCTCCGGCCCCTCTGGCAGAGCCTTTGAGTCCGCCCCCTCCGGCCCGGCCGCCCTCTCCCCTCCGGTGGGCTCCGAGAGGCCCTCCGGCCACTCCGCTCCGTCCGGGCCCGCCTGAGCCTGCGACTCCGCTCCGTCCGGGCCCACCTGAGCCTGCGACTCCGCTCCGTCCGGGCCCGCCTGAGCCTGCGACTCCGGTCCGTCGTGCCCGCCGGGGACCGGCGACGTGCCACCGCCGTCGCCCGGCACGATCCCGTCCGCGAAATCCGTGCCCCGCTGGTGCTGGTCCTCGTGCCGGTCCCGGTCGTCTCCGTGGTCCCGGTCCTGCTGGCGGCCCCCGGCGTGGTCGTCCCCCCGGCCTCCGCCGTCTCCCTGGTCCCGGCTCTCGCTCAGCCCGTCGGCTGCCTCCGCCGCGGCCGCCTCGATCTCCTCAAGTCCCCGGGGCACGACGGGCAGGGAGTCGTCGGCGGGGTCGCCCAGCAGGGCGCCGGGGTCCGCGGGCACCGTGCCGCCCGTCCCCCTCGCCCGGGCGTCGCGCGGCGAGCCGCCCGCGTGCTGGCCGCCCACGCGGCCGG
>NZ_JAKGCV010000143.1 GCF_021556455.1 Streptomyces fuscigenes | reverse complement strand
GCCGACCCGCTCGCCGGTCCGGCCGCCGCGGGCCCGGGGGGCGGCGCGGGGTGCGGCAGGAGGCCGCTGGTGACGAGCGTGCGCAGGGCGATCTCCTGCTCGCCCGCCAGCCGGCCCAGTTCCGCGGCGTCGCCCCCGAGCGCGGTACCGCGCCGCTGCACCATCGCGAGGACCTGGAGCACGCCGTCGTGGATGTCCCTGGCGAGGCGCTCGCGCTCGCGTGTCGCCGCCTCGATCTCCAGCGCGCGGGCGAGCGTGCGCTCCGAGGCGCGCGCCACCTCCACGACGTAGCCGATGCCGATGGAGGCGACCCACACCAGCACCACGTTGTGCACGGTGTCCTTGCTGGGGTGCGCGCGCTCCACGATGTCGGCGGCGGCGACGAGGGTGGAGGCCGCGCAGGCCGGCTTCCAGCCGCCCTTGAGGGCGTACGCGAGGACGGCGCCCGCGGTCCATATCGACGGCAGCGTCGTCACGTCGGCGCCGCGCGCCTGCTCGTCGGCCAGCGGGGTCAGCAGGATGCCGGCCAGCGCGAGGGCCAGGTCGCAGGCGAGGAACGGGCGGGTGCAGCGGGCCGCGCCGCGCACCCGGGGCAGCGTCACCACCGTCCACACCACGAGGACGGCGAGGTACACCGCACCCAGCCACAGCCGCTCGTACCGCTCGCGCTCGTAGCAGAACAGGACGACCGCGTAGACCATGGTCAGCAGCCGGTACGCGGCGACCGCGCGCCACAGCGGCACCTCGACCGACATGCGCACGACCCGTTCCCGCCGCACTCCCGCCATCTCCCCCGCCCCCCGTCACCGCGTCGCGCCGTCAGGGCCTCTCGTTTGGATCTTGCCGGGCTTGCGTGCCCCCGGCACCGCACCTCGCGGCGTTGTCGTCGGTCCCCGACGCTCCGCGTCGGCTCCCTCCTCCGCCGTGCGATGCACGGCACCGAACCCCTCCCCCAACCTCCGGCCGGGGGCACCCCCATGATCCGACCTGATCCAAGCGAAAGACCCTAGCGGGGCGGCCGCGGCCTCCTGGTGCTGCCCCGCCGGTCCCCGGCCTTGTCGGCCGACGCCTTCTCCGCCTCGGCGAGCCGGCGCTTCGCCGCCGTCGCGTAGATGTCCACGTACTCCTGCCCCGACAGCCTCATGATCTCGTACATCACCTGGTCGGTCACCGACCTGTGGATGAACCGGTCGTTCTCCATGCCCAGGTACCGGGTGAAATCCAGGGGGCGGCCGATGCGGATGCCGGGGCGCATCAGCTTCGGGACGACCTTGCCGGGCGGCTGGATCTTCTCCGTGTCGATCATCGCCACGGGGATGACGGGCGCCCCGCTCAGCAGGGCGACCCGGGCGAGCCCGCCGGGCTTGCCGCGGTAGAGCCGCCCGTCGGGCGAACGCGTGCCCTCGGGGTAGATGCCGAACAACTCCCCGCGCTCCAGCACCTTCAGAGCGCTGTTGATCGCCGCCTCGCCGGCACCGCGGGCGCCCGAGCGGTCCACCGGGAGCTGCCCCACTCCCTTGAAGAAGGCGGCGGTCAGCATGCCCTTGACGCCCGGCGAGGTGAAGTACTCGGCCTTCGCGATGAAGGTGATCTTCCGGTCGAGCACCGCGGGCAGGAAGAACGAGTCCGAGAAGGACAAGTGGTTGCTCGCGAGGATCGCGGGGCCCTGGAGCGGGATGTTCTCGATCCCCTCCACCCAGGGCCGGAAGGCGAGCTTCAGCGAGCCGCCGAGAGAGACCTTCATCGCGCCGTAGATCAACTCGGTGCCTCCTGTGTGCCGTGCGTCGACCATAACCCGGTGGCCGTCGCGACCGCGCCGGCTTCCCCCGGCGCGGTCGCGACGGGCCTGGTCGGTCCCGGTCGGGTCGCGTACCGTGGGACGACCCCCGCGCGTACGTGATGTCCCCTCACGATCCCCCTCCCGTCCCAGGTAAAGGAGACCTCGGTGCCGGTCCTTCCAGGAGCCGAGCCGTTCCGCCACGAGGGCGGCGATGCCGGTGTCCTTCTCTGTCATGGCTTCACTGGTTCCCCGCGGTCGCTGCGTCCATGGGGGGAGTATCTGGCCGACCGCGGGTTGACGGTCTCGCTGCCGCTGCTGCCGGGCCACGGCACCCGCTGGCAGGACATGCAGGCGACCGGCTGGCAGGACTGGTACGCGTGCGTGGACCTGGCGCTGCGCGAACTGCGGGAGCGCTGCGGACGGGTCTTCGTCTTCGGGCTGTCGATGGGCGGCGCGCTCGCCCTGCGGCTCGCGGCGAAGCACGGCGCCGGGGTCGCCGGGCTCGTGCTGGTCAACCCGGCGGTGCGGGTGCACGGCGCGGCCGCCCACGCCCTGCCGGTGCTGCGCCACCTGCTGCCCTCCACCAAGGGCCTGGCCAACGACATCGCGAAGGACGGCGGGGACGAGATCGGCTACGACCGGGTGCCGCTGCGCGCGGCGGACTCGATGCGCCGGCTGTTCGCGCTCGTCGACGGGGAGCTGCCCCGGGTGACGCAGCCGTTGCTGCTGCTGCGCAGCAGGGAGGACCATGTCGTACCGGCGTGGGACGCGGCGCGCGTGCTGGGCCGGGTGTCTTCGGGGGACGTCCGCGAGGTCGTGCTGGAACAGAGCTACCACGTGGCGACGTTGGACCATGACGCGGAGCGGATCTTCGAGGAGAGCGCGGCGTTCGTCGCGCGGCTCGCTCCGGGTCTCGGACTGAAGGGGAGCACGGGTGGCTGATCACGAGGCGGAGCCCGAACCGCAGCCGCTCGACGAGGACGCGGCCTGGGCCGCGATCGTCGCGGGCTACGGCGAGGAGCCGACGGACCCGCCGGGCGCGAAGCCGTTCAAGTCGGTGGACGACCTGGCGTCGCTCGACAGCAAGAGCGGGGCCGCCCCGCAGGGCGGGCCGGACGAGGAGGAGCCGGGGACCGCGGCGGGCACCGGCGCGGAAGGACCCGGCGCGGGCGCCGGTCCCGGCGAGGTGCCGCCGCGGGCGCTCGGCGGCTCGGTGGTCTTCGCCCCCGGGGTGGGGATCCCCGTGCCGACGGGCCCCCGCGACTTCCGGCCGGCCGACGACCCGGACGAGGGGCACTTCGTGCCTCCGGAGCCGCCGCCGCTGCCCGAGGCGGACGCGACGGCCAAGTTCGCCTGGCTCGGCGCCCTCGGCGGGCCGGTGCTCGCGCTGGTCGCGGTGCTGCTCCAGTGGGACATGACGTGGTGGCTGACGACGGTGTGCGCCGGTGGCTTCCTCGGCGGCATCGCGACGCTGGTGGCGCGGATGAAGCACGACGACGAGGACGACGACGGGGACCCGGGCCGCGGCGCCGTGGTCTGACCCCGCCCGGGCGGGTCCGGCGGACGGGCTGTCGCACGCGGCCCGTCCGAGGCCCCGGCGGCGGCCCGGGACGGGGCCGGGCGGCCGGGAGCTCGTGCGGCGGGCCGCCGCGTCCCTACGGGGCCGGGACGCGCACGGTCGCGAGCACCGGCAGGTGGTCGCTCGCCCGGCGCAGGTCGGACTCCCTGACGCCCGGCAGGCCGGTGGGCACGCCGCAGGTGAGGACCTCTATGCCGGGGGTCACGAAGACGGCGTCGATGCGCTGCCTTGGCGTGCGCGCGTCGTGGGTGTGCTCGCCGCCCCACGGCGCCACCGACCAGCCGTCCTGGAGCTGGTCGGCGAGCAGCCGGAACGCCCGCCCCGAGGGCCGCTCGTTGATGTCGCCGGCCGCGATCGAGTGCGGGGCGTCCATCGACTTCAGCCGGTCGAGCAGCATGCCCGCCTGGTCGAGGCGCTCGCGGTCGCGCAGGCTCAGGTGGCAGCTCACCACGCCGAGGCGGGCCCGCCCGAACTGTACGACCGCCGTGGCGAAGCCGCGCCGGTGCAGGCCCGGTGTGAGCGGCAGCAGCACGTCCTCGGTCGAGACGACGGTCGCGCGCAGCGAGCACAGCAGCAGCGGTCCCGCGGCGGGGGCGCCCCCGGAGAGGACGACCAGGTCCGTCGCACTCGCGAGCCGGGAGGCGTACTTGCGCCAGCGGAAGAACCGCGGCGCCTCCTGGACGCAGACGAGGTCGGGCGCGCAGGCGCGGATCACGCGCGCCAGCGCCGCACGGTCGTCGCGCATCGACCGGATGTTGTAACTGAGGACCCGGATCACGGCCGAACCGTCCGGCTCGGTACGGGAGTCGGGCAGCGGGGGCATTGCCATGCGCACACCCTACGGGAGCCCGGGAACGCGCCTGCCCGCCGTACCCCCCTGGTGGGCGGGGGTGCGGCGGGCAGGCGCCCGAACCGGGACGATCAGCCCTGGCGGGCCAGGTCCGCGGCGCCGACGAGGCCCGCGGCGCCGCCGAGCTGCGCGGCGAGGACCTGGGCGTGCGGACGCCACTCGCCGCCCACGAGCCAGCGCCGGAACGACTTGCGGACCGGGTCGAGGACCAGTTCGCCCTCGTCCGACAGGCCCCCGCCGATGATGAACGCCGACGGGTCGAACAGCGAGGCCAGGTCGGCGAGGCCGGCGCCGGCCCACCGGGCCAGTTCGCGGAACGAGTCGACCGCGACCGGGTCGCCCTGCCGGGCGGCCTCGCTGACGTGCTTGCCCTGGACGCCCTCGGGGGTGCCGTCGCCGAGCGAGAGCAGCACTTCCGCGTTCTCGGGCTGGGCGTTGGCGCGCTGGCGGGCGTAGCGCACGAGCGCGCTGCCCGACGCGTACTGCTCCCAGCAGCCCTGGCTGCCGCAGCCGCACAGCAGCCCGTCCGGCACCACCCGGATGTGGCCGAACTCGGCCGCGACGCCGAACCGCCCGCGCCGCAGCTTGTTTCCGATGATCACACCGCCACCGAGGCCGGTGCCGAGGGTGATGCAGATGACGTCCTCGTGCCCCTGGCCCGCGCCGAACTTGTACTCGCCCCAGGCCGCGGCGTTCGCGTCGTTCTCGACGACCACCGGCAGGCCGACCCGCTGCTCGACCTTGTCCTTGAGCGGTTCGTGGCGCCAGTTGATGTTGGGCGCGAACAGGACCGTCGCGCGCTTGTCGTCCACGTAGCCGGCGGCCCCGATGCCGACGGCCTCGATCTGGTGCCCCTTACCGGCCCCGGACACGGCTGAGCAGATCGCGTCGACGATGCCCTCCGCCGTGTCAGGGGTGGGCACCTTGTGCACATCGCGAATGGTGCCCTCTTCGTCGACCACGCCGGCCGCGATCTTCGTGCCGCCGATGTCGACTCCGATGGTGAGTCCCATGTGTCCCTCAGTTTTCGGTCGTGCCCCGCTGGGCCCAACGGTACCCGAGGGCGGGCTCGCGCCCCTCAGTCCAGGTCGATGTGGCCGTCGGGACCGGGGGGTTCGTCCCTGGGGTCGGACGGATCGAGCGACTGCCGGGAGTCCTTCGGGTCGAGCGTCGCGCCGTCCTGCTCCTTGGAAGGATCCGACTTGGTGAGGTCCGACGACCCGGCGGCCTTCGGGCCCTCCCCCTTGCGCGTCGCGCCCTCGTCGGCGGCGGCGCCGCGCGTCCAGCGGCCCTCCTGGTCCTCGACCGCGGAGCGGTAGGCGGCGAGCAGTTCGTTGCCCGCGGCGGCCAGGTGGTCGAAGAGGCCGGGGTTGCGGTCGATGACGGGCTCGACCGCGGCCCGCGCCTGGTTCAGGAACTGCTGGACCGCGCCCTGCCCGGCGGCGCCGAACAGCGGGCCGGTGACGGAGGTGAGCCGGTCGGCCACCGTGTCGGCGAACCGGCGCAGCTCGTCGGCCGCCGAGGCCGGCGGCGGGCCGTACTCCGCCCGGCGCCGCGCCTTCTCGGCCGCCAGGTCCTCCTCGCACGCCGCCGCCCAGGCATCCGGGTCCGCGTCGGGCCGCTCGCTCGCGTCGCTCATGGGTACTCCCGCGTCCGGCAAGGTCTCCCGCCGCCGGGCGGCGGGAGAAGTACACCTTCGACGGTACCCGAACGCGGGTGCGCGGTTCAGGCTCCGTCAGGAGCCTTCCTTCGGCCACAGCGCGGGGTCGGGCGCGAAGCGCACCCGCAGAACGCCGTCCGTGAGCGCCGCGCCCGAGACGGTGCACCGGCGCAGCGCCGAGGTCAGCGGGACGATCCGGCGGAACGGGCCGACGGTGAGCAGCAGTTCGCCCTCCCTGCGCACGAGGGACAGCTCGCTCTTGACCGCGCCGGGCAGGGGCAGGCACCACACGAGGAGGCCCTCGGAGGCGCGCAGGTCCTCGACCCACCAGGGCTCGGGGGCGGGCGTCCCGGGCTCGCCGCCGGCCGCGTCCCCGTGCCCGGCGGGCCGCCCGCCCCCGTACGGGGTCGCGGCCCGATCGCCGGGGGCCGGGACGTCGAGTGCGGCGAGGTCGCCGGGGCCCTGGGGGTCGTGGCCCAGGTGCGGCAGCTCGTGGAGCTCGGGTCCCGGGGCGGGGTCGCCGTGCCAGGCGTCGAGGGTCTTGCGCTGGCGGGCGCCCGCCGCCTCCAGCCAGGGGTGCCCGGCCGCGGGCGGCAGCACCTTGCTCGCCACGACCGCGTCCGCGCGCAGCCCGTGCAGGGCCAGCCCGATGCGGGCGGTGCGCAGCGCCTCCTCGGCGGCCGGGCCGGGTTCGAGGACGAGCCGCACGGCGGTGGCCGCGTCCTCGATCAGCAGCTGCGCGGCGGCGAGTTCGGTGTCCTTGCGGGTGGCCGCCTCGTAGAGCCGGCGGGAGGGCAGGGGCACCCCGGCGAGCTGCGCCATGACCGGGCGCAGCGCCCGGGCGGCCTGCCGCTCGGGGGGCAGCAGGCGGCGCAGGTAGCGGCGCAGCTCCCCGGGCAGGGTGAGGGCGGCGAGCGCCTCACCCAGGGGCGGCAGGTCCACGACGAGGGCGTCCCAGTCGCCGGCCGCGGCCACGCGCAGCGCGTGCAGCAGCGCGAAGCGGTCGCTGCCGGGCAGGGTGGTGAGCTCCTCGCGGCGCAGCCGGGGCGCGCCGAGGAGGTCGAGCGCGGGGGCGATCCGCTCCTGGAGGTCGAGCAGCTCCGTCCGGAAGTGGTCGTCGGTGTCGATCCGGGCGGCCCACAGGCCGTCCGCGACGGCGGCCGGCTCGTCCGGCCGGGGGCCGGGGCCCGCGCCGAGCAGCGCCGCGGCGGCAGCGCCGTCCGCGGTGAGCAGCAGGGTGCGGTCGCCGCGCCGGGTGGCCGCGAGGGCGGTGGCCGCGGCGACGGTCGTACGGCCCGCGCCGCCGAGACCGGTGACGAGGACCGTACGGGGGGCCACGGCGCTCAGGCCCCCGCGCCGTCGGTCGACTCGACGCGCTTCTTCAGCCCGGCGAGGGCGCGGTCGATGATGACCTTCTCGGCCTTGCGCTTGATCATGCCCAGCAGCGGGATCTTGACGTCCACGGCGAGCTGGTAGGTGACCTCGGTGCGGCCGCCGCCGTCCACGGGGGCGAGCCGGTAGGAGCCGTCCAGGGACCGCAGCATCTGCGACTTGACGAGGGTCCAGCTCACCTCGCCGTCGCGCCAGGTGTAGGCGAGGGTGTGGTCGTCCTTGATGGCGCCCGCGTCGAGGACGAGGCGGACCTGCTCGGCCTGGCCCGCGGCGTCGCGGGAGAGCACCTCGGCCTCCTTGACCTCTCCCGTCCACTCCGGGTAGCGGGCGAAGTCGGCGATGACCGCCATGACGGCGGCGGGTGCCGCCTCGATCGTGATGCTGGAAATCGTGTGTTCCGCCATCGCGGTGCTCCTCGCAGACTGGGTACGCCGCGAGCAGGCTATCGCGGGCGCGCCACGGCTCCCCCCGCGGTCCGCCGGCTCACCACTCGAGTACCCAGGGGCGGCCGGTCGAGGCGAAGTGGCCGACGTTCACGCACTCCGTCGAGCCGATGCGCATCCGGGAGGCGAGCGGCTGGTGGACGTGCCCGAACAGGGACCAGCGGGGCCTGGTGCGGTGGATCGCGTCGAGGAGGGCGGTGCTGCCGCGTTCGAAGCGGCGGGCGACGACGTCGTAGGTCAGCTCGGGGACGTCCGGCGGGATGTGCGAGCACAGGACGTCGACCTCGCCGAGCGCCTCCACCTTCGCCGCGTACTCCTCGTCGGGGATCTCGTACGGGGTGCCCATCGGGGTGCGCAGGCCGCCGCCGACGAAGCCGAAGACGAGGCCGCCGATCTCCGCGCGGCCGCCGTCGAGGACCGTCGTGCCGGGGCCGGCGAACTCCTCCCACAGCGTCGGCATGTCGACATTGCCGTAGGTGGCGTAGGTCGGGGTGGGCATCGCGGCGAACAGGGCGGCGTACTGGCGGCGCACGGCGGCCTCGATCGCGACGGACGGCGTCGTCGGCAGGCCCTCCCACAGCGCGGCGCCGAACGCGCGGGCCTCGTCGAAGCGGCGGGCCGTGCGCAGTTCGACGATGCGGTCGGCGTTCTCCGTGCCGAACAGGTCGGGGAAGATGCCGCGCGAGTGGTCGGCGTAGTCGATGAACAGGACGAGGTCCCCGAGGCACACGAGGGCATCCGCGCCGTCACCCGCCTCGGCGAGTCCCGCCGCGTTGCCGTGGACGTCGCTCACCACATGAACCCTGGTCACAGGTCACCTCACCGCGTCCGTCCGGCTCCCCGGCGCCACCCCGGGCGGATGGCGATCACCCTGGAGCCGCACCTTGCACTACTGTGCACCGAGAGTCGCAGTAAAGCGTGTGACACGGAAAACATCTGGCCAGGGCGCCGGTCACCCCGTCCGTACTGGTAGGTAACATCTCCGGGGCGGCCCGTGCACCACCGCAGCCGAGGCGCGGGGACGGACGTCGCGCCGGCGCCCGACGAGGAGCAGCAGTCTTGCGCGAGTTCAGTCTTCCGGCCCTGTACGAGGTCCCGTCGGACGGCACTCTGACGGACCTCGTCCGCCGCAATGCCGCGCAGCATCCCGACACGGCCCTGTTCGGCCGCAAGGCCGACGGCGTCTGGACGGACGTCAGCGCCCGCCAGTTCCAGGCCGACGTCCGCTCCGCGGCCAAGGGCCTGATCGCGGCGGGCATCCGGCCGGGCGACCGGGTCGCCGTGATGTCCCGCACGCGCTACGAGTGGGTGCGCCTCGACTTCGCCATCTGGAGCGTGGGCGCGGTCACCGTGCCGGTGTACGACACCAGTTCGGCCGAGCAGCTGCGCTGGATCATGGGCGACTCCGGCGCCGTGGCGGCGTTCGTCGAGACGAAGGACCACGCGACCGCCCTGGAGTCCGTGCGCCTGCGGCTGACCGGGCTGCGCGAGGTGTGGTGCCTGGACGCGGGCGGCCTCGACACGCTGCTCGCCGCCGGCGCCGAGGTGGACGACGCCGAGGCCGACGAGCGCTCCGCGGGCGGCAAGGCCGACGACCCCGCGACGATCGTCTACACCTCCGGCACCACGGGCCGGCCCAAGGGCTGCGTCCTGACGCACCGCAGCTTCTTCGCGGAGTGCGGCAACATCGTGGAACGCCTCAAGCCGCTCTTTCGCACCGGGGACTCGTCGCTGCTGCTGTTCCTGCCCACCGCGCACGTCTTCGGCCGGATCGTCCAGCTCGCCTGTGTCATGGCGCCGGTCAAGCTCGGCTGCCTGGAGGACACGAAGGACCTCACACGGGAACTGGCCGCCTTCCGCCCGACGCTGATCCTGGGCGTGCCGCGCGTCTTCGAGAAGGTCTACAACGCGGCCCGCATGAAGGCGTACGAGGACGGCAAGGGCGCGATCTTCGACCGGGCGGCGCACACCGCCGTCGCCTACAGCCACGCCCTGGACACGCCGGGCGGCCCGTCCCTCGGACTGCGGCTGCGCCACCGCCTCTTCGACCGGCTCGTCTACTCCAGGTTGCGGGCGGTGCTCGGCGGGCGGGGCGAGTACGCGATCTCCGGCGGGGCGCCGCTCGGCGAGCGGCTCGGCCACTTCTTCCGGGGCATCGGCTTCACCGTGCTGGAGGGCTACGGCCTGACGGAGTCGTGCGGGGCCACCACGTTCAACCCCTGGGACCGGCAGAAGATCGGCACGGTCGGCCAGCCCCTGCCCGGCTCGGTCGTGCGGATCGACGACGACGGCGAGGTGCTGCTGCACGGCGAGCACCTGTTCACCGAGTACTGGAACAACCCGGAGGCGAGCGCCGAGGCGCTGGCGGACGGCTGGTTCCGCACGGGCGACGTGGGCTCGCTCGACGGCGACGGCTATCTGACGATCACCGGCCGCAAGAAGGAGATCCTGGTCACGGCGGGCGGCAAGAACGTCGCGCCCGCCGTCCTGGAGGACCGCATCCGGGCGCACGCGCTGGTCGCCGAGTGCATGGTGGTGGGCGACGGCCGGCCGTTCGTGGGCGCGCTGATCACGCTGGACGAGGAGTTCCTGGCGCGCTGGGCGCGGGAGCACGGCCGCCCGTCGGACACCTCCGTGGCGACGCTGCGGCTGGACCCCGGGCTGCTCGCGGAGATCCAGCGTGCGGTGGACGAGGGCAACACGCAGGTGTCGAAGGCCGAGTCCGTGCGCAAGTTCCGGATCCTCACGCACCAGTTCACGGAGGAGGACGGCCACCTGACGCCGTCCCTGAAGCTGAAGCGGAACGTGGTCGTGAAGGACTTCGCGGACGAGATCGAGGCGCTGTACACGACGTGAGCGGGGCGCGCTCCGCGCCCGCCGGCCGAGCACCGGGCGCGCCCCGTGCCGGGTGACCGGCACCGTCCGGCCTGCGGGGCTCCGGTCCCGCCCCCGCGCGTGCCGTCACCGGCGGGCCGCGGCCCGGCTCAGCCGTTCTCCGCGTCGAGCAGTTCCCGCAGCCGCTCCGCGAGCAGGTCCCAGCGCCAGCGCTCCTCCACCCAGCCGCGCCCGCGCTCGCCCATCCGCCGCCGCAGGTCCGGGTCGGCCAGCAGCCGGATGATCCGGGCCGCGGTCTGGGCGGTGTCGTGGACCACCCAGCCGGTCTCGCCCTCCAGCACCGCGTCCGGCGCGCCGCCGGAGTCGCCCGCGACCACCGGCAGGCCCGTCGCGGACGCCTCCAGGTAGACGATGCCGAGGCCCTCGACGTCGAGGCCGCCCCTGCGGGTGCGGCAGGGCATCGCGAAGACGTCGCCCGCCCCGTGGTGGGCCGGCAGCTCCGCCCAGGGCACCGCGCCGGTGAAGCGCACCGACGCCGCGACCGACAGACGGGCGGCCCGCTCGCGCAGCGCCTTCTCGTACGGTCCGCCGCCGACGATCAGCAGCACCGCGTCCGGCACGGCCGACAGGATCGTCGGCATGGCGTCGATCAGCGTGTCCTGGCCCTTGCGGGGCACGAGCCGCGACACGCACACGACCACAGGCCGTTCGCTGAGCCCGAGCCGCTCGCGCACGGCGGCGCCGCCCGAGTCCGGGTGGAAGGCCTTCTCGTCGACGCCCGGCGTCAGCTGGGCCATCCGGCCGGCCGCGGCGGGCGTCAGCGCCCCCGCGATCCGCGAGCGGGTGTACTCGCCGAGGTAGGTCACGACGTCCGTGCCCTCGCCGATGCGGCGCAGCAGCTGCCGCGCGCCGGGCAGCTGGGCCCAGGCCGCCTCGTGGCCGTGGGTGGTGGCGACGATCCGGCGCGCGCCCGCGGACCGCAGCGCGGGCGCCATCAGGCCGAGCGGGGCGGCCGCTCCGAACCACACGGCCTCGCAGCCGTGCTCGCGCAGCAGCCCCGCGGCCCGCCGCGTCACGCACGGCGTCGGCAGCAGCATCGTGGTGCGGTCGCGCACGACCGTGAAGGGCTGGTCCGCGTCGAAGGCCGCCGTGGCCTCGCGCCCCTGTGCGGAGCGCGTCCACGTGGAGGCGTAGACGACGAGGCGGTCGGGGTCGAGCCGCAGGGCCAGGTTGTGCAGGAACGCCTGGATGCCGCCGGGCCGCGGCGGGAAGTCATTCGTCACGATCAGGGTCTTGCGCATCGCCCGGAACAGTACCGTCCCGCTCCCCCGGCTGCCGCGCCGCTGCCGTGTCCGTTGGCCCGCGGTGCGCCGCGCCCGGCATCATGTCCCCGCGCACGCGTACTCACACGTGCGTACGGACGGCACGACGGGACGGTCGATGACGGGCGCGTACGGCCACACGGCACGGACGGCGGGCGGCGCCGTCGCCCTGTGGATCCTCACCAGGGCGGCCCTGCTGCTGCTGGTGTTCAAGGTGGCGTGGTTCCCCCATCTGCCGGGGCCCGACGTGACGAGCGACGTGTCCGGGATCTACCACGGCTGGTACGAGGTGCTGCGCACGGGCACGTATCCGAGCTCGGACGTGACCTGGCAGTACCCGCCGGCCGCCGCCTTCGCGATCCTCTCCCCCGCCCTGCTGCCGTTCCTCGGCTACGCGTCCGCGTTCTACGTGCTGGCGTGCGTCTGCGACGCGGCCGGCTTCGCGCTGCTGCTGCGGGCCGGCCTGCGCGCGGGCCGGTCCCTGCGGGGCGCCTGGGTGTGGGTGGTGGGCGTCGCGCTGCTCGGCCCGACGGCGTACGCGCGCTACGACGTGATGGTCACGGCGGTCGCGGTGGCCGCGCTGCTGGCCGGGCTCGGCGGCCCCCGGGCCGCCGGGC
>NZ_JAKGCV010000142.1 GCF_021556455.1 Streptomyces fuscigenes | reverse complement strand
CGCCGGGGAAGCCGACGATGAAGTTCGACCGCACGCCCGCCTGCGGCGCCTTGGAGCGGATGGTCTCCAGCAGGCCGAGGAAGCGCTCGGTGTCGCCGAAGCGCCGCATCGCGCGCAGCACGCCGGGGCTGGTGCCCGGGGGCGGAGCGCCCGGGGCCGGGCGCCCGGCGGGGACGTGCCACCCCCGATTCGCACCCCCGATTCGCACCCCCGCTCGTTCTCGCCTCCCTCGCCCCCTCTCCCTGCCTCCCTCCCTCGCCCCTCCTGCCCCTCGTGGCTCCGTTCCGTCACGCACCCGTGACCGCCCGCGCCGCCCATCGTCGGACAAGCACCGAACCGGCCGGGCTTTCGACGTGATGTGCGTCATGGGCGCACATGTCGCAGTCGCCGGGCGGACGACGGGAACAGGCCTTCCGGGAGCGTTCACGGGCCCCGGGCGCACCCCTCCGCGGCCGCGCGCGGACCCCTGCCGGGGAGCGGGCCCGCGCGCGGCCCGCCGGAGTGAGGTGAAAAGACCGCCTTGACCTGCGGCGATGCGCGCCGGAGCGACGGTGTTCCCGTCGGTAGCCGGGGGTTGACAGCCCGAAGCGCTGAATGCCCTTCTGAGCCTCTTGGAGCCCCGTCGCACATATGGGGAGTCGGCTGGGGCGTCCCGAGGGCGCCAGATGCGGACTGAGGTACCGGCAAACCCCCATTCATGTCGGCGCTACCGGTAGACTGATGCAGAATCCCGCGGCGCTTGCGGGAACCTCCCGTCAACGTGCACGACAAGCACAAAAAGCGCGACAAACGCGACAGAAGCCGAACGACGCAGCCGCTCCGGCGAGCCGGAGAACGGCCTGTGCTGTGCCAGAAAGGGCGCTTCGTGGCCGATTCCGGCAACCCCCAAGAGAACACGCCGTCCGTCGCCGCGGACACCGTGCCGGCCGTCGCCGGCGACGCCACCGGCGACGCGGAGAACTCGTACAACGCCAGTGCCATCACGGTGCTGGAGGGCCTGGACGCGGTCCGCAAGCGGCCCGGCATGTACATCGGCTCGACCGGTGAGCGAGGCCTCCACCACCTGGTCCAGGAGGTCGTGGACAACTCGGTCGACGAGGCCCTCGCCGGCCACGCCGACCTGATCGACGTCACGATCCTGCCGGACGGCGGCGTGCGCGTCGTCGACAACGGCCGCGGCATCCCGGTCGACATCGTCCCGTCCGAGGGCAAGCCGGCCGTCGAGGTCGTGCTGACGGTCCTGCACGCGGGCGGCAAGTTCGGCGGCGGCGGGTACGCCGTCTCGGGCGGTCTGCACGGCGTGGGCGTCTCGGTGGTCAACGCGCTGTCGACGAAGGTGTCGGTCGACGTCATGCGCGACGGCTACCACTGGACGCAGGACTACAAGCTCGGCGTGCCGACGGCCCCGCTCTCGCGCGGCGCCGCCACCACGGAGACGGGAACGACCGTCACGTTCTGGGCCGACCCGGACGTCTTCGAGACCACGGACTACTCGTTCGAGACGCTGTCGCGGCGCTTCCAGGAAATGGCCTTCCTCAACAAGGGCCTGACCCTGACGCTGACCGACGAGCGCGCCTCCGCGAAGGCCGTCGCCGGTGCCGAGAAGGCCGGCGGCGACGTCGCCGAGGACGGCACGGACGAGCAGCCGCCGATGTCGGTGAAGTACCACTACGAGGGCGGCATCGTCGACTTCGTGAAGTACCTCAACTCCCGCAAGGGCGAGATGATCCACCCCACCGTGATCGACGTGGAGGCCGAGGACAAGGAGCGCCTCATCTCCGTCGAGATCGCGATGCAGTGGAACGCGCAGTACAGCGAGGGCGTGTACTCGTTCGCGAACACGATCCACACGCACGAGGGCGGCACGCACGAGGAGGGCTTCAGGGCCGCGCTGACGGGCCTGGTCAACCGCTACGCGCGCGACCGCAAGCTGCTGCGCGAGAAGGACGACAACCTCGCCGGCGAGGACATCCGCGAGGGCCTGACGGCCATCATCTCGGTGAAGCTGGGCGAGCCCCAGTTCGAGGGCCAGACGAAGACCAAGCTGGGCAACACCGAGGCGAAGACCTTCGTGCAGAAGGTCGTGCACGAGCACCTCACGGACTGGTTCGACCGCAACCCGAACGAGGCCGCGGACATCATCCGCAAGGGCATCCAGGCGGCCACCGCCCGCGTCGCCGCCCGCAAGGCCCGCGACCTGACGCGCCGCAAGGGCCTGCTGGAGTCGGCGTCGCTGCCCGGCAAGCTGAGCGACTGCCAGTCCAACGACCCGACGAAGTGCGAGATCTTCATCGTCGAGGGCGACTCCGCCGGCGGTTCGGCGAAGTCCGGCCGCGACCCGATGTACCAGGCCATCCTGCCGATCCGCGGCAAGATCCTGAACGTCGAGAAGGCGCGCGTCGACAAGATCCTCCAGAACACCGAGGTGCAGGCGCTGATCTCGGCGTTCGGCACGGGTGTGCACGAGGACTTCGACATCGCCAAGCTCCGCTATCACAAGATCATCTTGATGGCGGACGCCGACGTCGACGGCCAGCACATCACCACGCTGCTGCTGACGTTCCTGTTCCGCTTCATGCGCCCGCTCGTCGAGGCGGGGCACGTGTACCTGTCGCGCCCGCCGCTCTACAAGATCGACTGGGGCCGGGGCGACATCCAGTACGCGTACTCCGACCGCGAGCGCGACGCGCTCATCCAGCTCGGCCGCGAGAACGGCAAGCGCGTGCGCGAGGACTCGATCCAGCGCTTCAAGGGCCTCGGCGAGATGAACGCCGAGGAGCTGCGCATCACCACGATGGACATCGACCACCGGGTGCTCGGCCAGGTCACGCTGGACGACGCCGCGCAGGCCGACGACCTGTTCTCGGTGCTGATGGGCGAGGACGTCGAGGCCCGGCGCTCCTTCATCCAGCGCAACGCCAAGGACGTCCGCTTCCTCGACATCTAGAGCCGCGTGCGGGCGGCGCGAGCCGCCGTGAGGACCCTGGCGGCGGCGTCCCCGGACGCCCGTCGCCCGGCCCCGCGGCCGCCGCCCGCCGGCGTCCCGCCGCGTACCGAGCAGGCCGTCGTACAGGCCCTCGTATCCGTACAGGCCGCAACAGGCCGAAAGGAACAGCTGACCAGCAATGGCCGACGAGAACACCCCTGACACGCCAGAGAACCCGGACGCTCCCGTGCTGCCCGACGGGACGGCCGTGGAGGGCCTGGCGCTGCGCGTGGAGCCCATCGGGCTCGAGACCGAGATGCAGCGCTCGTACCTCGACTACGCGATGTCCGTCATCGTCTCGCGTGCGCTGCCCGACGTGCGCGACGGCCTCAAGCCGGTGCACCGCCGCGTGCTGTACGCGATGTACGACGGCGGCTACCGCCCCGAGCGCGGCTTCTACAAGTGCGCGCGCGTCGTCGGCGACGTCATGGGTACGTACCACCCGCACGGCGACTCGTCGATCTACGACGCCCTGGTGCGCCTCGCGCAGCCCTGGTCGATGCGGATGCCGCTCGTCGACTCCAACGGCAACTTCGGTTCTCCGGGCAACGACCCGGCCGCGGCCATGCGGTACACCGAGTGCAAGATGATGCCGCTGTCGATGGAGATGCTCCGCGACATCGACGAGGAGACCGTCGACTTCACGGACAACTACGACGGCCGCAACCAGGAGCCGACGGTCCTGCCGGCGCGGTTCCCGAACCTGCTGATCAACGGCTCCGCCGGCATCGCCGTCGGCATGGCCACCAACATCCCCCCGCACAACCTGCGCGAGGTCGCCGCCGGTGCCCAGTGGGCGCTGGAGCACCCGGAGGCCACCCCCGACGAGCTCCTCGAGGCGCTGATCGAGCGCATCAAGGGCCCGGACTTCCCGACCGGCGCGCTCGTCGTGGGCCGCAAGGGCATCGAGGACACGTACCGCACGGGCCGCGGCTCGATCACCATGCGCGCGGTGGTCGAGGTCGAGGAGATCCAGAACCGGCAGTGCCTCGTCGTCACCGAACTGCCCTACCAGACCAACCCGGACAACCTCGCGCAGAAGATCGCCGACCTCGTGAAGGACGGCAAGATCGGCGGCATCGCCGACGTCCGCGACGAGACGTCCTCGCGCACGGGCCAGCGCCTGGTGATCGTCCTCAAGCGGGACGCGGTCGCCAAGGTCGTCCTCAACAACCTCTACAAGCACACCGACCTGCAGTCGAACTTCGGCGCGAACATGCTCGCGCTCGTCGACGGCGTGCCGCGCACCCTCTCGCTGGACGCGTTCATCCGGCACTGGGTCTCGCACCAGATCGAGGTCGTCGTCCGCCGCACGCGCTTCCGGCTGCGCAAGGCGGAGGAGCGGGCCCACATCCTGCGCGGCCTGCTCAAGGCCCTCGACGCGATCGACGAGGTCATCGCGCTGATCCGGCGCAGCGAGACGGTCGACGTCGCGCGCACCGGCCTGATGGGCCTGCTGGAGATCGACGAGATCCAGGCCAACGCCATCCTCGAGATGCAGCTGCGCCGCCTCGCCGCCCTGGAGCGCCAGAAGATCGTCGCCGAGCACGACGAGCTGGAGGCGAAGATCCGCGAGTACAACGCGATCCTGGCCTCCGACGAGAAGCAGCGTGCCATCGTGCGCGAGGAGCTGGCCGTCATCGTCGAGAAGTACGGCGACGACCGGCGCTCGAAGCTCGTGCCCTTCGACGGCGACATGTCCATCGAGGACCTGATCGCCGAGGAGGACATCGTCGTCACGATCACCCGTGGCGGCTACGTCAAGCGCACCAAGACCGACGACTACCGCTCGCAGAAGCGCGGCGGGAAGGGTGTGCGCGGCACGAAGCTGAAGGAGGACGACATCGTCGACCACTTCTTCGTGTCGACGACCCACCACTGGCTGCTGTTCTTCACCAACAAGGGCCGGGTCTACCGCGCGAAGGCGTACGAACTGCCCGATGCCGGACGCGAGGCGCGCGGCCAGCACGTGGCCAACCTCCTGGCCTTCCAGCCCGACGAGCAGATCGCCGAGATCCTCGCGATCCGCGACTACGAGGCCGCTCCGTACCTGGTCCTGGCCACGAAGGCGGGCCTGGTCAAGAAGACCGCGCTGAAGGACTACGATTCACCGCGTTCGGGTGGCGTCATCGCGATCAACCTCCGGGAGACGGAGGACGGCCGGGACGACGAACTGATCGGCGCGGAGCTGGTGTCGGCCGAGGACGACCTGCTGCTCATCAGCAGGAAGGCCCAGTCGATCCGGTTCACCGCGACGGACGACGCGCTGCGGCCCATGGGCCGGGCCACATCCGGGGTGAAGGGGATGAGTTTCCGTGAAGGGGACGAACTCCTCTCGATGAATGTGGTCAGGCCCGGTACGTTCGTGTTCACCGCCACCGACGGCGGTTACGCGAAGCGGACCAACGTGGACGAGTACCGGGTCCAGGGTCGCGGCGGTCTCGGCATTAAGGCGGCCAAGATCGTGGAGGACCGTGGCTCGCTGGTCGGGGCACTGGTGGTCGAGGAGACCGACGAGATCCTCGCCATCACCCTGGGCGGCGGTGTGATTCGCACGCGAGTCAACGAAGTCCGGGAGACGGGCCGTGACACCATGGGTGTCCAGCTGATCAACCTGGGCAAACGCGATGCCGTGGTCGGGATCGCGCGCAATGCCGAGGCAGGCCGCGAGGCCGAGGAGGTCGAGGGCGACATCGTCCCCGAGACCGCTGAGGGCGCCGTGGCCGAGGGGGCCGAGGGCAATGAGCCGTCGGCCGGTGACGAGGAGTAGAGCGTGAGTGGAACCACGGGCGCCGGATCGGCCTCTTCTTCAGGAGCTAACAGCGCTCGTGGCTCTGCCACGGACTCCCAGGGGGTTACGGTGACGGACACCCGGGGGCAGCAGCCCCCGTACGAGGCGTACGGCTCGACGCCGCAGCCGCAGCAGCAGGCGGCTCAGCCGTACCACCCGCCGCAGGCGTACCCCCAGCCGGGGGACGACGGCGGCACGCAGGGCCGCGGCGGTGCCGCCGTGCGCCGGCCCCGCACGGGCGCGCGCACGACGCCCCGCACACGCAAGGCGCGGCTGCGCGTCTCGAAGGCCGACCCCTGGTCGGTCATGAAGGTCAGCTTCCTGCTGTCGATCGCGCTCGGCGTGTGCACGATCATCGCGGCGGCGGTGCTGTGGATGGTCATGGACGCCATGGGCGTCTTCTCGACCGTCGGCGGCACGATCAGCGAGGCGACCGGCTCGAACGAGAGCAACGGGTTCGACCTCCAGTCGTTCCTGTCGCTGCCGCGCGTGCTGCTCTTCACGAGCGTCATCGCGGTCATCGACGTGGTGCTCGCCACCGCACTGGGCACGCTCGGGGCCTTCATCTACAACCTCTCGGCGGGCTTCGTGGGCGGCGTCGAGCTCACCCTCGCCGAGGACGAGTGAGGGACGCCCGCCGATTTTGGGACTGGCCCTGAAGTGCGCTAATCTTCAGGGGCAGCGCGGGGCTATAGCTCAGTTGGTTAGAGCGCATCCCTGATAAGGATGAGGCCCCAGGTTCAAATCCTGGTAGCCCCACCGCGTGGAGGCCCCCGACCGGAAACGGTCGGGGGCCTCTTGCATGCCCGGCTCACATCGGCCGGTCGACGGATCCTCCGGAAGGTCCACGGGGAGCGCCCGGGCCATCCTCTGGGCGCCGGGCACGTCGTGCGCGGGGATGCCCACGGTCGTGCTGATCTGACTGCGCCGGGCGGCAGCGAGGCCCTGGAGGCCGAGACCGCCGACGCCTCGCCGCGACGGGCGCCGCGGACCGGAAGGTGCCGTCCTCCGGTCCGCGGTCCTCCGCTCGGTCCCCAGTCCCTCCGCCCAGTCCCCGGTCCGCTACCGCGTGATCACGTTCGCCGGTTCGTGCAGCCAGACCTCGTGACGGCCCCGCGTGACGGTGAGTCCGAACGCGGGGGCGTCCGGGGACCCGGCGGCGGCGTACGCGCGGTGGGCCGCCGCGATCTCGGACCAGAGGTCCCTGGGCCCGTACGCGACCGCCTCGCCCGCCACCGCGGTGGCCGCGGAGCCGTCCGGTGCCCGGACCCACACGCGTACGCCCTCGTCCGTCGTGGCGTGCTGCAAGTGGACGCCCGGCAGCCGTTCGCCGACGTACAGCGCGGCTCCGAGCGAGAGCAGGGCGGCAGGGTCCAGCTCGGCCGGTGAGTGGCGGGCCGTGGCCGTGTCCACCTCGTCGGTCGCGCTCGCGCGCTGGGAGCGCATCAGCATGTACGAGGCCCCGCCGTGGAAGCGGCCGGTGGCGGTGCCGTCCGGGCGGCGGGTCAGGCGCACGACGGCGCCGCTCCAGAAGTCGCGGTGCAGCGGCAGCACGAGACGTCCGTAGGGCCGCAGTTGGTCGATCCAGGCCTCCGGGACGCGGCGGACGGCGCAGGTGGCGAGGATGCCGTCGAACGGCGCCGCCTCCGGCCATCCCAGGGCGCCGTCGCCCTGCCGCAGTCGGGGTGTGCGCCCGGCCAGGGCGAGTTGCCCGGCGGCGAGTTGGGCCAGGGCCGGGTCGAGTTCGATCGAGTGCACGCGGCTGTCGTTGCCCAGGTACTGCGCGAGCAGGCCGGCGACGTGCCCGGAGGCGGTGCCGATCTCCAGGACCCGGTGGGAGGGTTCCAGGTCCAGGAGGCCGAGCATGAGCGCCACCATGGACGGCTTGCTGTTGGACGAGGTGGCGACGCCCGGCCCGTCCTCGGCGCCGTCGTCCACCTGGATCACGACGGGTTCGTCGCTGTGGACGAGCGGCCACCACTCGTCGTCGCCGACGGGCACGCAACGGTCGGGTGTCTGCCGCCAGACGCGGGGTGGGACGAAGAGGTGGCGCGGCAGTTCCCGCCATGCGGCGCGCCACCGGGGGGACAGGAGGCCGCGCCCGTCGAGCGAGTCGACGAGCGCGGCACAGCCCCCTGTGGTGTCAGGGGTGATCGGCACGGTCAGTTCCCGCTCGCCTCGTCGCCGCCGCCCGAGGGGCCCGAGCCGTCCGGACTCGGCGGTGCGGGCGGCGGGTTCCACGGCTTGTCGGACGGCTGCCCGGCGTGCTTCCTGTCAGGTGCCGCTGTTTCCATGGTCGTTCCTGTCTCTCGATGGAGTGGTGCGGCCCCGGCCCGGACGCTCGACGTGTTGGCCTCCGAGCGGCCGGGCCGGGACAGGATGCTCCGGCCGGCGGAGTGACGAGCCGGGTGGGCCGTCCGCCGGCCGGAGCGGCTCAAGGGGACCGGTCGGCTCCGGCCGGTCCGGGGTCAGCGGCCGCCGGTTCGGCCGGTGCCGGGAGTGCCGGTCCGGGATCAGCGGCTGTGGGTCCGGCCGGCGCCGGTCCGGTGGATACGGGTCCGGCCGGCGGGGGCAGATGCGGGTCGCGGGGCGCGTGCCGGACCAACTCGACGCCGTGTTCCGGGCAGTAGGCGCCGCGCTCGTCCTCGACGGGGAAGTCGTGGCCGCCTTTGACACACAGGGTCATGGCGCGTCACCGAGGCATCCGGGGTGCGTGCGCGGATAGATCCTGGTGCCGTCGGCGTCGGTGCGGGGGCCGAGGTCGACCGCGCTGCCGGTCGCCACGGGCAGTGCGCAGTGGACGCAGGCGCCGCCGCGGCGCTGTTCGTCGCTGAGGCGTTGCGGGTCCAGCGGGTCCAGCGGGTCCGGTGGCTGCGAAGCGGCGGCCGGCGACCCCGTCATCTCGGTCATGAAGTGAACGTAAGGCGCCGAAACGGCATACGGGGGCAGGAATCCTGCCCCTCGCAAGCCCGTGCGATCAGGCCGCGAGGATGCCCAGCTCGACGGCCAGGGCGGCGGCGGCCTGGCGGCGGCCCGGACTGCGGGCCTCCGTCTCCTCCAGGACGATCCTCTTGGCGTAGCCGTTGTACTTGATCGTCTCGGGCGCGGCCCTGTGGGCCCGTTCCAGCGTCGCGAGGGCACTCTCGGGACGCCCGTCGAGCTGGTAGGCGCGCGCCTCCTCGATCCGGTGGCGGGCCAGCCGCGGCCGCGAGGGGATGTGCGTGCCGTCCGAGGCCACGGCCTGCCGGACGCTCTCGCCTCCCGCGCCCAACTCGACGGCGACCGTGACCGCGTGGGGACCCATGATGGCCCGCGAGAACGAGGTGACCGGGTCGTAGAAGTCGGCGTGCAGTCCCTCCGCGGTCGCCTGTGCCTTCTCCCACCAGGCCCACGCCTCGCCCGACGCGCCTCGCCGGGCGGCCGTGTACGCGGCCTCGAAGTGGAGCGCCCCGGCGATGGCCCGCACCGCGTCGGGGGCGTCGGGCAGGAAGGGCGCCAGGAACCGGAGTGCCCCCCGCGTCACGGCGTCGGCCGCCTCGAAATGCGCGGGGCCGCTGTCGCGGTGGGCCTGCGCGGTCAGCCAGGCCGCGACGCCGACGGCACGGGGGTCCTCGCTCTCCTGTGCGGCGACCATGCCGCGGTCGGCGACGCGCCAGAGCAGGGCGCTGTCGGGCTGGTAGGCCAGGAAGAACTGGGACAGCGCGTACACCTCCGACAGCACCGCCTGCGCCGCGCGGCGGCCCTCCGGGGCGGTCGCCTGCCGTGCGCACAGTTGCGCGTCCCGGATGAGGCCGGGCAGGAGTCCGCCCACGACCTCGCGGTGGTTGGGGGCCCTGTGGCGGGCCGCCCAGGCGCGGTCCAGGCGGGCGCGGAGGTGCGGGGGCGGGGGTGCCTGCCGGTCGGCGAGCAGGGGGAAGGCGTTGACCGCGTCACGGACCCGGGGAAGGAGGGCGTGGCCCGGGCCGACGAACAGGTCGACGGACGCGGCCTGGTCGCCGGTGAGGTCGGAGAGGTTGCGCACGCGGAGGATCTCGGCGACGCGGAGGATGGTGGGGAGCTTCGGCGTCTGGATCTGCCCGCCTTCCACCTGTTTCACCCACGAGGGCGACCGCCCGAGCAGGCCGGCGAGGACCGGACGGCTCATTCCGCGCTTCTGCCGCAGGATCTGCATGCGCCGGCCGAACGCCAGCGGGTCGGTGTACGGGTCCGGGGTGGCGTCTGCGCACACGTCGCTGCCCTTCTGTAAAAGGCTCGTCACTGTCAGCGTAGGGGAGGTGACGGATGCGCGTGGCGCCTCCGTACGAACCGGGTGGCGCCCCCCGCCGCACGCCCCGTGACCGACCGCCCGCCACCGCGACCCTGCGGTGGGGCCCCCGGCGGACGGACCCCGGCGGGTCGCCCGGCCGTCGCGGTCGGCCTCGGTGTGTTTCTGCTCACAGAGTCGATCTGTTCTTTTTGCAAGGCTGTGAAATACAATGACGGTGTCTGTCCATTAATGGTCAGCTGGAAGGCTCCGCGGCCCGCCTGCGTAGGGCGGTTCCCCAGCCCTGAACGAAGGGTGTGGCATGTCTGACTGGCAGCAGTACGTGGATGAGCGCCTTGTCGGAACGAACAACGTCCGGAACGCGGCCATCATCGGTGCCGACGACGGCGGCACGTGGGCCGAGAGTGACGAGAATCTGCTCAAGCCCGGCGAGGCCGAGGCCATCGTCGCCCTGTTCAAGGACCCCGAAGGCGTGCGCGAGTCGAGTGTCGTCGTGGGCGGCGAGAAGTACACGAACCTCATCGGACGTGGCTCGTCGGTCTGCGCCAAGAAGGGTGCCGACGGCGTGACGATGACCAGGACCGACCGGGCCGTGATCGTCGCCGTGTACGAGGAGGGCCAGGCCCCCTGCGCCGCGCTGGCGGTCACGGAGAACCTCGCCGAGACCCTGCGCGAGAAGGGCTACTGAGCCCGCACCAGGCCCCGCGCCGACCCGATGGGCATCTCGGCGCCCCGCACGCCCCCTCAGCGGCTCCACGCCGCGGCAGGGGGCGTTTTCGTGCGCCTGTGGCGCCGCCGCGGAGCCGCACGGCCGGAACTTTCACGGCCGGAGCACTCACGGCCGGAGCACTCACGGCCGGAGCACTCACGGCCGGTATACGGACGCCCGAAGGCCGGGCGCTCCGTGGATGCGCCCGGCCTTCTCGGTGTCACGGTGCAAGGCGTCCCAGCCCCGGCCCGCGACACGATCAAATGCGCCCGCTCGTCAGGCGCGTGAGGGGACCGCTCTTGGCGTGGACCTTGGCCGTGGCCCGGCCGGCCGCGAAGGCCGCGCCCATCAGGCCCACGAGGCCCGCTCCGGCGCCCGCCGCGATCTTCTTCCGGTCCTTCACGACCGTCCAGGCGACACCCGCGCCCGAGGTCACGGTCGAACCGAGGGAGGCGGCCATCTTGCGCCCGGAGTCGAGGCCCGCGGCGGCCGAACGCCCGGCGTGCGTCGCGGCCGCGCCCAGCGAGGCCGTGCCCGACTGGGTGGCCTTCTCCGCCGCGGTGGCGGAGGCCTTGGCCTGCCGGGCCGAGCCGGCGCCGCTGTCCTTCGCCCGCTCGGCCGCCGCCTGGACCTTCTTGCCCGCGGCGGAGCCGTTGGCGCTCCGGGTGCGCGTGGCGCGCCCGCCCTTGCCCGTGTTCGTCGACTCGCTGTTCTCTTCCGTCGTCATGGTGTGCGTGTTGCCGCTCAGTTCGGCCGGAAACCGGCGGGGACGACGGATCGTGGGCGGCATCTCAGGCCTCGCCGCCGCGCGGCAGCAGCGAGCCGAGCGGCCCGAGGTCGAGGTTGAGGTCCTCCATCGTCAGGCCGTAGCGGTCGCAGAGCTCGGACATGCGGTCCTCCAGGATCATCAGCGTCATGCCGATGCGTTCTTCCTGGGACTCGTCGAGGTCGCCCTGGTCCACCCGGTGCAGCGCCGTGCGCTCCATCAGCTGGCGCAGCAGCTCGACGATGGTCAGGACGAGCTTGATCAGGTCCCGCTCCACGGTCTCGGGGTCCGTGTGCAGGCGCCGCGCGATGTCCGTGCCCCGGGTGCCCGCCCCGCGTCCGGCCGACGGGTCGTCGTCCGAGGTGGCGGGCACGAGGTCGAAGGCGCGTGCCGCGGCCTGTGCCACGGCCGCGAAGTCGTCGTGGTCCGTCATGGTTCACACGTTCCAGGGGGCCGGCTCGTCGGCGGTGATCGAGCGGATCACCGCACGCAGGTTGATGTGCACGAGGTCGACGTCGGCGATCGAAAGCACCAGGTCGCCCGTGAGGACCGCGCCGCCGCTGAGCAGGCGGTCCAGCAGGTCGATGAGCGCGATCTCGCGGCCCGCGAGGGAGTCCTCCTCGAACCCCGTGGTGCGCGCGCCGGGGGTCGCCGGCAGGTCGGGGATCATGTCCGTCATGGCGTGGACGCCCCTTCCGTGTCCGGGGCCCGCTCGGTGTCCGGGTGCGTGGTGAACGAGTAGGGGGCCCAGGGACCCGTCACCTCGACGCGCACCCCCGCCACCCCGTCCGCCAGGGCGGCGACGGCGGCGCGGAAGCCGTCGAGGTCCGAGCGGGCCACGAGGTACGCCTCGTTCGCGACGTTCTCGCCGACCCGCGAGGCCAGTTCCCCCTGCTGCGGGCGGTGCCGGGCACGGGCCCGGGCGAGGTGGGAGACGGCCTCCGGCAGCCGGGCGGCGACGTCACCGGCCGCCCGGTAGGCGTCGCGGTGGCTGCGCCGCTGGGCCTGCCGGCGGCGCAGATAGGCGCGTCCGGGGCTCTCGGCGGCGGCGTCCGCGCCGGTGTC
>NZ_JAKGCV010000141.1 GCF_021556455.1 Streptomyces fuscigenes | reverse complement strand
CCTGCGGGCGGCGCACCGCATCGCGGCCCGGACGGCGGGCGGGGACGGCGCGTCCCGCGGGCCGGGTGCGGGCGCCGGAGCCGGCGCCGCCGATACCGGTTCCGCAACGGTGCCGCTCGTCGCGGCATCCCAAACCGGTACGGATCCGGCAACCGGGGGCCGCACGAACGTGGCAGCCGGGGCTTGACGGACATATGGCGCGTTCGAGACGGGCATATCGCGCCGAGTCCCTGACTTTTATCGACAACGGCCGGATTGTGGTTCAAGGTTTGGCAGGCCCATGCCTGGCAGTCCGGAGCCGAGCAGGAGGAGCGCAGTGAGCAATCAGCAAGTGGTGGTGACGGGCTTCGGCGCCCTCACCCCTGTCGGCAACGACCGGGAGAGCACCTGGCAGGCGCTCCTCGCGGGCAAGTCGGGTGTCGCACCCATCACCCGGTTCAACGCCTCGGGCATGCCGACCGGCATCGCGGGCGAGGTCACCGGGTTCGACCCGGCCGAACTGCTGGACCGCAAGCGGGAGCGCCGCTCGGCACGCTTCTCCCAGCTCGCCATCGCCGCCGCCCGCGAGGCCGTCGAGGACGCCGGGCTGACGATCGGCGCCGACGGCGTCGAGTCGGGCCGTGTCGGCGTCGTCGTGAACAACGCGGTGGCCGGCATGGACGGCGTGGAGAACGCCGTGGACACCATGCACCTGGACCCGCGCAAGGTGAACCCGTACTTCGTCTCGTCCGTCATCCCGAACATGCCCGCGTGCGAGGTCGCCATCGACCTCGGCGTCAGGGGGCCGGTGACCGCCAGCGCCCTCGCGTGCGCCAGCGGCATCTACGCGCTGATCGAGGCGCGCCGGCTGATCCTCTCCGGCGAGGCCGACGTCGTGATCGCGGGCGGCACCGACTCGGCGATCACGCCGGTCATGTTCAGCGGCCTGTCCAACATGGGCGCGCTGTCCCGCCGCAACGACGACCCGACCCACGCGAGCCGCCCCTTCGACGCGGACCGCGACGGGTTCGTCTTCGGCGAGGGCGCGGTGGTGTGCGTGATGGAGTCGGCCGAGCACGCGAGGGCGCGCGGCGCGCGGGCGTACGCGGAGGTCGCGGGCGGCGCCCTGACCTCGGACGCCTTCCACGTCTCGGCCCCCGACCCGAGCGGCGAGGGCGCGATGGAGGCGATGCGCCTCGCGCTGCGGGCCTCCGGCACCGAGGCGGGCGACATCGACTACATCTGCGCGCACGGCACCAGCACCCGCATCAACGACCTGACGGAGACCCGCGCGATCCGCGAGGTCTACGGGTCGCATGCGTACGATCTGACGGTCAGCTCGCCCAAGTCCATGGTGGGCCACCTCATCGGCGCCGCGGGTTCGCTCTCCGCCATGGTGTGCGCGCTCGCCATCCGGGACGGCATCGTGCCGCCGACGATCAACCTGGACACGCCCGGCGAGGAGTGCGACCTCGACTACGTGCCGCACACGGCCCGGCAGACGGAGGTCCGGGCCGCCGCGGTCAACGCGTTCGGCTTCGGCGGCCAGAACTGCGTCGCCGTGCTGCGCGCGGTCTGATCCGCCGGGGCACGCCGAAGGCTCCTTGAGAGGACTGCATGATGAACAACCCGGACCCCGCCGAGGCACCCGGCTACGACCCGGCCGCCTACCGCGCCGTGTTCGAGAACCGCTTCACGTACTGGGCGGGCTTCGAGCGCAACACGCACCGCTACGCGCGCTCCAGCGCGATGCACGACCCCGCGTCCGGACGCACCTGGACGTACGCGGAGCTCGGCGAGGAGGTGGAGCGGCTGGCCGGCGGCCTCGCGGCGTCGGGGGTGCGGGCGGGCGACCTCGTCGCCTACCAGCTGTTCAACACCCCCGAGTTCGCGCTGCTGTACCTGGCGACGCAGCGCCTCGGCGCGGTGGGCTCACCGGTCAACTTCCGCCTCGCGCCCGGCGAGACGGCACACGTGCTCACGAGCGGCCGGCCGCGCGCGTTCGTCTACGACACGGCGGTCGCGGAGAACGCCGGCCAGGCGCTGGCGCTGGCCGGGCACCGCCCCGAGCTGGTCGTGCACGTGCCCTCCGGCGACCCCGCGCAGTCCCCGCTGCCCGGCTCGGTGGCCCTGGCGGACCTGGCAGCCCGCGGCGAGGGCCGCCCGGCCCTGCCGCCGCCCGCGGGCGGGATCTACGCGGAGACCACCCGCCTGTACACGTCGGGCACCACGGGCATGCCGAAGGGCGTCCCGCTGAACAACGCGACGGAGGTCCTCTCCGCGCACGACGTGATCATGCACTTCCCGCTCTCGCCCGAGGACCGCACGCTGAACATGACGCCGTGGTTCCACCGCGGCGGCCTGTACGCGGGCGGCCCGAACCCGGTGTTCTACATCGGCGGCGAGACGGTGCCCCTGCGCCACTTCGACGCCGACACCGTGCTCGACCTCGTCGAGGAGCGGGGCATCACGTTCCTGATCGGCGCCCCGACGAACCTGGAGCGCCTCGCGGACGCCCAGGAGTCCCGGGCGCGCGACCTGTCGTCGCTGCGCGGCATCGTGACCATGGGCGCGCCGCTGGACCGGGCCGCGTGCCTGCGCTACCAGCGCGTCCTCACGGAGCGCGTCTTCAACGGGTACGGCACGACCGAGGCGTTCTGGAACACGTTCCTGCGTCCGGCGGACCTGCCGGACCACGCGGGCAGCGCCGGCCGCGCCTCCACCGACGACGACGTGGCCGTCGTGAAGGTGTACGACCACGAGTCGGGCCGGCGGGCGGCGCCCGACGACCTCGCCGCCAAGGACGGCCAGGAGATCGGCGAGGTCATCGTCCGCTCCCCCAAGTCGGGTTACGGCTACACGAACCGCCCCGACGAGGAGGCGGCGAACTTCCGTGACGGCTGGCTGTACATCGGCGACCTCGCCACCTGGGACGCGGACGAGTACGTGACGATCGTCGGCCGCAGGGACGACATGATCCTCTCCGGCGGCGAGAACGTGCACCCGGTGCAGGTCGAGGAGGTGCTCGGCGAGCACCCGGGCATCGCCGACTCGGCCGTGGTCGGCCTGCCCGATCCCGAGTGGGGGCAGCTGGTGACGGCGTACGTGGTGCGCCGGGACCCGGCCCTGACGGTCGACGACTGCGAGAAGCACTGCCGCTCGCACCCGATGCTCGCCGCCTACAAGCGGCCGCGCGCCTACCGCTTCGTCGACGCGCTGCCGACGACGGCGACAGGCAAGAAGATCCACTACCAGCTGCGCGAGCAGGTGGCGGCGGACGCCGCGGCCGGGCTGATCGAGCGCGTCGGGCACTGAGCGCGGCGGGCACTGAGCGCGGCGCGCCCCCGGCGCGGACGGAGAGGGCCCGGCGGTTCGATGCCGCCGGGCCCCCTCCCCGCGCGGTCCGGCCCCGGCCGCGCGGGGCGCGTCAAGGACGCCACAGGCGCGCCCAGGGCGGGCGGGGGTGTCACCTCGCGCGCCGCCTCGGGCGGGAGCGTCACATCACGCGTGCCTTGGGCGGGGTGCTGCCGCTCGCGAGCGGGGAGCGGGCCAGTTCCACGCAGCCCGCCGCGATCAGTCCCAGGGCGATCAGCTGGGGCAGCAGCCACCAGCCGGTGCGCAGGGTCTCCCCGAACAGGGTCACGCCGTAGGTGATGCTGATCAGCGCGTCGCCGAGGGTCAGCATCGGCTGGGAGGCGACCAGCGAACCGGCCTGGAGGGCGTTCTGCAGCAGGAACAGCGCTCCCACGCCGGCCACCGCCGTCCCGTAGAGCTGCCACGACTCGAACAGCTTCACGATGCCGTCCCCGTCCCCGAGGCGCGCCACGGCGTCCTTCATGAGGGCGGCGGTCAGCGCGTAGCTGCACGCCGCGGCCAGGCCGAACAGGGCGGCCCGCGGGTTGCCCCGGGCGCGCTGGGCGAGGACGATGAGCACGGCCTCGAACAGGACCGTGCCGATCAGTGCCGGGATCCAGTCGAGGCCGGGGACCGTCTCGCTGCCGCCGCCGGGCGCCGCGCAGGCCATGCCGAGCGCGAGGCCGAAGGTGACGGCGGCGACTCCGTACCAGGCCGTGCGCGGGAGGCGGGAGCGGAAGACGTACCCCGCGATGAGCAGCGTCGAGGGCAGCTCGATCACGAAGATCGGCTGCACCACGGCGATCGGCCCGGTGGCCAGCGCCACCGCCTGGCAGACGGCCGCGACGATCACCATGCAGATGCCCGCCAGCCACACCTTCTTCGTGAGCAGGTGGCGGATGAGGGACAGGTGCAGGGCGTCGCTGTCGGGCACCGTCGCGGCGGCCCGGCGCTGGAGCACCGAGGCCGAGCCGTTGCTGATGGCCGTCAGCACGGCGAAGAGGACACTGATCACCGCACCATTTTGCGTGTTCATGGAACGGGGACCGAAACCAGGGCGCCTCTTCGCACGTCGCGCTCGTCCATACAGGCGTACGCACGGGCCTCCGCGACCGCCGTCGGCCGGGCGCCCGGCCCGGGCAGGTCCCCGCGGCGACCGGGCGGGCGGCGCGGGGGCGGCGCGGACGGGCGCACACCCGCGTGCGGACGGCACCGGACCGCCCGGGACGGGCCGTGCCGCGGGCGCCGTAGGCTTCCGGTGTGGTGCGCAGACACAGGACCCCAGCCTCCCCGCTGCCTCAGCGGGAGGGCGTGGACGCGGTGCGGGTGCGGCTGCCGGGCGACCCTGAGGGCCGCTGGGACACGGTGGCCGAGCACCTGGCGGGCCGCTACGGCCGCGCGGCGGGCGCCGGGCGTGTCGAGGCGATGGTCGCCGAGGGGCGCTTCGTGACCAGCGACGGGCGGGCCGTCACGCCCGCCACCCCGTACACGCCCGGCCTGTACGTGTTCTTCCACCGCGACCTGCCGCCCGAGGAGCCCCTGCTCTCCGGGGTGGACGTGGTCCACCGCGACGAGCGGATCGTCGTCGCGGACAAGCCGCACTTCCTCGCCACGACCCCGCGCGGCGGCCACGTCGCCCGCACCGCGGTGGCGCACCTTCGGCGCACGCTCGGCCTGCCCGCGCTCCAGCCCGCGCACCGGCTGGACCGGCTCACGGCCGGGCTGGTGCTGTTCGTGGTGCGCCCGGCCGACCGGGGCGCGTACCAGCGGCTGTTCGCCGAGCGGCGGGTGTCCAAGGAGTACGAGGCCGTCGCCGCGCACGACCCGGGGCTCGTGCTGCCCCGCACCGTGCGCAGCAGGATCGAGAAGGAGCGCGGGGTGCTGGCCGCCCACGAGGTGCCGGGCGCGGCGCCCAACAGCGAGACGCGGGTGGAGCAGGCCGTCCGCGGCGGCGGGCTCGGCGGCTACCGCCTCTTCCCGGCCACGGGCCGGACCCACCAACTGCGGGTGCACATGAACTCCCTCGGGCTCCCGCTGCTGTACGACCCGCTCTATCCGCTCGTCCTCGGGCAGACCCCCGACGATCCCGAGCGCCCGCTCCAACTACTGGCCAGAGCAATGGAGTTCACCGATCCGCTGACGGGCAGGGAGCACCGCTTCACGAGCGGGCTGCGGCTGGCCCGGTGGCCGGGGGCGTGAGGCCGCGGCGCCGCCTCCCGTACCGCCGGCCCTTTCCGCACCGGCAATCGGCTCCCTCGGGGCCGGGGCGTGTCACTGGTAGGTGCGCAGTTCGGGCCACACCGCGCCCCAGGGCCGGCGGGGTCCGGTGCAGACGTAGACGTGCCCGCCCCACTCGGTGTTGTGCACGCCGTACGGGTTGGAGAGTGCGGCGGCCACCCGGACGTGGCGGAAGTACCGGCTCAGGCGGGCGGCGTACCCGGGGGCACTGTCCGGTCCCGGGGCGATTGCCACCACCGTCGTCGCGCGGGGGTTGCCGGGCCCCCACCACCAGTCCGTGTTGTGGGAGCTGACGGCGGTGGGCAGCCCGGTGCCGCGGCCGAGTTCGTCGATCGCGCCCGCCTCGCCGTAGTCCGCCGTGAACACCACCGCGTGCGCGCGCTGCGCCGGGGGCAGTGCGGCCCACACCTTCCCCACCGTGGCGACGAGTTGGGGCCAGCCCAGGGTCTCCCCGGAGTTGGTGCTGATGCCGTACGTCCACGCGACGGCGGAGGGCGGCAGCACCGGCAGCACGATCACGCCGAGCAGCGCCGCCGACACCGCGGTCCCGGTCAGCAGGCCCGCGAGCCGGCGCCGGCCGGAGTGCAGCCACTCGTCGAGGTCCACCGCACCGGCCGCGAGCAGGCACACGTACAGCCCGCCCAGGTAGTACACCTGCGCCCCGGTCGTCACGGCGAACAGCACGAACAGCACTCCGTACGCGGTCACCAGGCAGCGCCACAGCGGGCGGCCCGACCGCCACAGGAAGCGCAGCCCGGCGAGCCACAGCACCGCCATCGCGAGGCAGGACATGCCGAATTGGCCGAAGACGAAGGTGAGGATGTTCGCCGGGCCGCCGTTCTCCGCGTTCAGTGCCCGCGTCATCGCGAACATCGCCCAGCCGTGCCGCTCCTGCCACCACAGGTCGGGCAGGACGAGGAGGACGGCCAGCACGGCGCCGGCGAGCAGCCGGCGGTCGACCACGGTCCTGCGCGCGGGTCCCAGCAGGACGCAGGCCACCAGGACCACACCGAAGGCGGCGGCCAGGTGGTTGAACTCCGCGCCGACGCCCACCAGGGCGCCCGCGGCGAGCCACCACCGCGTGTCGCCCGTGCGGCCGATGCGCACGACGACGAGCGCGATCGCCGCCCACGCCAGCATCTCGTACGACGTGGTGTTGGCGATGTGCGCGCCACCCAGCAGCACGGGCATGGTGCCGGTCGCGACCGCGGCGAGCAGCTGGACGCGCCGCGCGCCGCCCAACTCGCGTGCGGTCAGGCCGCCCACGACGACGGTGCCCGCCGCGGCCAGCGCCGGCCACAGCCGCAGCCCCGCCTCCGAGACCCCGAACAGCGACAGCGAGAGCCGGGCCAGCAGCGGTGCCAGCACCGGCTGGTCCACGTAGCCGGCCTGGAGGTGCCGGGCGCTGTCGAGGAAGTACAGCTCGTCGATGTGGAAGCCGTAGCGCGTCGAGAGCGCCATCAGCAGGGCGAGGACGGCCGCCGCGACGAGGAGGATCCGCCGGTCGAAGGGGGCGATCTCCGCGCCGCCCTCCGCCGCCGCGTCCCGGCCTCCGATCTCCCGGTCCGCCGCCTCCCGGCCGGTCGTCCCGGGGCCCGTCGCCTCCCCTGCCGCTCCGGCCTCACCCCTACCGTCCGCGTCGGCGGTCCGCCCGTGCCGCGTCCGTATCTCGTCCGCCATCCCCGTACCCCCCGGTCCCGGCCCTCCCTCGCCCGCGGTCGCGTGGTCGCTCGCGGCGGGGGCGGCCCGGGCGCTCCCGGGCTCCGGGCCGCTCGTACCCTACGGGCCCGGGACCGCGCACCGCGACGGGTTCGCGGCGGGTCGGACCGGCCGGTGGCCCCGGTCCGGGGCAGCCGGAACGGACCCGGGGACGGGGCACGGCAGGAACGGAGCGCGGGACCGGGGCGGCGCGGCGAGAAGCGGAGCGCGGGAGGAGCCGAGAGCAGGAGAGGCGGGGCGCGGGGCGTCGGAGGAGCGGCGGGCGGGGCGCGGGGCGTCGGAGGAGCGGCGGGCGGGGCGCTCCGGGCTGCGGGAGTGGGGGGCGGCTGCTCCGCCGGGCGGGGCCTGCCCCGGGCGGGCCCGCGGGTGACGAAGGCGCGGGCCCGCTCCGGGTGCCGGGAGACGGGGCGTGCCACACCCTTCCCGGCGGACAGGGCGCCACCGCGCGGGCCGGCCGCGGGGGAACGCGGTACCCCGGTCCCGACGGGGGAGGGACCGGGGCCCGGCGGCACGGCAGCGCCCTGTTGACTACTCAACGATCAAGGCGGCAACAGGTTACGTGCAGCAACCATCACTCTCGATATGCCGGGGCCGTGTCCGACACGTGGCGCCGTCCGCCGGGGATGTGCCGGACACGGTTTAGTGGCCGCGCGCGATCCACTCCTCCAGATGGGGTGCCTCCGCGCCGATCGTGGTGGAGTCGCCGTGTCCGGTGCGCACGACCGTCTCCGGGGGCAGCGTCAGCAGGCGGCTGCGCACCGAGTCCACGATCGTCGGGAAGTCGGAGAACGACCGGCCGGTCGCGCCGGGGCCGCCCTGGAAGAGGGTGTCGCCGGTGAAGACCGTGCCGAGGTCGGCGGCGTACAGGCACACCGCGCCGGGCGCGTGGCCCGGCGTGTGCAGCACCGTGAGGTCGGTGCCGGCGACGGTGATCGTCTGACCGTCCGCCAGCGTCCCGTCGGGTGCTTCGTCGGGGTGGGCCAGCTTCCACAGCGGCAGGTCGTCCGGGTGCAGCAGCACCGGCGCGCCGGTGGCGGCGCTGAGCGCGGGGGCCGCGCCGACGTGGTCGTCGTGCGCGTGGGTGCACACCACGGCCCGCAGGGTGCGGCCGCCGAGGGCCCGGGTGATCGCCGCGGCGTCGTGGGCCGCGTCGATCACGATCGCCTCGGTGTCGTCGCCGACGATCCAGACGTTGTTGTCGACGTCCCAGGTCCCGCCGTCCAGCGAGAACGTACCGGACGTGACCAGGTGGTCGATGCGGGCGGCCATCAGAACTCCACCACCGAACGCAGGACGTCTCCCTCGTGCATGCGGGCGAACGCGGCCTCCACGTCGCCGAGTCCGATCGTCTCGGTCACGAACGCGCCGAGGTCGATGCGGCCCTGCCGGTGCAGGTCGATCAGCATCGGGAAGTCACGGGACGGGAGGCAGTCCCCGTACCAGGAGGACTTGAGCGCGCCGCCCCGGCCGAACACGTCCAGCAGCGGCAGCTCGATCTTCATCTCGGGCGTCGGTACGCCGACGAGCACGACCGTGCCGGCCAAGTCGCGTGCATAGAAGGCCTGTTCGTACGTCTCGGGGCGGCCGACCGCCTCGATGACGACGTCGGCGCCGAAACCGCCGGTCAGCTCCCGGATCGCCTCCACGGCGTCCTTGGCACGGGAGTTGACCGTGTGGGTGGCGCCGATCTCGGCGGCCTTCGCGAGCTTGCGGTCGTCGATGTCGACGGCGATCACCTTCGCGGCGCCCGCCAGCCGCGCCCCGAGCACCGCCGCGTCGCCGACCCCGCCGCAGCCGATCACCGCGACCGAGTCGCCGCGGCCGACCGCACCCGTGTTGATGGACGCGCCGATGCCCGCCATCACACCGCAGCCGAGCAGCCCCGCAACCGCGGGCGAGACCTCGGGGTCGACCTTGGTGCACTGCCCGGCGGCGACGAGCGTCTTCTCCGCGAACGCGCCGATGCCGAGCGCCGGCGTGAGTTCGGTGCCGTCCTCCAGGGTCATCTTCTGCTTCGCGTTGTGGGTGTTGAAGCAGTACCAGGGGCGGCCGCGCAGGCACGCGCGGCACTGGCCGCACACGGCGCGCCAGTTCAGCACCACGAAGTCGCCGGGGGCGACCTCGGTGACGCCCTCGCCCACCGACTCCACGACGCCCGCGGCCTCGTGGCCGAGCAGGAAGGGGAAGTCGTCGTTGATCCCGCCCTGCTTGTAGTGCAGGTCCGTGTGGCACACGCCGCACGCCTGGACCTTCACCACCGCCTCCCCCGGGCCCGGGTCGGGCACGAGGACCGTCTCGATCCGCACAGGCTCGTTCTTCCCCGGTGCCACCACACCCCGCACCCGCTGCGCCATGCCAGGACCTGCCTTTCCTCACCGCTTCACACCGCCACCGGGCCGGCGGCGGGACGATCTCGTGCAGGGACGAGTATGGCGCGCCGGGCGCGGGCTCATGGAGCCAGGACGTCGAGTTCCTCCAGGGCGCCGACGGTGATCTGCCGGGTCAGCTCCTGCGCCCGCTCCGCGCGGCCCTCCCGCACGGCCTCGGCGACCTGGACGTGCAGGGTGACGGCGGCCGGGTCGGGGTCCTCGAACATGACCTGGTGGTGCGTGCGCCCGGCGAGGATCTCCGCGACGACGTCGCCGAGGCGGGCGAACATCTCGTTGCCGGACGCGCTCAGCACGATGCGGTGGAAGGCGATGTCGTGGACCAGGTACTCCTCGAGCCGCCGGCCGCGCGAGGTGGCGACCATGCCGAGGGCGCGCTCGGTGAGGGCCGCGCACTGCTCGGGCGTCGCGTTGCGGGCCGCGAGGCCGGCGGCCACCGGCTCCACGGCGGAGCGCAGGACCGTCAACGAACGCAGTTGGCGCGGCCGGTCGGCGCCCGCGAGGCGCCAGCGGATGACGCGCGGGTCGTAGACGTTCCACTCGTCGGCGGGCCGCACGGTGACGCCGACGCGGCGGCGGGAGGCGACGAGGTGCATGGACTCCAGGACGCGGACGACCTCCCGCACGACCGTGCGGGACACGTCGAAACGCTGCGCCACCTCGTCCGTGCGGACGACGGAGCCCTGGGCGTACTCGCCGGCGGTGACGGCGAGGCC
Source organism: Streptomyces fuscigenes (assembly GCF_021556455.1). GTDB lineage: Bacteria > Actinomycetota > Actinomycetes > Streptomycetales > Streptomycetaceae > Streptomyces > Streptomyces fuscigenes. The sequence continues at coordinate 2,230 of NZ_JAKGCV010000141.1, read as the reverse complement.
GAGGGCGTCCAGGACGCGGCTGTGCTGACCTCGGCCTTCTTCGCTCATGGACCCAGCTTACGGTGCGTACCCCGCGTCTCACGCGAAAAAATAAGTACTACGTTTACATCACACACTCTTGATTACGTCATACCTAGTGGGGTTCAGTGACGCGACACGACGTTGCCGACGAAGACAGCGAGGCAGGCATGCACGGCCACGGCCACGGCTCCCATGTAGTGGTGGTGATGGGCGTCTCGGGCACCGGCAAGACCACGATCGGTCCCCTGGTGGCCGACGCGCTCGGCGTCCCGTACGCGGAGGGCGACGCGTTCCACCCGCCGCGGAACATCGCCAAGATGACGGCCGGGCACCCCCTCGACGACGAGGACCGCTGGCCCTGGCTCGACGCCATCGGCCGCTGGGCGCACGAGCGGGCCGGCTACGGGGGCGTGGTCAGCTCCTCGGCCCTCAAGCGCGCCTACCGCGACCGGCTGCGGGCCGCGGCCCCCGGCGTGGTCTTCCTGCATCTCACGGGCGACCGCGAGCTGATCGGGAGGCGCATGGCGGAGCGCAAGGGCCACTTCATGCCGTCCACGCTGCTCGACTCGCAGTTCGCCACCCTCCAGCCCCTGGCGGAGGACGAGCGGGGCGTCGCCGTCGACGTGTCCGGTTCCCCCCATGAAATAGCCGAAAGGGCGGTAGCCGCGCTGCGCGCGCTGCCCGGGATGTAGAAGGAAGCACCCATGACCGGTCTCAATGTCGAGATGCTGGCTGCCGCCGACCCGCCGCTGATCTCCTCCGCGGGCGACGCGCAACTGGGGATAGCCGTCCTGGTCGGCATAGCCGTCCTCGTCGTGCTCATCACCGTCTTCAAGCTGCACGCGTTCCTCGCGCTGACGATCGGCTCGCTGGCCCTCGGCGCCACCGCGTCCGCGCCGCTGGACAAGGTGATCACCAGCTTCACCACCGGCCTCGGCGCCACCGTGGCGAGCGTCGGCGTGCTGATCGCGCTCGGGTCGATGCTGGGCAAGCTGCTCGCGGACTCCGGGGGCGCCGACCAGATCGTCGACACGATCCTCGCCAAGGCGGGCCGCAAGACGATGCCCTGGGCGATGGTGCTGATCGCCGCCATCGTCGCCCTGCCGCTGTTCTTCGAGATCGGTCTCGTCCTGCTGATCCCGGTGGTGCTGCTGGTCGCCAAGCGCGGCAACTTCTCCGCCATCCGCATCGGCATCCCCGCCCTCGCGGGCCTGTCGGCCATGCACGGCCTGATCCCCCCGCACCCGGGCCCGCTCGCCGCGATCAGCGCCATCCACGCGAACCTGGGCGTGACGCTGGCGCTCGGCCTCGTCGTCGCGGTGCCCACCGTGATCATCGGCGGCCCGCTGTTCTCGAAGTACGCGGCCCGCTGGGTCGACGTCACGCCGCCCGAGAGCATGATCCCCGAGCGGCCCTCCGACGCGCTGGACCGGCGCCCCAACTTCGCCGCCACCGTGGGCACCATGCTCCTGCCGGTCGTGCTGATGCTCGCCAAGGCCCTCGTGGACATCGTCGTCGACGACCCGGCCAACACCGGCCAGCGCGTCGCCGACGTCATCGGCAACCCGCTGATCGCGCTGCTGCTCGCCGTCATCGTCGGGCTGTTCACGCTGGGCCGCGCGGCCGGCTTCGGCAGGCAGAAGCTGTCGGTGATCCTGGAGGAGTCCCTCGCCCCGATCGCGGGCGTCATGCTGATCGTCGCCGCGGGCGGCGGCTTCAAGCAGGTCCTCGTCGACGCGGGTGTGGGCCAGATGATCCTCGACGTGACCAAGGACTGGTCGATCCCGTCCCTGCTGCTGGCCTGGCTGATCGCGGTCGCCATCCGCATCGCCACCGGCTCCGCGACGGTCGCCACGATCTCGGCCGCCGGCCTGGTGGGCCCCCTCTCGCAGGGCATGTCCACCACGCACGTGTCCCTGATGGTGCTGGCGGTCGGCGCCGGCTCGCTGTTCTTCAGCCACGTCAACGACGCCGGATTCTGGCTGGTGAAGGGCTACTTCGGAATGGACGTGGGCCAGACCGTGAAGACCTGGTCGGTGATGGAGGGCATCCTGTCCGTGGTCGGACTGGGCTGCGTGCTGCTGCTCTCACTGGTGGTCTAGGGCACGCGCCCCCGCCCTCGCGGTGGTCGCGCACGCCGCGACACCGCACCACCGCACCGCGCCCGGAGGGGCGGCGCCCGGCCGGCGCCGCCCCTCCGCCGCGTCCG
>NZ_JAKGCV010000140.1 GCF_021556455.1 Streptomyces fuscigenes | reverse complement strand
GGGACCCACGCGGACGGCACGGCGCGCGGCGGACGACGCGAGAGGAGGGGCGGACCGCCACGGCGGTCCGCCCCTCCTCGCGTGCCGCGCCGCACCGGGCCGCCGGGCACCGTGGCCGCTCACGCGGCGGGCGCCGCGCTCCTCGCCTCGGTGATCAGGGACTTGAGCGGGACGTCCGCGTCGGCGGCGGCTCCGGCCGGGACGGTCGCCCCCTGCGTCAGGGCCTTGCGCACCGCCATGTAGTCGGCGGGGCGGTTGACCGCGTCCACCGCGACGAGCCGGCCGTCCCGGTAGTAGAGGACCGAGAAGTGCTCGTCGTCGGGCACCCCGCGCACGACCGTCGCGTCGTGTCCCGTCGACAGTCCGGCGATCTGCAGTCGCAGGTCGCCCTGGTAGGACCAGAACCACGGAACCGCCTTCGCCGGGGCGGGCCGTCCGAGCAGTGTCGCCGCGGCGGTCCCCGCCTGCGCCACCGCGTTCTGCACGGACTCGATGCGCACCAGGCCCTCGCCGGTCAGCGGGTGCGGCTGCACCGTGCAGTCGCCCGCGGCCACCACCGAGGGGTCGCTCGTGCGCGCCGAGGCGTCCACGACGATGCCGCCCCGGCACTCCAGCCCCAGTTGCTCGGCCAGTTCCGTCCGCGGCACCGCGCCGACCCCGACCAGCACGAGGTCGGCGGGGACCACCGTGCCGTCCGCGAGGACCACACCGCTGACCCGGCTGCCGTCGGCCGACGGCTCGAAGGCGGTCACACCGGTCGACAGCAGCACGCGCACGCCCCGGCGCCGGTGTGCCCGCGCGTAGAACTCGGACACCAGGGGTGCCACGGCCCGGCCCAGCAGCCTGTCGGCCGCCTCGACCACGGTGACCGCGAGGCCCGCGGCGCGGGCGACGGAGGCCGCCTCCAGGCCGATGAAGCCGCCGCCGACGACCACGACACGCGAGGCGGAGGCGAGTTCGCCCCGCAGGCCCGCGGCGTCGTCGTGGTCGCGCAGGTAGCACACTCCGGCCAGCTCGGCGCCCGGGACGCGCAGCCGCCGGGGCCCGGCGCCGGTCGTCAGCGCGAGCCGCCCGTAGGGCAGTTCGCGGCCGGAGGCCGTCACGGCCAGGCCGGGCCGCAGCGTCGTGATCCGCTCGCCGGAGACCAGCTCGATGCCGTTGTCCGGGTAGAAGGAGGGCGCCCGGAAGGCCAGGGAGTCCAGTTCGGCCGCACCCGAGAGGAACTCCTTGGAGAGCGGGGGCCGCTGGTAGGGCGCGTGCGGCTCCTCGCCGACGAGCACGATCGGCTCGGTGTCCCCCAGCTGCCGCAGGGACACGGCGAGTTGGAGGCCGGCCTGGCTGGCGCCGACGATCAGCGTGCCCGCGCTCGTCGCACGGCCGTCGCCGTCCTTGCGTGGCATCGGTAACCCCTCTCAGTCGTTCGCGATGTTCTTAATGTAATACCATTGAACCTATAGGGGAAGGCGGCGCCGCCGCCGTACCTGTGAGTGCCTGCCCGCCCCGTCGGATCGTTGACTCGCTCTCTGGCCCGTTGATATAAAGGTTAGGCCAATGAAGTCAGGCTGAATGCCCGAATCGATCACGGCCGAGCCAGCGGTCTCCGGCCGGACGGATCCAGCATTTCCCCGCTGTAGCAAGGCTTTGAAGCCTGCGCGTCCGGATCCGTCTCTCCCCGGCAGGTGCCGGGGACAAGACCGCCGCACGGACCGGCGGGCGCCGTGGCGCCCCGGTCCGACATCACGAGGAGAAGTGTATGAGCGAGAAGAAGGGGCGGGTCTTCCTCCGGGGGATCACGTCGGAGACCTACGGTCTCAAGGAGTTCCGCCGCAGCCAGCTGGACGCCCCCCGCGTGCGCGACGACTCGATCGTCGTGGACGACGCGAAGGTCGGGCACTCCGGCGACTCGGAGAAGTCCCGTACCTGGTGGAGGATCGGTCCGGGCGACGACCCCTTCCTGACCCAGAGCCTCCAGGTCCACTTCGTGGAGCTGCCGCCGCACTCCTCGAACCACGGCCACGGGCACCAGAACGAGGCGGCCTTCTACATCCTCGAGGGCGCCGGCTACGAGATCCACGACGACCAGCGCTACGAGTGGGAGAAGGACGACCTCGTGATCGTCCACACCGACTCGGTGCACCGCCACTTCAACCCGTACGACGAGACCGCGAAGTGCATCATCTTCAAGGCCAAGTCGGAGTGGATGTACCTCGGCCTGATCCAGCAGGGCCGCAGCGGTCCCATTGACGACCCCGAGAAGTTCGGTGAGCGCGTCGACTGGTCGCAGCTGTGGACGCCCGACGTCGAGAAGAAGCGCAAGGTCGTGAAGTCGGCCGACACCCCCTGGGAGTCCACGCCGCTCGGCAAGGTGCGCGTCATGTCCCAGCCCGGCGACGACGTGCGGACCTTCAGCGTCGACTCGTTCGTCCTCGAGGTCCCGGCGGGCAGCCGTTCCGGCAAGCGCTGGACCATGGCGGACGAGGTCCTCTACGTCCAGCAGGGCTCCGGGTACAGCCTGCACTGGGAGGTCCAGGCCGAGATCGCCGAGAAGTACTACGCGCGCATCGCCAACGAGCCCACGCGCCACGACTTCAAGGAGGGCGACACGGTGTACGTACCGCACAACACCATCGCCCAGCACTTCGCGGCCAACGGCACCCCGCTGAAGATGATCTCGGCGCAGAACCGCCTGTTCAAGGAGCTCGGCTACCACAACACCGTCTTCCTGGAGAACGCCCCGGAGTACGACGGTCCCGGCGGAGCGCGTTCCTGACGCGGTCCCGTCCGCTTTCCGGATGAGGCGGGGCGGCGGCGTCCCGCGCAGAGCCGACGAGGAGACGAGATGCTGCAAGAGGAGCCCACGGCGGCCCAGGTGTGGTCCGACCCCGCCTTCGCCACGGCGTGGCTGGGCGGCGACCCGGACGGGGCGCGCGACCTGCTCGCGCTGCCCCGCACGATCGCGGCGCAGCTGGTGGCCGAGGAGAAGCCGGAGCCCGCGCTCGTCGTGGACGTCGCGAGCGGCGCGGGGAAGTTCCTCGCCGTCCTGCTCACGGCGTTCCCGAACGCCAGGGGCGTGTGGTCGGACGTCTCCGGCACCATGCTCCAGCAGGCGCGCAAGGACCTGGCCGGCTTCGGCGACCGGGTCACCTTCGCGTCCGGCGACATGCAGGACCTGCGGGCCGCCGGTATCCCCGAGGGCGCGGACGTCATCGTGAGTTCGCGCGCCAGCCACCACCTCGACCGGGCCGCGCTGCACGCCTTCTACCAGGAGGCGGCGGGGCTGCTCGCACCGGACGGCTGGCTGGTCAACCTCGACCACATCGGTCCCGAGGACGTCTGGGACCGGCGCTACCGCTCGGTGCGCAAGAAGCACTGGGCGCCGCGCAAGCCCGCCCCGAAGCACCACCACAACTACCCGCTCACCGGTGTGGACGACCACCTCGACGGGTATCGTGCCGCGGGACTGACAGAGGTGGACGTCGCCTGGAAGGCGTTCTACACCTGCCTGTTCGTCGGCCGACGGCCGCAGGCCCGAGGCATCTGACCGCGCCCGGCGTCGCGCGCCACCCGCGCGACGCCCGGGCCCCCGCCGCCCGCCGGGCGGCGCACACGCCGGCCCACCGCGCCGGCCGGACACACCACCGCGGGGGCCCGCCGGACCGGCGGACACACCGCCGCGGGACCCCCGGACCGCAGGACGCACCGGCCCGGCACACCCTCCCCACCGCGCGACCCCCGAGCACGCGCGCCCGGTACCGCAGGGCCGCGTGCTCACCCGTACGTACATGCAAGGACGCAAGCACGTGACACCCGAGACAGACCTGAGGGCCGCACCCGCCTCCCGCCGCACGGCCGCGCTGCGCGGCCGGCACGTCCAACGATGGCTCCACGTCAGCCTGCCCCTGCTGATCGCCTTCTCGGTGGCGCAGCTGAGCAAGTCGTCGATCGGTGTGATCGTCACCGACCACGCCTTCAGCCACCAGTTCGGCCTCGACAAGCATCCGGGCTCCGTCGGCTGGCTGACCAGCCTCTTCCTCTACGCCTACGGCGTCGCGCTGTTCGGCTGGGGATTCGTCCTCAAGCGGCTCGGACCGCGCACGTCGATGCTCATCGGCACCGCGATCTGGGTGCTGGCCCTGGCGCTGCCGCCGTTCGTCAACAGCCTGAACGAGCTGTACGGAACGCGCATCCTGCTCGCCGTCGGCGAGGCCTGCTTCTACCCGGTGGCGCACACGCTGACCGCCCGCTGGTTCCCGATGCAGGAGCGGGCCCGGGCCAACGCCTCCTGGCTGTCGGGCATCTTCGTCGGCTCCGCGCTGGGCAGCTCCCTGACCACGGTCATGATCAGTGGCACGGGGTGGCGGGTCACCTTCCTCACGCAGGCCGTCGTGGCCGCCGTGTTCGCCTTCCTGGTCGTCCTGATATTGCTCCAGGACCGGCCCGAGAACGCCGAGGGCGTCAGCGCGGAAGAGGTCCAGCACATCGAGGCGGACCGGTTCGAGAACACGACCACCGTGCCCAAGCTCGGGCCCGAGTCGCCGTTTCGCAACTACCGCTACTGGCTCACCATGCTGATGTACATCGGCACCAACGCGCCCTTCTACGGCCTGGTCACCTGGGTGCCGCTGTACCTCCAGCAGGCCCGCCACGTGACACTCGGCAACATCGGCATCGTGCTGACCGTGGCCAACGTGCTGTCCATCGTGGTGATGGTGCTGGTCGGCCGGGCCTCCGACCGCAAGGTCAAACGGGCGGGCTGGGCAGCCTGGGGTTTCGCGGTCGAGGGCATCGGCATCGCGGGCACGGCCCTGTTCAGCAACGCGGGCGTGGACAGCTTCTTCATCTTCCTGGGCCTCGCGGGCAACGCCTGGTGCGTGGTGACCAACTGGTCTCTGCTGCACAGCCTCATGCCGACACAGAAGACGGAGTACTCCAGCAGTGTGTTCTCGTCCCTGACGAATCTGGTCGGGGCCGCGCTGCCCGCGCTCATGGGCACCCTGCTCACGGCGACCGGTTCCTACACCGCCGGCTTCGGCGTGCTCTTCGTGTCGGTGCTGATCTCGCTCGGCTGCTGCCTCGTGCTGCGCCCGCAGGGGTACTAACGTTGCCGGCGCCCGGGGGCGGTGACCCTCGGCCGCACGGGCACGGTCCCCGCGGGGACCGTGCCCGTGCGGCGCCGGTACGTGCGGGGCTCAGGCCTTCCTGGCGGGTTCCTCGTCGAGGCAGAGGCGGTCCGCGGTGCGCGAGAGGTGTTCCCGCATGATCCGTTCGCCGGTGGCCACGTCGCCGGTGCGCACGGCCTCCACGATGGCGCGGTGCTCCTCCAGGCCGCGCCGGCCCATCTCCGGTGCCGTGCTCTTGGCCTTGGCGAGCGACATCAGCAGCGGGCCGTGGAAGGACTGGATCAGCATCTCGAACGCGGTGTTGTGCGTCGCGGCGGCCAGCCGGGTGTGGAACTCGGCGGACAGCGAGACGTGGTAGTCGCCGCTGTCGAGGGCCGCCTCCTGGCGGTCGCAGATGGCGTTCAGCTCGGCGATGTCCTCGTCGTCCACGCTCTCGCACAGCAGCGGGATGATGCCGACCTCCAGCACCATGCGCACCGCCGTCACCTCCGTGGCCGTGACGGAGGAGAGGGTCAGCAGGTCCACGATGCTCGCGCCGACGCGGTCGCTGGTCGGCTTGGTGACGAAGGCGCCGCCGTGCGCCCCCACGCGGATCTCCACGAGGCCGCTGGCCTCCAGCACGCGCAGGGCCTCCCGTACGGTGACCCGGCTGACGCCGAACCGCTCGCACATCTCCCGCTCGGGCGGCAGGCGGTCCCCGGAACTGAGCTTGCCCTCGTGGATGAGGGTCCGCACCTGGTCCACGATCAACGCGGAGATGCGGCGGTCGTTCACGGGAGTGAGGAGGCCGGCCTGGCGGCCGTCGTCCTTCGCACTCGCTCGGCGCGCCGGCATGGGGAGTCCTTTCGTCATGTATTGACCGTCCTAGTCTACCGGATTAGGGTATGACCAATGATCCCTGTGGTCTGAGCCGTCCACCGTAGCCCCCGATCCCGGCGCGGCGGGCCGCGCCCCGGTCGCTCCCCTCGGTTGCCCCGCTCGCGGTCCGGGCCGGACGGTGCCCGGTTGCCCCTCGGCGGGCAGGCAGTCCGCCGGCCGCCGCCGGGCGGGACCGGCGATTCTTCCACGGCCGGGGGCCCTCAGTGTCCCACGGCCCAACTCGGTTCCGTTCCAAGGGCGCTGAAGCGCGCGTTCCGGGCCGGGACTCCTTTGTCGTGGCGGGCCGGACACGCTTGCGCATCTCGCAAGAAAACCCCGCACGACTATTGCAATGGTCATACCGTCAGCCCAGAATGTCACTTGTTTTTCGGCGAGGCCCCACGAAAGACACCCACCGGTCGGGTTCCACGGGGCCCTCGACTGGAGGTGGCGGCAATGCGTGGCCTACTGAATCTGCACAGCCGACGCGCACCGCACGCACCACGAGCCGTGATGACAACACTCCGTTCCCCGCTGCGGACCTCGGGCGCACTGCTGCTGGCCGGCGCCCTGACGGCCTGCGGCACGGCCGCCGGCGGCGGCGCCGTCACCGAGGTCGCCCCCGCACAGCAGCCCGACCAACTCCTCGCGCAGGCGCAGAAGGAGGGGAAGCTGCTCTGGTACACGACGTTCGCGGACGACGACGTCGACGACATGATCAAAGCGTTCCAGAAGACCTATCCGGGGGTGAAGGTCGAGGCGCTGCGCCTGAGCGCCGACAAACTGCCCTCCCGCCTCGTCACCGAGCAGCGCGGCGGCAAGTTCAACGCCGACGTCATCTCCGCGGACTCCGAGCCCGTCTACCAACTGATCAAGGTCGGCACGCTCGCCCCCTACCGCGTGCCGGAGATCCCGCCCCTGCCCAAGCAGTTGCAGAACCTCCCGGACGGCTACCGCAACGTCGTCTACATCAACACCAGCGCCATCGCCTACAACCCCCAGGCGGTCAAGTCGCAGCACCTCCCGGTCCCCACCGAACTGGAGGACCTCACCAAGCCTGCGTGGAAGGGCAAGTTCTCCATCGACCCCAAGGCCATCAACTGGTACGAGGGACTCATCTCGGCTCTCGGGCACGACAAGGCGCTCGACCTCGTCAAGCGGCTCGGCGACAACGAGCCCCGGCTCGTCGAGAGCCACACCCAGTCGCTGACCGAGGTGCAGGGCGGCGAGCCGGCCGCCGTCGCCAACGCCTACGGCTACAAGGCCGCGGCACTGCAGAAGAAGACCCCGGCGCGCCTCGCCTTCTCCAACCCGGACCCACTGCCCTCCGCCGCGGTACTGGAAGAACTCGCGAAGAAGGCACCGCACCCGGCCGCCGCGAAGCTCTTCATCGACTGGATCATGTCGAACGAGGGGCAGAAGCAGGTCGTCTCCATCACGAACCACGTGTCACTGAGCGACCTGAAGCACGACGACCCCGCCGTGTGGAACGAGAAGAAGTGGACCCCGGCCTGGTCCACCCCGGTCATCGAGCCCGACAAGTACGACATCCTGCTCCAGGAGTACGAGAAGGCGCTGCACGCCATCTGACCACTCCGGCCGCCCGTCCGGAGCCCGCGTACGGCCCCGCGCGGCCGACCCGCGCACTCCGCGGGAGCGGCACCGGGGACCTCGCCGGTGCGACCGCGCCGCGCACCGCGCTTCCCCGGCCCGGGCCGAGGCCGCGCACCGCACCCCGGCCGACGCCGTGATCCCGCACCATCCGCCCCTTCCTCGATGCTCACACTGTTCACCTGCTCATCGGTTCCTTGTTCACGTGCCCACGCCCCCCTCCGTGCGCTCCTGACCCCACCCCGGACGCGAGCCCCTCCCGCCTCCGGGCCATCGCCCTTCCCACTTACGAGGACGGCCAAGCAATGAGCCTCATCAGTCGGTCGCGCCCCGCGCCACCTCCGACCCGCGGTGCCTCCCGCCCCGCCGGCACCGCCACGTCCCGCATCCTGGTCTGGTTCCGCAACCCGCGGAACATCCTGCTCGCCGTCGTCGCACTCGTGGTCGCCTACCTGGCCGTCGTCCCCGCGGGCACGATGGTCGTCGCAAGCCTCCAGGGGTCCTTCCTCTCCGCGGACAAGACCACCTGGACCCTGCGCCACTACGGGGAGACCCTCGGCACCTCCGACTTCTGGGTGCTGGTCGGCAACTCCTTCGCGTACGCCGCCGCGACCGCCGCCGTCTGCACGGTCGTCGGCTTCGGCCTCGCGTACCTCGTCTCCCGCACCAACACCCCGGCGAAGTTCTTCGCGCAGATCGCCGCACTGGTGCCACTGATCATCCCCGGCATCCTCAACACCGTCGCCTGGGCCCTGCTGTTCGCACCGCGCACGGGCGCGCTCAACGTGCTGCTGCGCGACCTGCACCTGCCGGCCTTCGACATCTACTCCCTCGCCGGCATGGTCCTCGTCCAGTCCATGCACGTCACACCGGTGGCGTTCCTGATGGGCACGGCGGCGTTCGGCAACATGGACTCCTCCCTCGAGGAGGCCGCCCTCAGCTCCGGCGCCCCGCCGTGGCGGGTCTTCCGCACCATCACGGCCCGGCTGATCCGGCCCGCCGTGATGTCGGCGGCACTGCTGATGTTCGTGCAGACCATCTCCACCTTCGAGGTCCCGCAGCTCATCGGCGTCCCCGGGCACAAGTTCGTGTTCGTCAGCCGCATCTACAACGCGCTCCAGCAGTTCCCCACCGACTACGGCACCGTCGGTGTGATCGGCATCTTCATCCTCGTCGTGGCGAGCGTCGGGCTGTACTTCTCCAGGAAGCTCGGCGGCTCGGGCGCCGAGGCCCAGACCATCACCGGCAAGGGCTTCCGTCCCACGTCCATCGACCTCGGCCGCTGGAAGTGGCTCGGACTCGCCGCCTTCGTCGTGTTCTTCGTCGTGGCCGTCGCGCTGCCCCTGCTGATGCTGGTGTGGTCGTCGCTGCTGCCCGGCTACGAGCCGCCGTCGATCGCCGCGCTGCACCGGCTCACCCTGTCGAACTACAGCGCGGTCCTGCACACCCCCGCCCTCACCAAGTCGGTTACGAACAGCCTGATCACGGCCGTCCTCGCGGGTGCCGTCGTCACCGTGCTGAGCTCGCTCGTCGCCTACATCACCGTCAAGACCAAGGCGCGCGGCCGGGGCATCCTGGACGGCCTCGCGACCGTGCCGATCGCCGTGCCCAGCGTCGTCATGGGCGTCGGCATCCTGTACTGGTACCTGACGGCGCCGCTGCCGTTCCACCTGTACGGCACGCTGGCCATCCTGGTCATCGCGTTCGTCACGATCGGCCTGCCGTACGGCATGCGCTACATCGTGCCGGGCATCGCACAGATCAAGGACGAGCTGGAGGAGGCCGCGGCGGTCAGCGGCGCCTCCTGGCTGCGCACCTTCCGGCGCATCTACGTGCCGCTGCTCGCGCCCTCGCTGCTGGCCGCCTTCCTCTACACGGTCATCGTCGCGTTCCGCGAGATCTCGGCGGCCATCTTCCTCTACACCGAGGACACCCAGGTGGTGTCGGTGACCATCTACACCGAGTGGGCCAACGGCAGCTACCCCATCGTGGCCGCCCTCGGTGTCTTCATCGTCGTCTTCCTGGCCGTCATCGTCGGCCTCGTCAGCCTCGTCACCAGGAAGACCGGGCTGAACCGGAACCGCCACTGAGCGCTCGAAGGAGAGTCTCGTGATCGAAATACGCGGACTGATCAAGCGGTTCGACGGCAAGGCGGTCACCCGCAACGCCGTCGACAACATCGACCTGACCGTGCCGGAGGGGCAACTGGTCACCCTGCTCGGCCCCAGCGGCTGCGGCAAGACGACGACCCTGCGCCTCATCGCCGGCCTGGAGCGGCCGGACGCGGGCGAGATCCGCATCGGCGGCAAGGTCGTCTACTCGTCCGACGACAACGTGTACGTCGGCGTGCACCAGCGGCCCATCGGCGTGGTGTTCCAGTCGTACGCCGTGTGGCCGCACATGACCGCCATCCAGAACGTCATGTTCCCGCTGCGCTCCGGGCAGAAGAAGCTGCCCGTGCCCGAGGCGCGCGCCAAGGCCATGGAGGCGCTCGACCTGGTCGGCCTCGCCGACCTCGCCGACCGGCCGGCGCCCGCCCTCTCCGGCGGCCAGCAGCAGCGCATCTCGCTGGCCCGCGCACTGACCCGGGAGCCCGAGGTGCTGCTGCTCGACGAGCCGCTGTCCAACCTCGACAAGGGCCTGCGCGACCGGGTCCGCGACGAGATCCGCGCGGTGCAGCAGCGGCTCGGCATCACCACGGTGTTCGTCACCCACGACCAGGACGAGGCGCTCGCCGTCTCGGACGAGGTCATCCTGATGGAGTACGGGCAGATCGTGGAGCGCGGCCCCGCGCAGCAGATCTACGCCCGCCCCCGCAGCGAGTTCACCGCCCGCTTCATGGGCATCTCCAACAGCATGCCGGGCACGGTCACCGCGTGCAGCGACGACCTGGTCGACATCACACTGCCCCACGGCACGCTGCGCTGCGTGGCGGCGGGCGACCTCGTGGAGGGCCACCAGGTCAACGTGTTCATCCGGCCCGAGAGCCTCTCGCTGTCCCGCAAGGACACGACCGGCCTGGGCTGGAAGGGCACCGTGGAGTTCAGCATCTACCACGGCGACTGCTGGGACTACCACGTGCGCGTCGGCGACACCCTGCTGCGCTCGCGCATCTACAAGGAGAAGGTGGGCCTGTCGCACGGCGACCCCGTCTTCGTCTCGCCCGACCAGGAGACCGCCATCGCCATCCCGGTAGGCACCCCCGCGGCGAACGCCGGGACGCCGCCGCTCGCCGGGACGGCCACGGCGGGCTGAGCGCACCAGCCCCGGGACGGGCCGAGGGCATACGCGCCGGGAGGCGTACCGGTGCACCGGTACGCCTCCCGGGTGTGCGCCGGCCGCTCCCCGGGCGTGCGGGGCCGGTGAACGTACGCGACGTGCGGGGCCGGTGAACGGCCGGGACGTGCGCGGGGCGCGGTGCGGGTGAACCGGCGCGGGCGCGGTCAGGTGTGCGCGAGCGACGTCAGGAAGGCCCCGAACCCGTGCGGAGCACGCGAGTCGACCCGGCCCGACGTCAGGACGGGGCACGCGTCGGTCCGCAGGATCCGCCGGCCCGCCCGCTCCAGCGCCCCGACCAGCGCCCGGTCCTCGCTGTGCGCCAGCGGCGGGAAACCGCCCGCTGCCCGGTAGGGGCCCGCCGCCACTCCGAGGTTGGCGCCGTGCACATGCGGATGGTGCCAGGCGCCGGGACCCGGCGGGCGCTGGGCGAAGTAGTGCGCGTCGTGCCGCGCGGCCGTGGTCGCGCTGAGCAGCGGATGCGGCGCCAGGCGCACCGTGCCCACCACGCACTCCCAGCCCTGGCGCGCGTGGCGCAACTGGTGGGCCAGCCAGCGCGGCGGGACCACCGTGTCCGCGTCGGTGGTCGCGAGCCAGAGGCCGTCCCCGTACGCGGCGAGCCGGCGCAGCGCGGCCTGCGCCCCGCTCGCCCGGGCCCTGCCCACGTTGTGGAACGACTCCCGCACCACGAGCGCCCCCGCGGCCTCGGCGACCGCCACCGTCCCGTCCGTGCAGGCGTCGGCGACGACCACGCTCAGCACCGGGACAGCCGCAGCCTCCGGGTGGCGCGCCGCGGCACGCACGGAGTGCAGCGTCGCGGACAGCGTGGCGGCCTCGTCGTGTGCGGGCACGATCACCGCGCAGGCCGTCGGGAAGCCGCTCACACCGCCTCCCGGGCGACGGCGCCCGCGGTCGCGCGGAGCACGGGACGCGAGCGGGCCGGGCACCGCAGGGGGGCGCTGTCCGGCCGGGGCAGCGGGCGTGGGGCGGCGTCCGGCCCGCCCGGGCACGCGGGCGTGCTCATCGGAAGACCACCTCGAAGTCGCGCATGTGGTGCGCGAGTTCGCCGGGCGGCAGGATGGCCTCCTCCTCGGTGGCCCCGGCGGGCGGCTCGGTCTGCGTGGCGAAGCGCCGGACGGCGCGGCGCTTCGCCGCGGCGGCGGACTCGTCCAGCGGCAGCCGCGCCGCCGTGCTCCACGGCACCCGGGGATCGCCCGGGAAGGACCAGTGCCACATCCACACCGGATAGGACCACACCGGCACCCCCGCCGCGGCACACGCGGAGGAGGCCGCCCGGCCCGCCGCCTCGTGGTCGCCGTGCAGGTCGCCGTTCCAGGGTGCGACGCACAGCCGGGCGCCGGTCTCGCGCAGCAACCGCGCGACGGCGTCGGCGACCCGGTCCTCGTGCCGGTCGACGGCCCGGTCCGGGACGGCCAGCCGCGTCGTCCGCGCCCGCCCGAGACCAAGCTCCCCGAGGGCGCCCGCCAGCTCGGCCCGGCGCAGTTCCGCCAGGCGGTGGACGGCCGGACGGGTGGAACGCGCCGCGCGCGGGTGCGAGGCCTCCCCGTCGGTGACCGACAGCAGGTGCAGCGGCGTCCCCGCGGCGGCGAGCGCCGCCAGCGTCCCGCCGAAGCCCAGTACCTCGTCGTCGGGATGGGCGGCGACCACGAGCACCGGTCCCGGCGGCAGGAGGGCGACGGGCAGGGCGCCGAGCCCGTCCCACCCGGCCCACCGGGACTCGGGCGTGCCCGCGGCGTCGTCGGCGTAGGCGGC
>NZ_JAKGCV010000013.1 GCF_021556455.1 Streptomyces fuscigenes | reverse complement strand
TCCTGCGGCGCCGGCGGGACGTACGCGTGCACGGGGACGTGCGGCGGCGTGTGGTGCCGGACCGGGACGGGCGGCACCTCGTGGTGCGGCGCCGGCGGCTCGGGCGCCGGGGGCTCGGAGTGGGGCTGCGGCGGGGCCGGGACGGTCCCCGACTCGCAGTCGTTGCCGAACGCCGGGTTGAGCAGTCCGACGACGTCGATCGAGTTGCCGCAGGCGTTGACCGGGATGTCGATCGGCAGCTGGGCCAGGTTGCCCGACAGGACACCGGGCGAACCCTGGGCGACGCCCGAGGCGTGTGCGCCGGAACCGGCGTACGCGTCCTGGCCGTAGGCGTCCGCGCCACCGGGGCGGTGGTGCGGTGCCTGGGCCTCCTGGCCCTGGTGCCCGTGGTGTTCCTGCCGGCCCTGCTGGCCCTGCTGGTCCGGGTGCTGCTGGGGCGCGTGGTACTGCCCCTGGTGCTCGGGCCCGGCCGCGTGCTCGGGGGCCGGGGCGGCCTGCCCGGGCGTGCCCATCGGCGTCTGCGGGGACGGCACGGCGTGCGCGGGCGTCCCCTCGGGGCGCGGCATCGGCTTGTGCGCCGGGGCGGGCAGCGGCGCGGGGGCCGCCTGGTGCCCGTCGCCGGGCGCCGAGGCGCGTGCCCCGGACGGTCCCGATGCGCGGCCCAGCGCGTCGCGGGAGGCCTGCTCGTACTGCCGGTGCGTGTGCTGCGCCGTCACGTTCGCGCAGTGGTTGCCGAACGCGGGGTTGAGCAGTCCGACGACGTCGATCGAGTTGCCGCAGAGGTTCACCGGGATCTCCACGGGAACCTGCACGTTGTTGCCGGACAGCACGCCGGGGGAGCCGGCCGCGGCACCCTGCGCGTCCGAGGCGATGGCGTTCCCGCCGCCGAGGGACAGCACACTCGTCGCCGCGGCGGCCGTGAGCAGCCCTTTGCTGATGAGGTCTCGCATCTGGTCTTTTCTCTCCTGCTGACAGGGGTTCGGCACCGTTGCGGGTCGCCGGGCCGCCTCACCTGGCGGCCGGATGCGCGGACCCCGCGCGGGGGCCGGGGATGACCGGCGGCCCGAGCGCGGGGGCGCGGAAGGTACTGCGTCAGTCGGCGTTGACGCAGGTGTTGCCGAAGGCCGGGTTCAGCAGCGCGATGACGTCGATGCTGTTGCCGCACAGGTTGATCGGGACGTGGACCGGGATCTGGACCACGTTGCCGGACAGGACGCCCGGGGAACCGGCGGCGAGGGCGCCCGCGCCCGCGTCGGCCATGGCGGGGGCGGCGGCGCCGACCGCCATGAGGACTCCGGCGACGACCGAGGCGGTCTTGATGCTCTTCATTTCGAGCCCTTCCGCAGCGGGGAAAGCGCGTTCGCACGACTGTCGTGGTCCGTGGGTCCCGAAAAGCGGTTCCCGTGCAGCCGCTGCGGGAACTTCAACGATCAGAATGTGGGCAGGAAACTGTTCGGCATTACCACTTCTTTCCCGTTCACTCGAATGCCGCGCCCCGCAAATTCGTTTCTGCGGTGAACGGCGCCCGAAAGCCGGTGAGATGGCGGGCCTGGGCCGAAACCCGGGCCGAAAAGAAGAGGGGAAGACGAAGGGCCGGTCCCGGCGGCGGCACCGCCCGGACCGGCCCCTCGGCGCACGGATCAGCCGTTGTGCGCGCCGTTGCCGGAGAGCACCGGGATCTGGTCGGCGATGTGCGACAGGTCCTCGTCGCCCTTCGCCTGGGTGGAGTTGTCGGCGCACTGCTGGTTCTGCGGGTTGGACAGGACGTCGATGTCCTGCACCGCGACGGGCACGAGGACGCCCACCAGGGAACCGGCGTTGACCTTGACCGGAACGCCGAGGCAGAGCTTGTTCAGGGAGCCGCCCACGAGGGTGGCGTTCGGGGACAGGTTCCCCTTGGTGACGGCGTTGCCGAACGAGTCCTGCGCCCCGTTGCCGCTGGCCGAGGTGGTGCCGTGGCTGTCGCCGACGGCCATCGCCTGGGGCGCCACCATGGCGGAGGCGCCGACGACGGAAGCGGCGACCGCGGCTCCGGCCATAATCTTCTTGATCACGGTTGGCTTTTTCCTTTTCTCAAGAATGCAAGTGGTGCGACCTGTACCAACAGCGGGCTCCCGGTTTGGTTCCGCTTCTTCACCCGTTCGGCTTGCCCCGGGCCGCGCCCTGACCGCTGGGCCATTGGGGTGAATGCACGGAACTAAACCCGTGGTCCGCAGTTGCTCAGTGAGCCCCTGGCAGTTGGGGCGATCCATCAGAAGGGGACTCATCGTGATCAAGAAGGTTATGGCGGGTGCGGCCGTCGCCGCCTCCGTCGTGGGCGCCTCGGCCGCACTCGCCCCGCAGGCGATGGCCGTCGGCGACAGCCACGGCACCACCTCGCTCAGTGGCAACGGTGCCGCGCAGTACTACGGCAACTCCGCGACCTACGGCAACATGAGCCCGCAGATGGCGCTCATCCAGGGCTCGCTGAACAAGCCGTGCATCGGCCTGCCCGCGAAGGCCAACCTCGGTTCGCTCGTCGGCCTGGTGCCGATCTCGGTCCAGGACATCAACGTCCTGTCGAGCCCGCAGAACCAGCAGTGCACCGAGAACTCGACGCAGGCCAAGGGCGACGAGGCGCTGTCGCACCTGCTGGACGACATCCCGGTGCTCTCCGGCAACGGCGCGGGCAACCGCTGACCGTCCGCTGACCGGCCGGCCCGCGGCGCGGATGCCGCGCGCCGCGGGCCAGGCCGCCTTGCCTAAGCGCGGTGACCCGCCGCGGTGGGCCGTTCGAGGGAGGGCGCGAAACCAGCCCCGGACGGCCGCGTTGTACCCATCGGACTCCTTCCGTGGAGTCCGACTTTCCGGAAAGGTTCCAAAATGAAGAAGCTGTGGGCAACCGCCGCCGTCGCCGTCTCGATCGCCGGTGGCGTCGCCGCCTCGGCCGCCCCGGCCATGGCCGTGGGCGACGACTCGGGCACGGTGTCGGCCAGCGGCAACGGTGCTCAGCAGGCCTTCGGCAACTCCGCCACCATGGGCGACATGAGCCCCCAGCTGAGCCTGGTCCAGGGCTCGCTGAACAAGCCCTGTGTCGGCCTGCCGGCCAAGGTCAACGCCGGTTCCCTCGTCGGCCTGGTGCCGATCGCGGTCCAGGACGTCAACGTCCTGTCCAACCCGCAGAACCAGCAGTGCACCGAGAACTCCACCCAGGCCAAGGGCGACGAGCCGCTGTCGCACATCCTGGACCAGATCCCGGTCCTGTCGGGCAACGGTGTCGGCAACCACTGACATCCCACGTACCGGAGGCCCGGCCCCGCGCACACCGCGCGGGGCCGGGCCTCCGGCGTGCGGTGCCCGGTGGCTGCCCGGTCCGGGGTGCGGGGTGTCTCCGGGCCCGCGGTGTGCGGTGTCTCCGGGCCTTCGGCGTGCGTGTGTAGTGTGCTGGGGTGCTCACCGTGACCTCCGTGAATGTGAACGGCCTGCGTGCCGCCGCGAAGAAGGGCTTCCTCCCCTGGCTGGCGGGGACCTCCGCCGACGTGCTGTGCCTCCAGGAGGTGCGGGCCGAACCCCATCAGCTGCCCGAGGAGGTCCGGGCGCCCGAGGGCTGGCACACGGTGCACGCACCGGCGCAGGCCAAGGGCAGGGCGGGCGTCTCGCTGTACTCGCGGCGTGAGCCGGACCGGGTGCGGATCGGCTTCGGCAGCGACGAGTTCGACGCGAGCGGCCGCTACGCGGAGATCGACCTGCCCGGCGTGACCGTCGCCAGCCTCTACCTGCCGTCCGGCGAGGTGGGCACCGCCCGCCAGGACGAGAAGTACCGCTTCATGGACGCCTTCCTCACCCACCTGGGCGAACTGCGTGCGAAGGCGGCGGCGGACGGCCGGGAGGTGCTGGTGTGCGGCGACTGGAACATCGCGCACCGCGAGGCCGACCTCAAGAACTGGCGCGGCAACCGCAAGAACTCCGGCTTCCTGCCCGAGGAACGGGCCTGGCTGTCGCGGGTGTACGACGAGGCCGGCTACGTCGACGTGGTCCGCGCCCTCCACCCCGACCAGGAGGGCCCCTACTCGTGGTGGTCCTACCGCGGCCGGGCGTTCGACAACGACTCCGGCTGGCGCATCGACCACCACGCGGCGACGGCGGGCCTCGCGGCCCGCGCGCTGAAGGCGGTCGTGGAACGCGCCCCGAGCCACGAGGAGCGCTGGTCGGACCACGCGCCGGTGACGGTCACGTACGGCCCGTAGGGCGTGGCCTTGCCCCCTGTGCCGCAACTGGTGGCCGGTAGTCCGTCGCGCGGGGCCCTTTCCTGACCCGTGGCCCGTGGCCCGTGGCCCTTGCCCCGTGCCGTGGCCGCGGCTCCTGGATCGTCGCCCTCTGTACCCGCCTCCGGGCCGCCGCCCCGCCGTTACCGCGCCGGCCCTGCGTCCGCGCCGCTGCCCGGCGCGAGGTGGTGGTCGAGCGCCAGGGAGAGTTCGGCCTCCACGACGCTGCGGGCCAGCGGGCGCAGGGCCGCCGGGTCGGTGTCCGGGGCGTGTTCGCTCAGCAGGCCGGTGAAGAGGGCGGCGAGGGCGTCGGCGTGGGCGCGCACCTCGCGGCCCGCCGCGAGCACGGCGGACAGCGGGACGCCCGCGTGCACGAGCGTCGAGGAGACCTCCAGCAGGCGCCGGCTCATGTGCACCAGGTGGTCGCCGTCCGTGGCGAGGTAGCCCAGTTCCAGCGCCTCGGTCAGGTTGCCGGGCGTCACCTCCGCCTCGAAGTAGTCGGCCATCTCCTCCGGCGAGAGGCTGACCGGGGTCTCCTCCGTCGGCGCGTTCATGCCGAGCACGTCGCGGATGCCGCGGCCGTGCTCCAGGGCGGTCGCGAGGTCGGCGATGCCGTTGAGGTTGTGCCCCCGCTCCAGGAGGCCGGCGATCGTGCGCAGCCGCGCGAGGTGGTGCTCGTCGTACCAGGCGATCCGGCCCTGCCGCCGCGGCGGGGGCAGCAGTCCGCGCTCACGGTAGTAGCGCACGGTGCGGACCGGGACGCCGGCCGCCTCGGCCAGTTCGGCGATGCGGAACTCGCGGCTCGAAGGGGCCGTGCCGCTCGCGCCGCGCGCGGGATCCTGGTGGTCGTCGGGCATTGCGCCAGCTTATGGCCCGCCCCGGGCGGCCGGGCGTACCGCCGGTAACTCCTTTGCGCGGGACCCCTACCCATCGGTACGCCCGTGCTCTACGCTCCCATCGTGCCAGTGATTGCTGGCACGGTTGGGAGGCGAGTATGGGACAGCACAGGCATGTGCGCGTGGCGGTGATCGGGTCCGGGTTCGCCGGCATCGGAGCCGCCGTACGACTGCGCCGCGAGGGCGTCACCGACTTCGTGGTGCTGGAGCGCGCTGACTCCATCGGCGGTACCTGGCGCGACAACGACTACCCGGGATGCGCGTGCGACGTGCCCTCGCACCTGTACTCCTTCTCGTTCGCGCCCAACGCCGAATGGCCCCGCGCCTTCTCCGGCCAGCCCTACATCCGGGCGTACTTGGAGAACGTCGTCGACACGTTCGGCATCGGCCCCCACCTGCGGCTCGGCCACGAGGTCACCTCCGCGCGCTGGGACGCGGACGCGCTCCACTGGGTCATCGAGACCGCGCCGGGCGCGACGTTCACCGCCGACGTCGTCGTCTCGGCGGGCGGCCCCCTCTCCGACCCCAAGACCCCGGAGATCGCGGGCCTTTCGACGTTCCCCGGTCCCGTCTTCCACACCGCGCGCTGGGACCACGACGTCGACCTGCGCGGCAAGCGGGTCGCCGTCGTCGGCACCGGCGCCTCCGCGATCCAGGTCGTACCGGCCATCCAGCCGGAGGTGGGCCGGCTCACCCTCTTCCAGCGCACGCCGCCCTGGGTCATGCCGCGCCGCGACCGGGACATCACGCGCTTCGAACGGGCCCTGCACCGTGCCGTCCCCGCGACCGTCGCGCTGCGCCGCCAGAGCCTGTGGGGCATGCGGGAGCTGCAGGTCCAGGCGTTCACCAGGCACCCCGGCGAGCTGGGCCTCGTGGAGGCACTGGCCAGGCGCCACCTCGCGAAGGCGGTGTCCGACCGGGACCTGCGGGCGCGCCTGACCCCGTCGTACCGCATCGGCTGCAAGCGCATCCTGCTGTCGAACACGTACTATCCGGCGCTGACCCGCCCCAACGTCGACGTGGTCACGGCGGGCCTCGCCGAGGTGCGCGGCTCCGAGCTCGTCGGCGCGGACGGCTCCACCGCGCGGGCCGACGCGATCGTCTTCGCCACCGGCTTCCACGTGACCGACATGCCCATCGCGCGCCGCGTCGTCGGCGCCGGCGGGCGCACCCTCGCCGACGCGTGGGCGGACGGAGGCATGCGCTCGCTGCGGGGCGCCACCGTCGACGGCTTCCCGAACTGGATGACGATCATCGGACCCAACACGGGCCTCGGCAACTCCTCGATGATCCTGATGATCGAGGCGCAGCTCAACTACCTCGCCGACTACCTCCGCAAGCTCGACTCCCTCGACCGCAGGGGCAAGGGCCGCCGGGCCGCGCTCGACGCACGCCCCGCCGCCGTCGAGGCGTGGAACGAGAACGTGCAGCGCCGGATGGCCCGCACCGTGTGGGCCACCGGCGGCTGCACCAGCTGGTACATGGACGCGCAGGGCCGCAACACCACCATCTGGCCGGGCACCACCGCCGAGTTCAAGCGGGAGACGCTGCGCGTCGACCCCGCCGAGTACGACATCGTCCGCCGGCCCGGCACGCTCGTCCCGGCCGCGCCCGCCGGGGCCGGAGCGGCAGAGGCGAAGGAGGGAGCACGATGAGGCCGACGCCCCCCGCACCGCGGCCGGTCCGGTCGCTGGAGGCCGTCTCGGCGGACGGATCCCGCGTCCACACCGAGGTGTTCGGTCCCGACGGCGCCCCGGCCGTCGTCCTCTCCCACGGCTGGACGTGCTCCATCGCGTTCTGGGCCGCCCAGATCGAGGACCTCGCCAGGGACCACCGCGTCGTCGCCTACGACCAGCGCGGCCACGGCGGCAGCCCGGCCGCCGGACCCGGCGGCTACTCCGCCGAGGCGCTCGCCGACGACCTGGAGGCCGTGCTCGACGCCACGCTCGCGCCGGGCGAACAGGCCGTCCTCGCGGGCCACTCCATGGGCGGCATGACGATGATGGCCGCCTCGGCCCGGCCCTCGTTCCGCGAGCACGCCGCCGCCGTCCTGCTGTGCAGCACCGGCGCCTCCCGGCTGGTCTCCGACTCGCTGGTCGTGCCGCTGCGGGCCGGCCGGCTGCGCACCGGCCTCACGCGCCGCGTCCTCGGCGCCCGGGCGCCGCTCGGTCCGGTCACGCCGCTGTCCGTACGGGCCCTGCGCTACGGGACGATGGGGCCCGCCACCCCGAAGGACCGGGTGCGGGCCTGCGCCGAGATCGTGCACGCCTGCCCGCGCGCCGCCCGCGTCGGCTGGTCGGCGGTCCTCGACACGCTCGATCTGGAACTGGGCGTACGGGAGCTGACGATGCCGACGGCGGTGCTGGCCGGCACCGCGGACCGGCTCACGCCGCCCGTGCACGCGCGCAGGCTGGCCGGCTGGCTGCCCCACTGCACGGACCTGACCGTCCTGCCCGGCATCGGGCACATGAGCCCGGTCGAGGCGCCCGAGGCCGTCAACGCGGCGATACGGGGCCTCGCCGCCGGCCACCTGAAGCACGCGGAGGGAGTCGCATGAGCGTTCCGAGGCAGACCACGGCAGGCACCGGAAGCGCGGAGGGCCCCGGGGGAACGGGGCGGGCCGAGCGGCGGCCCGTCCTGGAGGGCAGGGTCGCCGTCGTCACCGGCGCGGCGCGCGGCGTCGGGGAACTGCTCGCCCGCAAGCTCTCCGCGCGCGGCGCGACCGTCGCACTCGTCGGCCTGGAGGAGGACCGGCTCAAGGAGGTCGGCGAGCGGCTGCACGGCGAGTACGGCCACTGGTACGCCGACGTCACCGACCACGCGGCGCTGGGACGCGTCGCCGGGGAGATACGCGAGCGGTTCGGCCGCGTCGACATCGCCGTCGCCAACGCGGGGGTCGCGAACGGCGGCCCGTTCGCGAGCTCGGATCCGGAGACCTGGCGGCGCGTCATCGAGGTGAATCTCGTCGGCGGCGCCAACACCGCGCGCGCGTTCCTGCCCGATCTGCTCGCCGCCCGCGGCTACTTCCTCCAGATCGCCTCGCTCGCCGCGCTGGCGCCGGCGCCCATGATGACCGCGTACTGCGCGTCGAAGTCGGGCGTGGAGGCGTTCGCGCACGGCCTGCGCTGCGAGGTGGGGCACCGGGGCGTGGGCGTCGGTGTCGGCTACCTGTCCTGGACCGACACCGACATGGTGCGCGGCGCCGACGAGGACGAGGTGATGCGCGAACTGCGCGAGCGGCTGCCGTGGCCCTCGAACCGCACGTACCCGCTGGGCCCCGCGGTCGACCGGCTGGTCACCGGGATCGAGCGCCGCTCCCCGCACGTGTACGGGCAGTGGTGGCTGCGCGGGATGCAGGGCATGCGCGGCTACCTGCCGGGCCTGATCGCCACCGTGGGGAAGCGGGAGATGCGCCGCTTCGAACCCCGGCTCGCGGGGATCGCCAAGGGCCTGGTGGGGGCGGGCGGCGAGGCCGACGAGGCGGGCCGTACGCAGCGTCACTGATCGACATGCGCGGGGTGTCCGGCCGTGCGAGCCTGATCGGACCCCCGGTCGGGGGCAGCCCCCTTCCCCCCTCCGGGAGTGACGCATCCATGGGTCTCAAGGAGCAGTTCCAGGACAAGGCCGACCGCATGAAGGCCGACCGCCTGAAGGAAGAGGCCCGCAGGCGCCTCGCCGACGCCGAGGCCGGCGCCGAGGCAGGCGACGCGGGCGGTGAGGGCGGCGGGCCGTCGGGCGGTGGCACCCGCGAGGGCGGCCGCCCGGAGCCGGGCCGGTCGGCCGCGGCGGCGCGGGACGCGATTGACCGTTGCCGTTCCGGTTCGCGTTCCCGTTCCGGTTCCCGCGACGGGGGCGAGGGCCGTGCGCCGGAGACCGGGCAGCGCGGCGAGGACCGGTTCGAGGACCGCTTCGAGGCGTGAACTGAGCGCGGCTTCGGGGTGTGGGCGTGGCACTGCTTCGGGGCGTGAGCTGAGGACCGCTTCGGGGTGTGGGCGTGGCACTGCCTCGGGGCGTGAGCCGAGCGCCGCTTCGGGACGTGGGCCGAGTGCCGCCTCGGGGTCCGAACGGCCCGCGGGGGCAGGGGCCTTCGGCAGCAGGGGCCGTGACCGGGTGCACCGGGTCGCGGCCCCTTCGCCGTGCCCCGGCTACCGTGTCGCGCGCGGCGGCAGCGGCGGGCGGCGGCGGTCCGGCACCGACTGGTAGCCGGGCGGCTCCGCCGCCGGGTGCGCGGCCAGCAGGTCGAGCGCCACCCAGACCGCGTCGTCGAGCTGCGCGTGGCGGCCCTCGGCCCAGTCCAGCGGCGTACGCAGCGCCTCGATGTCGGGCTCGACGCCGTGGTTCTCGACGGACCAGCCGTACGCGTCGAACCAGGCGGCGTTCATCGGCACCGTGATCACCGTGCCGTCGCCGAGCCGGTGCCGGCCCGTCATGCCGACGACGCCGCCCCAGGTGCGCTGACCGACCACGGGTCCCAGGCCGAGCAGCCGGAAGGCCGCCGTGATCATGTCGCCGTCCGAGGAGGTCGCCTCGTCGGCGATCGCCACGATCGGCCCGCGTGGCGCGTTCGACGCGTACGAGACCGGCTGCGCGTCGCGGGTCAGGTCCCAGCCGATGATGCGCCGGCTCAGCTTCTCCACCACCAGCTCGCTGATGTTGCCGCCGGCGTTGCCCCGTACGTCCACGATCAGCGCGGGCCGGGACATCTCCATGCGCAGGTCCCGGTTGAACTGGGCCCACCCCGACCCTTGCATGTCGGGGATGTGCAGGTAGCCGCAGCGGCCGTCGCTGAGCGCGCGCACGACCTCGCGGCGCTTGGCGACCCAGTCCTGGTAGCGCAGCGAACGCTCGTCGATCAGCGGCACCACCGCGACGCGGCGCGCGTGCGAGCGGGCGCCCGAGCGCGGGACGGCGACGGGCCCGGCGTCCGGCGCGAGGCCCTCGGCGAGGGTCGGGTCGGGAGCCGCGGACGCGGCCACGGAGGAGAAGGGGGCCACGGCCGGAATCGGAGCGGCGGCAGCGGCGGGGGCCGGATCCGGGGCCCGGTCCGGGGCCGCGACCCGCCCCGCCGCCGGAGCAGGGGCCGGAGCCGGATCTGGAGCCGGAGCCGGACCCGCGCTCTCCTGTGGGGCAGGGGCAGGGGCAGGGGCAGGGGCAGGAGCAGGAGCAGGGGCAGGAGCGGGAGCGGGAGCGGGAGCCGGGTCCGTCGCGGGAGTCACCTCACGGGCCGGGGCCGGGGCGGCCGGCTCGGCGACGCGGAAGGTCAGCTCCACCGTCGTGCCGCCGGCGGCGGACAGCAGCGGGCCGGGTCCGGCGACCGGGTCGACCGGCCGCCCGTCCACGTGGGTGAGGACCGCGCCCTCGCGGATACCGGTGCCGGCGAGCGGCGAACGGGCGCGGGAGTCGGACGAGTCGCCGGGCAGGATGCGCTTGACCATCCAGTCGCCGTCGCGGCAGACGAGGTTCGCGCCGAGCAGGCCCATCGGCCGCTGGTAGTGCGGGGGTCCCTCGTCGCGCCGGGCGGGCAGCACGTACGCGTGGGACGTGCCCAGTTCGCCCAGGGTCTCGCGCAGCAGGTCGGCGAACTCGTCGGGCGAGGCCACCCGTTCGACCAGCGGGCGGTACTGCCGGAGTACGGCGTCCCAGTCGATGCCGCTCATCCCCGGGTCCCAGAAGTACGCGCGGATGATGCGTCCCGCCTCGTCGAAGGCCTGCCGCCACTCCGCCTCCGGATCGGCCTCGTGCAGGATGCGCCGCAGGTCCACGTAGACCGATCCGTCGCCGTCGCCCGTCTCGGTGGCGGGCACGACCCGCATGTCCCCGTCGTCCACGACGACCAGCCGGGTGCCGTCGCCGCTGGGCGCGAACCAGTCGAGGTGGTCGACCAGTTCGCTCCGGCGTGCCTTCGCGAGGTCGAAGTGTTCGAGTGTGGGGCGCCCGGACATGTCGGCGGGGTTGGCGAAGGTCTCGCCGAGCGCGCCGGAGATCGGCCAGCGCAGCCAGACGAGCCCGCCCCCGCTGACCGGGTGCAGGGAGGAGTACTTGGAGGCGGAGACCGGGAACGGCGTGACGCGGCTCGCCAGCCCCTCCAGCTCGACCATGGGCGCGCCGCCCTCGACCTCGTCGTCGCGGGGGTCGAGCCCGCCGGCGGCCGGCCGCCCCTCGGGCGAGAGCGCGAAGGGCGACGGGGTCGCCGAAGACAGCGGGACCAGGTAGGGGCGGCAGCCGAGCGGGAACGAGAGATCGCCGGTGTGCACGTCGTAGACCGGATCGAAGCCGCGCCACGAGAGGAACGCGAGGTAGCGGCCGTCACGGGTGAAGACCGGGTTCTCGTCCTCGAAGCGGCCATCGGTGACGTCCACGACCACCGGTGCCGCGCCGGGCCCCGCGGGGCCGCCGGGCCCGCCGATCCGGGCCATCCGGATCTGGCGCAGCGAGCGGCCGATGCCGGGGTGCGACCAGGTGATCCAGTTCCCGTCGGGAGAGAAGCCGAGGTCGGTCACGGGGCCGTTGGACGAACGGACGACCTCGGTGACGAAGGGGAGCGATCCGGCGTCCGCGGAGGCCCCGGAGTCCCCGGAGGCCCCGGAGGCCCCGCCGTCCGTGGCCGTGGCCGAACCCTCGGCGGTCCCGGCGTCCCGGGTCTCGCCGGAGACGGCTGCTCCGCCGGCGTCCGCGGCGTCTACGGAGGCCCCGGCGCCCGCGGCGTCCGTGGAGTCCCCGGCGTCCGCGGAGGCCCCGGCCGCGCCCTCGGCGGTGCCGCTCGCCCCGGCGGCCCCGGCCGGTGCGGCGGCCTCGCCGCCCCCGGCTCGTACCGAGACCTCGGGCCCGGTCACGTCGAGGAGCAGGAGGCGGCCGTCGTGGGTCGCGATGGCGACGCGTTCGCCCTCGGGGTCCGGTTCCATCTCGTGCACGCGCCCGAGCCGCCCGGCAGCCGGCCGGTACGGCGGGCGCTCGCCGCTCGCCCGCGGCAGGTACGCGATCTCCACGGCGTCGTCCCCCTCCGCGTCGGTCACGTACGCGACCCGGCCGCTGCTGCCGAGCATCGCGGGCATCCGGACCCGCACACCGGGGGTGTCGGCGATGGTGCGGGCCGGGCCGTCGCGGTGGGTGAGCCAGTAGAGGCTGCCGCGCACGGACACGGCGCTCGCCCGGCCCGTCGTGTCGACGGAGATCGCCCCGAGGTGGGCGGCGGCCGGGACCTGGTAGACGCGGCGGCCCGGGCGGGGCCCGCCGAGGCGCACGTCGAGCCGGCGCGGGACGGAGTCCGCCGTCAGCGCGTCGACCATCCAGACGTCACCGGCGCACTGGTAGACCACCCGGCGTCCGTCCGTGGACGCGTTGCGGGCGTAGAAGCTGTCGTGGTCGGTGTGGCGGGTCAGGTCCGTGCCGTCGGGCCGGCACGAGTAGAGGTTGCCGATTCCCTCGTGGTCGGAGAGGAAGGCGACGCGCTCGCCGACCAGCATGGGGCTCTCGAGGTGGCCGTCGAGGTCGGCCTGCAGCCGTTCGCCGTGCAGCCACAGGCGCCCGGTGGCCCCTCCCCGGTAGCGCTTCCACGACGCCGGCTCGTGCGGGGGCGTACCGGTCAGCAGCAGGGTTTTGCGCTCGCCGCCGATGTCCCCGACCGCGAGGTCGGACACCGGGCCCCAGGGCAGCTTGGCGCCGGGGGAGCCGTCCGTGGGGACCGTGTAGGCCCACGAGTAGTAGGAGAACGGCTGCCCGTGCGAGGACACGGCCAGAATGCCCGGGGCGCCGTCCGGGTCGGCCGGGTCGGGCGCACTCCAGCCGCACACCCGGGCGTCGGTCGAGCCCCAGTACGTCAGCCGGCGCGCCGGGCCCCCGTCGACGGGAGCCAGATGGATCTCCGGGTCGAGGCTGCGCCAGTTCGTGTACGCGATGGAGCGGCCGTCGGGCGAGAAGCGGGGAGGCCCCACCCTCGATCGGTCGGCGCTCACCCGCCAGGCCCGCCCGGGCCGGTCGCCGTCCGCCGCCACCGGGGCGACCCAGATGTCGTCCTCGGCGGCGAAGCAGACCAAGTCCTCGTGCAGATGCGGGAAGCGGAGATACGCGGCGTCGTCACTCACCTTTCCATGCTTTCCGCGGCGCGGGTCTCGGGCAACTCATCACCGGGAACTTCTCCGGGTGGACCCTCGGCTCAGACGATGAGGCTGCCGATGTGCTGCTCCACGTCGAGGTGGTCGGCCTCCGCGCCGGCCGGCACGACGGCGTACGAGCTGCGCAGGAAGCGGCGCAGCGAGGCGTTGTCGAACTGGACCAGCGCGACCCCCTCGGGGGCCCGGAACTCGAACACGGTCTGCGCCCGCCCGCACGGCCATACGTGCACGTCGCCCTCGCCCGCGGGCTCCCGCAGGCCCGTCTCGACCAGGTCGCGGGCGAAGGCCCAGACGACCTCGCTGTCGTCGAGGGAGACCTCGGCGGGGAAGACCATCCGCAGCGCGAGGGGGTCGGAGCCGTCGTAGCGCAGCAGCACGGAGACGATGCGGGGATGAGGGGCGTCGCTTATGAGGCGCGCCTTGGCGGACTGCTCGACGACGGGTGACATCGGCGACTCCTCAGTACGGATGCCGGAGGCCTGGTCGCCCCGGCACGACAAAATCACCCTCAATAGTACAAATATATGTAAATTACGCACGGCGGATGCGGAAGGGCACGGAGCCGAGGCGGCCGGGGCTCTGGTGACGGCTTCGGGGGAACGCGTCGGCGGTGGGCGGGCCGGCCACCCCGGCATCCCGGCCGGCCACCCCGGCATCCCGCCACTTCCCCCGCGTCGACCCGCGTCGACCCGCGCCGACGTGCGCCGGAAGCGACGAAGCGGCGGGGGGCCGGTGAAGCGGTGCCGGAGCGGTGAAGTGGCGCGCGGACCGTTGACCCCCGGCGGGGACGGTTCGACGATGACCGGATGGCTGTACGGGGAACGAGTGCGGCGGGCGACACGGGAGCGGTGCGCGCCAGAGCGGCGGGGGCAGAAGCAGCTTCCGGGGCAGAGGTGATGCTCGGGACGGGGGCGGCTTCCGGTGCGGGAGCGGTGCCCGCGGCCACCACCGGGAAGCGTTCCGCCCCTGCCCGGGAGGTGCCCGTCTCGGTCACGATGCGCGCCCTGCGGGTGCTGGAGGCCTTCACGCCCGACGCGCCCGTCCGCACCCTCACCGCCCTCGCGCGCCACACCGGCCTGCCGCTCACCACCACGCACCGCCTCGTCGGCGAGCTCACCCGGTGGGGCGCACTGGAGCGCGACGGCGGCGGCTCGTACCGCATCGGCCTGCGGCTGTGGGAGATCGCGTCGCTGGCGCCGCGCGGCCTCGGGCTGCGCGAACTCGCCCTGCCGCAGCTCTCCGACCTGGTGCATGTCACGGGGGAGAACGCGCAGTTGGCCGTGCGCGAGGGCCTCTCGGTCGTCTTCGTCGAGCGGCTCGCGGGGCGCGGCGCGGTGCCCGTGCTGACCAGGGTGGCGGGGCGGTTCGCCCTCATGCCCACCGGGGTGGGCCGCGTCCTGCTCGCGTACGCGCCGCCGGAGGTGCAGGAACAGGTGCTGGCGGGGCCGCCGGCCCGGTGCACCGAGGCGACCGTGTGCGATCCGTCCCTGCTGCGGCAGTTGCTCGCCGAGGTGCGGCGCACGGGAGTGGCCGTGTGCGAGCGCCAGGTGACGCTGGACAGCGTGTCGGTCGCCGCCCCGGTGTACGGACCTCGGGGGGACGTGGTCGCGGCGGTGTCCGTCGTGGCCCACGCCGGTGCGGTGCAGCCGCACACGCTCGTCCCGCTGGTGCAGGTCGCCGCACGCGGCATCTCCCGCTCGCTGGGCGCCGAACCGGCGTCCGTGTCCTAGGCGGCACGGCGGGCGGACACGTCACGGACAGCGCACCGGGCACGCCCGACGCGCCGGGCGCGGCAGACGGACGCACGAGGCGCGGGAGGCCCCGCGGGCGGACACGGCACGGACAGCGAGCCGGGCACGGCCGACGCAGGTCACAGGTCGAGTACCAGCCGCTCCGAGCGGCAGCGCGACACGCAGATGAACATGACGTCGTTCGCCGCGCGTTCGTCCGCGGTGAGCAGCGCGTCGCGGTGGTCGGGCTCGCCCGCGAGGACATCCGTCTCGCAGGTCCCGCAGGTGCCCTCGCGGCACGACGACAGCACCTGGACGCCCGCGTCCTCCACCACCTCCAGGATCGACCGGCCGGGCGGCACCGTCAGCGTCCTTCCCGACGCGGCGAGTTCCACCTCGAAGGCGCCCTCCGCCGCGCTCGGGTGCGTGCGCGGACCGGTCTCCGGGGGCGGGCCGGGCCTCGGCGCGAAGCGTTCCGTGTGCAGGGCTCCGGCCGGCCACGCCGCACAGCGCTCCTCGACCGCCGCGAGCAGCGGCTCCGGGCCGCAGCAGTACACGGCCGTGTCCGTACGGGGCACGCCGAGCAGGCCGGAGAGGTCGAGCAGCCCCGTCTCGTCCTGGGGGCAGATCTCCACCCGGTCCGGGTGGGCGGCGGCCAGGCTCGCCGCGAACGCCATCGAGGCCCGCGTGCGTCCCCCGTACACGAGCCGCCACTCGGCGCCGCGCGCGGCGAGCGCGCCGATCATCGCCGCGAGCGGGGTGATGCCGATGCCGCCCGCGACGAACAGGTAGCGGGCGGCCTCCACCAGCGGGAAGTGGTTGCGGGGGCCGCGCGCCCGCAGCACCGTGCCCTCCGTGAGTTCGGCGTGCACGTGCCGCGACCCGCCCCGGCCCGCCGGATCGCGGGCCACGGCGATCCTGAGGACCGAGCGGTCGGCCGGGTCGCCGCAGAGCGAGTACTGCCGTTCGAGGCCGGGCGCGAGCAGGAGGTCCAGATGGGCGCCCGGCTCCCACGGCGGAAGCGGGGCCCCGGCCGGATCGGCGAGGCTGAGCCGTACGACGCCGTCCGCCACGCTCTCCCGGCGGGCGACGACGACGTCGAACTCATCGGCGTGGAAGCTCATGTCCCGTCTTCCGGATTGTGTGCGGCGGGGCCGGCCGGCCCGGCGGGGTCGGACGGTACGGCAGGACCGGCAGGACCGGCAGGACCGGCAGGACCGGCAGGACCGGCAGGACCGGCAGGGGCGGCCGGGGCGGCCGGTGCGGGCGGTGCGTCCGGATGCTCCGGGTGCGCGAGCAGCCACTCCCAGAGTTCCACCGGGCCCTCGAACGGCCGTTCCGCGCCGCAGAAGCAGACCGCGAGCAACTGGTCCGTCCCGGGCACCCAGCGGATGCGGAAGACCTGCTCCCCGGCCGGAACCCCGATGGCGTCCCCCGGGCCCGCACCCGCCCGAACCGCCGTGGCGCCCTCCGGCGCCGCCCCGGCCCGGGCATCCGACCCGCCGGGGCCCGCGGGGCCGCCGGTCACGCCGGGGCTCCCGCGCCGGTGGCCCGCAGCCGGTCCAGGATGCGCCGGGCGGCGAGGCCGCCGGTGTCGATGTTGATGCTGAGCTCCTGGTACGCGCGGCCCTCGGCCGCCACCGCCTTCTCCAGGACGTCCAGCGCGACCACGTCCTGAAGGACGACCGTGCGATTGCTGTCGTGCAGGAACTCGCTCACCGTCCGGTCGCCCGGCGCGAAGTCCCGGGCCACCGCCCAGAAATCGTGCGTGCTGTGCTCGGTCTCCGGCGTGATCGCGTAGACGACCTCGACGTGGAAGGCGTCCGGATCGGTGCCGTCGGCGGCGGGCGGCGGGGTGCCGACCGGGGCGATCCGGCTGTGGAGCAGGTACAGGCACGGCGCGTGGTACTCGATGTCCTGCCAGCGCGTGATGCGCCCCTCGATGCCCGTCGAGCGGGCGTAGAACGGCGGGCAGGCCGCGTCGTCCATGCGGCGGCTGACCCGGACCACGCCCGCCGCCTCGTCGACCTCGGTGGTGATGGGCGTCTCGGCGACCTCGGGGGTGCCGATGTGCCCGCCGTGCAGGTACGTCTCGTGCGACAGGTCGAGCAGGTTGTCGACGAGCAGCCCGTAGCGCGCGGCGAGAGGCTCCATGCCGCAGACCGTCGTGTACGCGGGGTCGGCCAGCCAGGGGGCCCGGGGGATCGCCTCCGCATCCGCCGCTTCCCGGTCGCCGATCCACACCCAGACGAACGAGTCGAGCTCGGCGACCGGGTACGTGGTCAGGCGGGCCGTCCTCGGCACCCTGCGCTGACCCGGCACGGACACGCAGACGCCGTCGGCCCCGTACGTGAACCCGTGGTAGCCGCAGACGAGTCGGTCCCCGGCCAGGTGGCTCGGTTTCTGCGAGAGGGGGAAGCGGCGGTGCACGCAGCGGTCGGACATGGCGGTGACCGCGCCGTCCTCCGTGCGCCACAGGAGGACCGGCTCGCCGCAGACCGTGCGGGAGAAGGGCTCGCGGCCCACCTCGGTGCCGTAGGCGGCGACGTACCACTGATTGCGGACGAACGAACTCATGGTTCCTGCCTTTCTCCTCCACGGCGGCGGGGAGGGTGGCCGCCCGGCCCCGGAGTCGGGACCGGCTTGGACTGCTCGCCCGCCCGGCACGCGACGGGCCGATCACCGCGGTGCCGGTTCCTCCGCACCCCCCCGTCTTTCGGGTCGGACCGCGGGCGGACACCGGCCGGAGCGTGGCTCACGCGACCGGGCCGACCTCAGCGTGCACGGCCACGGGCGCGGCGCACAGGGCGACTTCCGCTCAGCGGAAGGAAGCCCCCGGGACGCCCCGGCGGTACTCGCCCGCCCGCCCCCGGGACGCTCCGCGGTACTCGCCCGCGCGCCCGGCCGCATCGCCCCGGCGGCGGCCCGCCGGCACCCGGGGGCGGGCGGGGCGGACACTGGTCCGGAAGGCTCCAGAAACGTTGCACCATAGAGAGGCGGCACCACTGTGGTGCCGAGCGGTGTGCGGTGGCCGAGCGATTGACGAGCGGGAGTGCGGGCGTGGACGTCCAGGGCACGGTGGCGACCGGTTTCGAGCCGGTCAGGGACGCCTTCGTACGGAATTTCGAACGACTGGGCGAACGCGGCGCGGCCGTCGCCGTCTACCGCGACGGCCGCAAGGTCGTCGACCTGTGGGCCGGGTCGCGCGACGCGACCGGGCGGGAACCGTGGGCCCTGGACACCGCACAGGTCGTACGGTCCGCCACGAAGGGCGTCGCGGCGGCCGTGCCGCTGCTGCTCCACCAGCGCGGCCGGATCGACCTGGACGCGCCGGTCGGCACGTACTGGCCCGAGTTCAAGGCGTACGGCAAGGAGCGGGTCCTCGTCCGTCATCTGCTCTCGCACCGCGCGGGCGTTCCCGTGCTCGACACCCCGCTGACCCCGGCGCAGGCGCTGGACGGGGTGTCCGGGCCGCGCGCGCTGGCGGCACAGACGCCGGTCTGGGAGCCGGGCGCGGACCACGGCTATCACGCGCACACCTACGGCTGGCTGGTCGGCGAGCTCGTGCGGCGCGTCACCGGGCGCTCCCTCGGCCGGGTCGTGGCCGAGGAGATCGCGCGCCCGCTCGGCCTCGACTTCTGGATCGGGCTGCCCGACGAGGAGGCGCGCCGGGTCGGCCGGATCGCCGCGGTGGCGGAGCCGCCCGCGGCGGGCGGCGAACTGAGGCTGCGGCCGAAGCGCTCCGTCTCCGACGCGTACGAGGATCCCCGGTCGCTGACACGCCGGGCGTTCGGAGTGATCAGCCCCGGACTGGACGAGAACGCGCCGGAGTACCACGCGGCGGAGATGCCCGCCTCGGGCGGCATCGCGACGGCGCGCGGCCTTGCGCGCGTGTACGCGGCGATGCTCGGCCCGGTGGACGGGCACCGGCTGTTCGCCCCGGCGACGCTGACCCTCGCGCGGACCGAGGAGTCGGCGGGCCCCGACCGCGTCCTGGTGGTGTCGACCCGGTTCGGTCTCGGCTACATGCTGCACGGCCCGGCGGCCCCGATGCTGGCGAAGGGCTCGTTCGGGCACCCGGGGCGCGGCGGCTCGCTGGGCTTCGCGGACCCGGAGTCCGGCATCGCGTTCGGCTACGTCACCAACGGCATGCGCAAGGGCGTGACGGCGGACCCCCGCGCGCAGGCCCTCGTACGGGCGCTGCGGTCGGTCCTTTGACCCGCTGCCGACGCCGCCGAGCGGCGGGCGGGCGACGGAACGGCGCCGCGCGCGGGGACGGCTGACCGGGCGACGGGGGGCGGGGCGACGGGTGACGGGGCGACGGGAGGGGCGGGAGGGACGGGCCGGTGCCCGCCCGGGCCACCCATTCATCGGGTACGCCCCGTGCCGGTTCGGACCGGACCGCTCCGGCAGGGCGCGCGCGGCGGCACTCTGGTGCACGTGGGACACGAGTGATCTGATCGTCCGATGAAGCGATTCGACGGCTACGGCGTACTGATCACGGGAGCGGGACGCGGCATCGGAGCGGCCACCGCGCGGCGGCTGGCCGAGGAGGGCGCGCGGGTCCTCGTCACCGACGTGGACGCGGAACGGGCGGCGGCGACCGCGGAACGCATCGAGGGCGCCGAGGCGTTCCGCTGCGACGTCGGCGACCGGGCCGAGGTGGAGGCCGCCGTCGCGCGCGCCGTGGAACGGTTCGGCAGGCTCGACGTCCTGGTCAACAACGCGTTCTCCTGCGGCCCGGACGAGCCGCTGTTCGAGGACGAGCCGGACGGCAAATGGGCGCGGGACCTCGACCTCACCCTCACCGGGGCGTTCCGGTGCGCGCGGGCCGCCCTGCCGCACCTGGTCGCCTCCGGACGCGGCGCCATCGTCTCGATCGGCTCCGTCAACGGCGAGCAGGACTTCGGCAACCACGCCTACAGCGCGGCGAAGGCGGGCCTCGCGAGCCTGACGAGGACACTGTCGGGCCACGCGGCGCCAAGGGGCGTGCGCGTCAACCTGGTCGAGCCGGGCACCGTGCACACGGAGGGCTGGGCCGGCCGGGAGGACGCCCTCGAACGCGCGGCGCAGCTCTACCCGATGGGGCGGGTGGGCCGCCCGGAGGACATCGCGGCGGCCGTCGCGTTCCTGGCCTCGCGGGACGCCGCGTGGATCACCGGGATCGCGCTCCCCGTCGACGGCGGCATCCTCACGGCGCAGCCGGGCTTCCGCGCGGCCGTGAGGCGACCGGGCCCGGCGGACTGACCCCGCCGGGGGCCCGCAGGACCGGCCGCCGTCGGCGAGCGGCGGATCGACCGCACCGGCGCGACCTCACCAGCCGGAAGGCACCGACCGACCGCACCGGACCGACCGCACCGGACCGATTTCACCGGTTCGACCGCACCGGACCGATTTCACCGGCTCGACCGCACCGGACCGATTTCACCGGTTCGACCGCACCGGACCGATCTCACCGGCCCGACCGCACCGAACTGGCCGCCATCGGCCGACCGCTGAGCCGTCGACTGCCATCCGTCCGTCCGTCCGACCGCTGTTCGTCCGACTTCCCACCGTCCGATCTCCCGCCGCGTCCGAGCTCTCCCGTCCGAGCTTCCCGTCCGAACTCCCGCCGTCCGGCTGCCGCACGGGCGGCCGTCTGCATGCCCGCCAGGCTCGTGCGGTGGCTTTCCCTCCTCCAAGTGTCGACACTTCTTCCCGCGATCCCGGAGACTTCGGGGCCGCCGCGCGCAGCGTGAACGGCCCCGAAGTCCCTCGGCGGCGCCCGCCGTCGCCCACCCCTGGCGGCTTCCGCGGTCCGCCGCCGTGCTGGTCGAAGGGTCATGCCGAAGCCTGATTCCTGCAGTTCGGCGCGCCTCATGCGACGTTTCATCCGTAATGGGCATGGCCGAACCGGCCTTGATCGTCGCGTCCTCCGGCCGGCCGGACGGGTGTCGCGGCGCCCGGCCGCTGGAGGCGGAGGCGTCAAGTCCGTGTGCGGGAATGAACGTGGACGGGTGTTCGCAGCACTCTGGACATCGCCGGGTGGCGCTGTTTCAATCTTAGTGTCGACACTTTGCGACGAGCCGTGACGAAGCGGCTGCGGCGGGGCTGCTGCCCCTCCGCCGCCTCCGTCCTCTCACGGGCTCCGCCGGCGGAGTGCTCGGTGGTGTGACCGGCTCTCCCTCGGAGGAGGTATCCGTGAACCATCCATCCCAGAAACTGGTCGTCGACGACGTGAGGCTCGGCCACTGGTCGTCGCGTACCGAAGCGTTCTCGCTCGCCTGCGACGGGCTCTCGTTCGAGATCGCGGAGAACGAGTTCGTGGCCATCGTGGGCCCGAGCGGCTGCGGCAAGACGACGTTCCTCAGCGCCCTCGCGGGCCTGGTGCCGGTGGCGTCCGGCCGCCTCGAGCTCACGGGCGCCCCGATACAAGGGCCTTCGCCCGACCGGTCGCTCGTCTTCCAGCAGGCGTCACTGTTCCCCTGGCGGACGGTGGCGGCCAACATCGAGTTCGGCCTGAAGGCCCAGCAGCGGCTGGACGAGAGGGGCCGGGCCAGGGTCGCCGAGCTGGTGGAGCTGGTCGGGCTCGCCGGCAAGGAGAAGGCGTATCCGCGTGAGCTGTCGGGCGGCATGAGCCAGCGGGTGAACCTGGCCCGGGCGCTCGCCACCGACCCCGATCTCCTCCTGCTCGACGAGCCGTTCTCCGCGCTCGACGCGCAGACCAGGGAGGTCATGCAGGAGGAGCTGACCCGGATCTGGCAGGTCGACGGCGCGGGCCGGGGCAAGACCGCCGTGTTCGTCACGCACGACGTGCCGGAGGCCGTGTTCCTCGCGGACCGGGTCGTCGTCTTCTCCAGCGGGCCGGCGCACCTGGTCGAGGTCGTGGACGTGGATCTGCCGCGCCCGCGCGACGCGGCCGTCAAGAGGTCCCCCGAATTCCAGGAGATCAGCGACTACATCCTCGGGCTCGTCATGAGCCAGACGCAACCAGGCCGAAGGGCGAGTGACCATGGCAGCAACGCAACTGTCGTCGGATAGGGTCCGGCCCCCCGTCCGGGTGGCCCGGGCGGGCCGCCGGCGCGCCTCGGGCCGCCGCCTGAACCTGGTGCTCGGCATCGTGGGGCTGGCGGTGGTACTGGCGGCGTGGCAGCTGTGCGCCTCGACGGGCCTGGTCGACCCCAACTTCAGCAGCTCGCCCGCCGGGGCCTTCGCGGCGCTCGTCGACGCGGTCGGATCGGGCACGATCTGGTCGCCGCTCGGCTCGACCCTGTCGATCGTCGCGCTCGGCATGGCGATCTCGGTCGTCGTCGGAATACCGCTGGGCCTGCTGATCGGACGCAACAAGTACCTGTACGGGCTGACGGACCCGGTGATCAGCATCATGTACTCGGTGCCCTACGTGGTCTTCCTGCCCATGCTGATCTTCTGGTTCGGCATAGGGATGAACGCGCGGCTGGTCATCGTGGTGTGGAGCGCGATGTTCCCACTGCTGATCAACGTCATCGCCGGCACACGCAACCTGGAGCCCGCCTACGGGCAGGTGTCCCGCGTCTACTGCGCCTCCCGGCTGTACACACTGCGCGCGGTCGAGTTCCCCGCGACCCTCCCGTACATCCTGGCCGGTGTCCGCCAGGCCGTCGGGCGTGCGCTGATCGGGGCGATCGTCGCGGAACTGTTCATGGGGTCCTCGGGCCTCGGCTACCAGGTGCAGTTGCAGACGTCGAACTTCGAGATGGACGACGCGATGGCGTCCATCGCCGTCATCGCGGTGGTGGCCATCGCCCTCACCCGCGGTGTCGGCTACCTGGAGCGCCGGTTCACGTTCTGGTCCGCGACGGCCTGACGAGGAGGTCCGCATGCCACTGTTCCCGCGGCGCCCCCGCGGCGCCCTGAGGCTCACCGTCCCGCTGATGGCGGCACTCGCGCTGACGGCGTCGGGCTGCGCGGTCTCCGGAAACGCGTCGGTCCAGCCGTCCAGCATGAAGATGACGATCGGTTACACCGCCATCGGAGCGGCCTACTCGGACCTGTACATCTGCGAGGACAAGGGGATCTTCAAGAAGAACGGGCTCGACGTCAAGATCACACTGCTGAACAGCTCGTCGCAGCTCGTGGCCGCCCTCGTCAGCAACAGTGTGCAGATAGGGGTCGGCGCCACCACCGCCACGGCGGCCGGCGCGATGAATCTGAAGGGCGTCGACCTGCGCTACATCGCCCTGCCGATCAACCGCTACTACATGGAGATGTGGGGCAGGAAGTCGCTGAAACCGGGAGACGGCCTCAAGGGCCGCAAGATCGGGCTCAGTTCGCCCGGTTCGCTGGGCGACGCGGCCGTGGACGCGCTCCTGAAGAAGAACGGATGGTCCCAGAAGGACGTCCAGAAGATCTACCTCAAGTCGAGCCCGGCCGAGGTGTCCGCCCTTGAGAACGGCGCCGTCGACGCGATCGTCACCCAGCCCCCCACGGGCACGAAGACCCGGCAGAAGGGCTTCAAGAAGATCATGGACTTCACGGACCTGCCGACGGCCGCCAACGCCTACACGGTGAAGACCGACTACCTCTCCGCCAACGGAAAGGCGGTCGCGGCCTTCACCAAGTCGGAGACGGAGTGCCTGGCCCTGCTGCACAACGACAGGGAAGCGGCGGTGCGCAGCATCATGAAGCACAGCGGTGTCGACAACAAGGCACTGGCCGAGTACTCCTACGACTTCTTCGACCGGCTGTGGGCCAAGGACCCCAGGGTCGATCCCCGGCTCGTCCACGACTCGTTCGCCGCGACCGTCGCCAAGGGCGTGGGCACGATGCCGGCCGACACGGACGTGTTCGTCGACAACACCTACGTCGACAAGCTGAAGGCGTCCGGATTCATCGACTCGCTCTACCGATGAGCCGCGCCCGCGCGGCGGCGCTCGACGGCGGAAGGGCACGAATCCGGTGACGAGAGGAAAGGCGGGTGGCATGACGTCACTTGACGACATCGACGACCTGAGGAGCTGGCTGGAGCTCGCCGGGAAACTGGGCGAGGTCACGACGATCGGCGGCGCGCACTGGGACAAGGAGATCGGCGCCGCGTCCGAGGCGAACTACCGGCGGCCCTCCCCGCCCGCGCTCCTCTTCGACGACATCGTCGGGTACCGCAGCGGGCAGCGCGTGCTGACCGCCTCCATGAGCAACGCCCGCCGGCTCGGCCTGACGCTCCGGCTCGGCACGGACCTCGACGACCGGGCCCTCGTCGAGGCACTGCGCAGCAAGCCCGGCGAGTGGGCGGCCAACGCCGGACGCTACCCCGTGCGGGAGGTGCCGACGGGCCCCGTGAAGGAGAACGTGACGGCGGCGGGCGAAGCCGACCTGCTCGCCTTCCCCGTGCCGCAGTGGCACGAGGCGGACGGCGGGCGCTACATCGGCACCGGGTGCGCCGTGTTCACCACGGACCCCGCCACGGGAGTGCTGAACGCGGGCGCCTACCGCATGCAGGTGCAAAACGGCGGGCGCGCCGCCAGCGTCAACATCGAGGCGGGCAAGCACGGAGCCGCGCACGTGCGGGAGTGGTTCGCCCGCGAGGGCCGGGCGCCCGTGACGGCGTCGTTCGGCCACGACCCGCTGCTGCTCGTCGTCGCCGGTACGGAGGTCCCGGCGGGGATCTCGGAACTCGAATACGCGGGCGCGGTCCTCGGCAGGCCCGTCGACGTGATCAGGGGCGAGGTCACGGGACTGCCGATCCCGGCGACGGCGGAGATCGCCGTCGAGGGCTGGCTGTACCCCGACCGCCGCGAGCAGGAGGGCCCGTTCGGCGAGTGGACCGGCTACTACAGCGGCGGCACCGAAGCGGTGCTGACGCTCGACGTCGAGCGGATCTACCACCGTGACGACCCGATCCTGCTCGGGGCGCCCCCGGGAAAGCCGCCGCACGACTACTCGTACATGCGCAGCGTGATGAAGTCCGCGATGATCCAGGACGCGCTGATCCAGACCGGCCTGCCCGGCGTCGAGGGCGTCTGGGCCCACGAGGCGGGCGGAGGGCGCCAACTCCTCGCCGTCGCCGTCGACCAGCGCTACGCGGGCCACGCGCGCCAGGCCGGTTACCTCACGGCACAGCTGCCGGCCGCCGCGTACATGAACAAGTTCGTGGTCGTCGTGGACGCCGACGTCAACCCGCGCAGCCTCAGCGACGTGGTGTGGGCGATGTGCACGCGCACGGACCCGGCGGACGACATCGAGACCATGCGCCAGACCTGGGGCAGCCGGGTCGACCCGCTGCGGGAGAAGGGCGCGGCGCCGTTCAACACCCGTGCCGTCATCGACGCGTGCCGGCCCTGGAACAGGCTCGCCTCGTTCCCGAAGGTCGCCGAGTCCGGCGCGGAACTGATGGACCGGGTCATGAGGCGCTGGCCCGACGTCCTCGGCGGTCCCCGGTGAACACGGTGCCGATCCGCCCGGCGTACCCGACCATCGGGGACACCGCCCGCAGGCACGAGCTGACGCGGATGCTCAACCGGGGCACCACCGGCACCAGCATCGCCGACGAGATAGCGGTCGCCGTCGCGGCGGAGATCATCGAGGGCAGGCTGTCGCCCGGCGACGACCTCAACTCGGTGGAGCTGGCCCGCACGTTCAGCAGCAGCCGCACGCCGGTGCGGGAGGCGCTCCTCGTGCTCGAACGGGAGGGGTTCGTCCAGATCACCGCGCGCCGCCGGCCGCGGGTGGCCCGGTTGCTGATCAGCGAGGTCCGGGAGCTGTACAACCTGCGTGCCGAGCTGTACGCGGTGGTCAGCCACTCCGTGTGCAGGGTCGCCACCGAGCAGGACCTGGAACTCCTGCGCGGCCACCAGCTCGCGCTGGAGGCCGCCGCGGCGGAGGACGACGTGGACCGCTACTTCTGGGTCAACGTCCAGTTCCGCAACGCGGAGGCGGCCATCGCCCGCGACGCCACCCTGCGGCGCATCCTCGACACCCTCGGGCTGCGCGCGCTCCAGCTGCGCCACCTCAGCCTGTCGCAGCCGGGCCGGCTCGGCCCCTCCGTCGAGGACCACGCGCGGCTGCTGCGCGCCTACGAGGACAAGGACGCGGATCTGGCCTCGGCGCTCACCCAGTCGTTGGTGCGCGGCGGCCTCGCCGCCATAGAGCGCTCCGGCTGGACGGGGGAGGAGCCCTGACGGCGGGCAGCGGCTCGCGCGGCCCCGCCCGGCACCGGCCCGGCCCCCGGCGGGCATCCGGCCCGCCCGAGCGGAGGGAACCGGCGCTCCGCGAGCCCCTGCGACGCACACCCGACGAACCGCACCGACGAGACCAGGCAAGGAAGAAGGCAATGTCCGTACCCCTGCGTTTCCGCCTCAACCACGAGGACGTCGAGGTCCACGTCCAGGACCCCGGCGCACCGCTGCTCGACGTGCTCCGCCACGACCTGGGGCTCACCGGCACGAAGTCGGGCTGCGAGATCGGCTACTGCGGTGCCTGCACGGTCGTCGTCGACGGCCGGGCCGTGCCGTCCTGCCTCCAGATGGCGGGCCTCGTCGAGGGCCGCGACGTGCAAACGGTGGAGGGCCTCGGCGGCCCGGAGGGGCTCGACCCCGTGCAGCGGGCCTTCGTCGACAAGGCCGGGTTCCAGTGCGGCTTCTGCACACCGGGCCACATCATGGCGCTGCGCGCCCTGCTCGACGAGGACCCGGCGCCGGACGAGGAGCGGCTGCGGGAGACCGTCGACGGGAACTACTGCCGCTGCACGGGCTACGTGAAGATCCTCGACTCCGCCCGCGCGGCCGTCGCGTCCGGGGCCGCGAACCCGGACCCCGGCGGGGCCGGGGCCCGCGAGGAGGAGCGCTGATGTCCACCACCGAGATGCCCGCTACCGGCCTGCCGTCCTCCGCCCTCGACCTCGGCAGGGCCGTCCTGCCGCCGCTCATCGGCAGCCCCGTCGAGCGCATCGACGCGCTGGAGAAGGTGTCCGGACGTGCGACGTACGCGGCGGACACCCGCCTGCCGCGCATGCTGTACGGCGCGGTCCTGCGCTCGCCGCACGCCCACGCCCGCGTCGTCTCCGTCGACACCTCGCGCGCGAAACGGCTGCCGGGGGTGCACGCCGTCATCACCGGCGCCGACACGGCCCGGGTGAAATGGGGCGCCTTCCGCCCCGACCTGTACCCGCTGGCACTCGACCGCGTCCGGTACATCGGGGACGAGGTCGCCGCGGTCGCCGCACGCGACCTGGAGACCGCGCGGCGGGCCTGCGAGCTGATCGAGGTCGTCTACGAGCCGCTGCCCGCCGTGCTGTCGCTCGACGAGGCACTGGCCGAGGGCGCGCCGCTCGTGCACGACGACGCTGAGGGGAACGTGGCCCACGAGTTCTCCTTCGACCGCGGCGGGGCCGACGCGTGGTTCGAGCGCAGCGACGTCGTCGTCGAGGGCGTCTGGGAGACCGCGAGGCAGTGGCACGCGTCCATCGAGACCATCGGCTGCACCGCCGAGTGGGCCGGGGACCGTGTGTCGATGTGGGTCAACACGCAGACACCGTTCCTCGCCCGGCAGCGCTACGCCACGGCGCTCGGCCTGCCCCTGCGCGCGGTGCGGGTCGTGCAGACCGAGATCGGCGGCGGCTTCGGCGGCAAGTCCGGCGACGACAACACGTCCGTGATCTGCGCGATCCTGGCCCGGCGGACCGGCAGGCCCGTACAACTGGTCAACACCCGGGAGGACGAGTTCCTCGCGAGCCGCCCCCGGATCCCGATGCGCTACCGCGTCAGGCTCGGCTTCACCGCCTCCGGACTGGTCACGGCGAAGGACATCGAGGTGATCGCGGACAACGGCGCCTACACCGGCAAGGCGCAGGCCGTGCTCGGCGCGGCGACCGTGCGCCACGACGCGCTGTTCAACTACCGGGCGGTGCGCGCGCACTCGCGCCTCGTGTACACGAACCTCGTGCCGACCGGGGCGTTCCGCGGCTTCGGCAACCCGTCCGCCGACTGGGCCGTCGGGCAGGCGTGGGACCTCGCGGCCGGGA
The DNA here is from genome assembly GCF_021556455.1 of Streptomyces fuscigenes. Taxonomy (GTDB): domain Bacteria; phylum Actinomycetota; class Actinomycetes; order Streptomycetales; family Streptomycetaceae; genus Streptomyces; species Streptomyces fuscigenes. The sequence continues at coordinate 8,507 of NZ_JAKGCV010000013.1, read as the reverse complement.
AGCTGGGCATCGAGGTCCCCGACCTGTTCCTGCTGAACGCGGTGGAGTCCGGCAGCGTCTCCCCGCACAACCACAAGATCACCAGCTGCGAGCTGAAGCAGTGCATCACCAAGGCCGCAGAGGCGATCGACTGGGCCGGCAAGCGGGCGAACCCCACCCCGAACCGGGGCCTCGCGATGGGCGTCAGCGTCCATGTCTCGGGCCGGCGCAGCTTCGGCGACTACGACGGCAGTTCCGCGATCGTCCGCCTCACCGAGGACGGCCGCGCCACCGTCATCGTCGGCGAGGGCGACATCGGGACGGGTGCCCGCACCACCCTCGCGCAGATCGCCGCCGCCGAACTCGGCCTGGCCGTCGCCGACGTCTCCGTGTCGAGGCCCGACACGGATCTGACGACGCACGCGCTGGGCGCGCTCGCCAGCCGGGTCACCTACGTCGCGGGCAACGCCGTCAAACGCGCGGCCGAGCAGGCCTGCGGGCGGCTCCTCGAAGCGGCCGCCCGCCAGCTGGGCCGGCCCGCCTCCCAGCTGTGGGTGGCGGACGGCGTGGTGCACGGGCCCGCCGGACCGGACGGCGGGGACCCGGTGTCCTCGCCCGTCGGCACGGTCGTGCGGGCCGAGCTGTACCGGCCGGACGGCGAACCCGTCATCGGCATCGGCTCGTTCGACAACCCCTCCGAGTTCCCCGACCAGTCCCGCTACGGCAACGAGTCCGGCGCCTACAACTTCGCCGCGGAGGCGGCCGAGGTGGAGGTTGACCCGGCGACGGGCGCCCTGACCGTCACCGAGTTCGCGGCGGTCGTCGACTGCGGCACGGTCCTCAACCCGCCGCTGGCGGAGGGCCAGGTCGAGGGCGGGATCGCGCAGGGCCTCGGCATGGCCGTCACGGAGCGCTTCAGCTGGCGCGACGGCGGCCCGCGGCGGCCCAACTTCGGCGACTACAAGCTCCCCACGGCCGGGATCATGCCCCGGAAGCTGCACATAGGGTTCGCCGACTCCTACGAGCCCACCGGCCCCTTCGGCGCGAAGGGCGTCGGCGAGATCTCCCTCGACCCGGTGCCGTCCATCATCGCGAGCGCGGTCGCCGACGCCGTCGGGGTCCGGGTGCACGAGCTGCCCATCACCGCCGAGAAGGTGTTCTGGGGCATGAGCGCGCAGGGTGCCCCGCCGGACACCGCCGACCCGACCGCGCAGGACGCCCGCTCGTCGGCCCCCGAACCCGACGCGGCGCCCGCACCGCGCGATCCCGCGTCCGCGCCGCACGGCTCCGCGTCCGCGCCGGACGCCGGGCGCGGGCCCGACTCCCGTACACAGGAGGCACGATGACGACCCTCGCAGCGGAAGCAGGCAGCGGCGGCGGCGCCCCCGCACCCCGCCCGCCCGTCGCCCTCGCCGTCCCGCGCTCCCTGGACGAGGCGCTCGCGCTCCTCGCACAGGACGGCGCCGCGGTGCTCGGCGGCGGCGTCGGCCACACCCTGGCACGCCATCACCGCGCCCCGGACCGCCCCAGCACGCTGGTCCCGGTGGCCGGCCTGCCCGCACTGGCGGGCGTCCGCACCGGCCCCGACGGGCGGATCACCGTCGGCGCCGCCACCCCGCTCGACGACTGTGCCAAGGCCGCGGCGATCGCGCGGGTCTGGCCCGTGTTCACCGAGGCGTGCGGCTCCGTCGCGACCGGGCGCATACGCCGCCTCGTGACCCTCGGCGGGAACATCGCCGCCCATGACGACGCCCACGACCCGCCCGTCGCGCTCACCGCGCTCGGCGCGGACCTCACGGTGCGCGCGGCCCGGGGCGGCAGCCGGACGCTGAGCGTGCCCGAGGCGCTGCGGCCCGCGGCCGACGGCGGGCTGCGCCCCGGCGAACTGCTCGTCGCCGTCACCCTGCCGACCCGCCCGCGGGGCGCCGCCACGGGCTCCGCGTACCGCAAGTACCTGGTACGGGGCGTGTGGGAGTACGCGTGCGTCCATGTCGCCGCCGTCGTCGGACTCGACGGCGAAGGCCGCGCCACCCGGCTCTCGCTCGCCGTCGGTTCGGTCGAGGGCGGCCCGGTGGCGGTCCCCCTCGACGGGCTGCTGGGCGGGCGGTTCGACGCGGACCTGGTCGAGGAGGCCGCGCGGGCGGCGGCATCCGGCACCCGTCCCTACGACGACGTGAAGGGTTCGGCCGCCTACAAGACCCGCATGATCGGCGAGTTCTCGCGGCGCGCGCTCACCGAGGCGGCGCACCGCGCCCGGGGCACCGGGCACCACGCAGGAGGAGACCGATGACCACCGCGGACACGGGGACCGAGGGCGAGGCGCGCACCCGCGACGGCGTCACCCTGTCCTACACGCACACCCCCGCGCCGGCAGGCGCCCCGCGCGTCGTCCTCGTCCACAGCCTGGCCCTCGACCGGTCGCTGTGGTCACGCGTCGGGGACCGGCTCGCGGGCGCGGCCGAGACGCTCGCGTACGACTGCCGGGGCCACGGCCGCTCCGGGCGTCCCGAAGGCCCCTACACCACGTCGCAGTTCGCGGACGACCTGGCCGACCTGCTGGACCATCTCGGCTGGCCGGACGCCGTCGTGGCGGGCTGCTCGATGGGCGGCTGCGTGGCGCAGGAGTTCGCCGCGCGCCACCGGGAACGCACGCGCGGGGCGCTGTTCGTCGACACCACCGCCTGGTACGGGCCCACGGCCCCCGACGACTGGGCCGGGCGGGCCCGAAAGGCCCGCCGCGAGGGGCTCGGCGCGCTGATCCCGTTCCAGCTGACCCGCTGGTTCGGCGACGCGTTCCGCGCCGCGGAGCCCGCGCTGATGGAACGGCTGACCGCGGTCTTCACCGCCAACGACATCCACGCGTACGAGGCGACGTGCGCGATGCTCGGCGCCGCCGACCTGCGCGCCCGCGCGACCCGCGTCCCGCACCCGGTACGGGTGCTCGTCGGGGAGGACGACACGGCCACACCGCCCGCCATGGCGCGCGACCTCGCCGAGCGGATCGGGGACGGACCGGCCACGGTCGTGCCGGGCACCCGCCATCTGACGCCCCTGGAGAACCCGGACGTGGTGGTCACGGCCCTGGAGCAGCTCACCGGCCGGTCGCTGACCGGCGAGGGGAGCGCGTCGTGACCGCGGGGACCACGGCAGGCACACGAGGCGCCGGCGGCACCGTTGTGGATGTCCACGCCCACCACGTCGGCGCCCTCGCCGTCGAACGCATCCGGGACGAGGGCGCGGCACACGGCGTGCGCCTGGTGACCCGGGAGGCGGGCGGCGGGCAGGTGACCCGCGTCGAGGTCGGCGGCCGGCCGAGCGGCCTGCCCCTGATCCCGCCGCTGAGCGACGTCGGCGCCCGCCTCGCCTGGATGGCCTCGGCCGGCGTCGACGTGCAGCTCGTCGCGCCGTGGATGGACCTCGCCGGATACGAACTGCCCCCCGACGACGGGCTGTGGCTGGCCCGCGTGCAGAACGAGTCCGCCGCCGCGCTGCGCGCCGCGCACCCCGACCGCTTCCGCATCGCCGCGGCGGTCCCGCTCCAGGCACCCGCCCTGGCCGCGGACGAGTTGCGGCGCGCCGTCACGGAACTCGGCCACGAGGCCGTGCAGATCGGCGCCCGCGTAGGGGACGGCGGGCTGGACGACCCCTCGCTCGCGCCGTTCTGGCGGGCCGCGGAGGACCTCGACGTGCCGGTGATCGTGCACCCCGCCGAGCTGGACGTGCCCGAGCGGATGCGTCGGCTGTTCCTGCACATCCTGGTCGGCAACCCCGCGGAGACCACGTTCGCCGCGGCGGCGCTCCTGCTGGGTGGCGTGCTGGAGGCCCACCCGGGGCTGCGGGTCCTGCTCGTGCACGGCGGCGGCTTCGTCCCGTACCAGATCGGCCGCCTGGAGCGGGGCTTCACGGCGGCCCCGCCGCCCGTGCGCGCCCGGGGCACGCGGAGCCCGCGGCAACTGGCCGGCCGACTCTGGTTCGACACGGTCCTGCACGACGACGACGCCCTGCGCCACCTCCTGGACTTCGCGGCGCCCGGCCGGGTGGTGCTCGGCAGCGACTACCCGTTCCCCATGCGGGCCGACCAGCCGGTGGCCGCGCTCGACGCCCTGAAGCTGGACGACGCCGACCGGGCCCGGCTGCTGGGCGCCACCGGCCTCTTCCCCCGCCGGCCCGGCCGCGGCGGCGGGCAGCCGTGAGCGCGGCCCGGGGCCCGGCGGCGGCCGGAGCGCCGAAGGAGGAAGGAGGCGCGGCAGGCGGCGGCCGTGCGCCGGGGGATCCGGCGGCCGGAGCCGCCCCGCGGGCTGGCGGCCGCAGACAGCGGCGGAGCGGCCCATCGGGCGGCGCGGGGGCAGTGGGCGGACGGCCTGCGGGCGCGGTGCGCTCAGCCGGAGAAGCCCGTCCAGCCCGAGCCCTCCACGGCCGCGAGCCCGCGGCGCACGATCGACCGCGTGAGGGCGGAGGCGAGGTCCGCGTCGCGGTCCACGTACGCCTTCAGCAGGCGCCGGTGGTCGCCCACGGACGTCTCGACCCGGCCCGGCAGGGACAGGCTGAGGTGGCGGAGCTGGAGCGTCCTGATGCCGACGGAGTCGAGGACGCCGCGCACGGTCTCGTTCGCGGCCAGCCGCGCCTCCATGTTGCGGAAGCCGACGACCAGCCAGAAGTAGCGCTCCAGGTCGGCGGCGGCCGCGGCGGACTCCAGCTCCGCCTGGGCGGCCCGCAGCTCGTCCAGCCCGCGGTCCGGGCAGTGCAGCACGATCCGCCGGCTGACCAGCCCGTACAGTTCGGCGCGCAGCTCGTAGATCTCCCTGACCTCGGCGAGGCCCAGCGTCCGCACACGCGGCCGCCTGCGCGCGGCGATCTCCACCAGGCCCTCCCGTTCCAGGATGGCGAGCGCCTCCCGCACGGGCGTCCTGCTGCTGCGGAAACGACGCGCCAGATCGACCGAGTTGAGGTCGTCCCCCGGTCGCATCCGGCCCTCGATGATGGACGCGCCGAGGGACACGACGATCTGCGAGCCGACGCTGCCGGGATCGTCCTCCCGGCCGAGGACGCGCAGGATCTCGCGTTCGCCGGCCGTCAGCCCCGGCCGGTCGAGCACGTCCCGGACCCACCCGGCGTCCGCCTCCCCGGCGCCGCCGCCCGAGACCGTACCGGCGTCCGTGTCCGCGCCCTGCCCGGCCGCCCGGGGCGCGTCGCCCCCGCCGCCGGTGCCACCGCCGCGGCCGCTCCCGGCCGCGCCCTCGTCCCTCACGCCGTCACCGCCATCGCCGTCGCCCTCCGCCGTCGCGTCCCACACAACCACACCCCCGTCACCCGCGAATTCCTAGGCCGCGCCCGCCGCCCCCGAGGAGGCACCGATGCGTGAGATCCTGCCGCAGCTGCGTGAACTGATCGACTCCGATACGCCGTTCGCGCTGGCCACCGTGGTCGCCGTGCGCGGCAGCGCGCCGCGCGGCCCCGGCGCCGTGATGGCGGTGACCGCCGACGGGCGCGTGCTCGGCAGCATCTCCGGCGGCTGCCTGGAGAGCGCGGTGTACGAGGAGGGACTCGACTCGCTGGCGGGCGGTGCGCCACGCATCAGGACGTACGGCATCTCCGACGACGACGCGTTCGCCGTCGGGCTGACCTGCGGCGGAGTGCTGAGCGTGCTGATCGTGCCGTACGCGGCGGGTCCGGCTCGAGATGCCCTCTCGGCCGCCCTGGGCCGCGTCGCGGCGGGCGCGCCGGTCGCGGTGGCGACCGTGACGGGCGGCGCGGCGACGCTCGGCGCGCAGCGGTTCGTGGACGCGGGCGACGCGTCCGGGACGCTCGGCGGGCACCCGTGGCTGGACGCGGCGGTCGACGGCGACGCCCGCGGCCTGCTCGCACGCGGCTCGACGGACCAGCGGCACTACGGCGCCCGCGGGCAGCGAAGGATGGACGAGGTGGCCGTGTTCGTGCAGTCCTTCAACCGGCGCGCCCGGATGCTGGTCTTCGGCGCGATCGACCACGCGGCGGCGACGGCACGCATGGGCGCCTTCCTCGGCTACCGAGTGACGGTGTGCGACGCACGTCCCGCCTTCGCCACGCGCGAGCGCTTCCCCGACGCCGACGAGGTCGTGCGGGCCTGGCCGCACGAGTACCTGGCGGGGACCGAGGTCGACGAGCGCACGGTGATGTGCGTGCTGACGCACGACCCCAAGTTCGACGTGCCGCTGCTGCTGGAGGCGCTGCGCACGCCCGCCGCCTACATCGGCGTGATGGGCAGCAGGCGCACCCACGAGGACCGCACGGCGCGGCTGCGCGCGGAGGGCGCCGACGAGGCCGACCTGGCACGGCTCGCGTCCCCGATCGGCCTGGACCTCGGGGCCCGGACGCCGGAGGAGACGGCGGTGTCCATAGCCGCGGAGATCGTCGCCCTGCGCTGGGGCGGCACGGGGGCCCGCCTCTGCCAGGCCGCGGGTGACATCCACCGGACGCCGTCCGTCGTCCCGTGACGCCGTGGCGTGCCGCGGCCCCGTCAGGCCGCGGTGCCCCGGGGCCCGTCGCCGGTGCCCGGGTCGGCGGACGCCGGGACCGCCGGCGCCGGGAGCGTGCGCCGCGACACCTGCGCGAGTCCGGTGTTCACGACGACGACGGCGCCCAGCACGATCGCCCACACCGGGTGGCCCACGGGCCACAGCGCGAGGGCGCCTCCGCCGAGGACGAGGGCCTTGACCGCCAGCACGGCGCCGGCCGGCACGCGGAAACGGGCGCGCGGCGCCGCGAACAGTCCCCACACCACGATCGCGGCGAGCGTCACGGCCACGGCGGGCAACGGACCGCCCACGTGCAGGCCCCACCAGCACAGAGCCGCGAAGGCCGCCAACTCCACGAGGAGGGCGCCCGATTCGTTGAGGACGAACCAGGCGGGCCGGCCGGTCCAGTCCCGCTGCCGGGGATCCCCGGCACCACGGACGCGCGCCGCGCCGCCGTGGTCGCTGCCACCTCTGCTGCCGGCGTCGCTGCCGGTGTCGCCGCCATGGTGCGTACCGGCGCCCTCGCGCGCCCCGGCATCGCTGCCGCCGTCACCGGGCGTGCCGGTGCCGTCCGCCGGTCGGCCCGTTCCCCCACTCGTCCCCGCCATGACCCCGACGGTATCCGGGGCCGCGTCTCGTCTCACAGCCAGTTCGGGGTGTCCGAACCCCAGGGCGTGGCCAGATGGTTCCAGTCGGCGGGGGAGCCGTCGTAGTGCACCGGGGACAGGGCGTGGCGCACGCCGGTGCCCGGGGCCGGCGGTTCGGTGACGTACTGGTCGGCGACGTACGCCGGACCCGGCAGCGGATCGGGCGCGATGCCGTGCAGGAGCCACTGCGCGGTGCCCGCGAGGGACAGCCGTACGCGGGCGCCCGCGCCCGTCGCCCGGCGCACGGTCAGACACCGCAGGACGGCCGCGGCGAGCAGGTATCCCGTGCCGTGGTCCAGCGCCTGCGCGGGCAGCGCTCCCGGGTTGCCGTCCTCGTCCCCCTCGAGCGCCGCGATCCCGGTGGCGGCCTGCACCAGGCTGTCGAAGCCCCGCCGGCCCGCCCAGGCCCCCACGTCACTGAAGCCCCACGCGCTCAGCTGCGCCACGACGAGGCCGGGGTGGCGGGCGAGCACGTCGTCGGCGGCCAGCCCGAGCCGGTCGAGGGCGCCGGGACGGTAGCCGGTGACGAGCACGTCGGCGGAGGCGAGGAGCCGGTCGAAGGCGGCGCGATCGGCGGAGGCGGCCAGGTCGAGCAGCGCGGAGCGCTTGCCGAGGCCGGTCTCGGCGTGCGCCTCCGGCGTCTCCGGCAGGCGCGGCGAGTCGATCCGCAGCACGTCGGCGCCGAGCAGCGCGAGCGTGCGGGTGGCGACGGGCCCGGCGATCACCCGCGTCAGGTCGAGGACGCGCACCCCCTGCGCGGGCAGCGCGGCCGGAGGGAGCGTCCGGTCCCGTGCCTCGCGCGGTCCGCCGGGTTCCCGCGAGGCGTGCGAGGCGTTCGTGTCGTGCGAGTCGTGCGAGTCGTGCGCGCCGTTCAAGCCGTTCGCCCGTGACGCGTGCCCCGTGACCGGGGCGTCGCCACCGGGGCCGTCGCCGTGCCCGGGACCGTCGATCTCCACGAGCGGCAGGGTCCGGGCGACCGGGGAGGGGGCGACGCGCACCGCCAGCCCGCCGCCCGCATAGACCCGGTCCTGGATCTCCTCGGCGGGCAGCCCGGCGAGGAGGTTCGCCATGCGGGCCACGAGCTTGCCGTCGTCGCCGATGTCCTCGACGCCCAGGGAGCGCAGCAGCCGGGCCCGGTGGTGCGGGTAGTTCGCGTGCGTGCGCACCCAGCCGTCCGCCGCGGGCCAGAACCGGGACAGCGGCGCGAAGCCCGCCGAGTGGCGGCCGTCGATGCGCAGGTGCCGCTCACTGACGAAAGCGGTGGCGACGGCGCCCTCCCTGACGCGCACCGGGGGCGCCGCGGACTCGCCGCGGCGGGCGGCGAGCAGTTCGGCGGCGGCCAGCGAGGCGGCGCCGACGGTGGCGCGGGCCAGCTCGCGCACCGGCA
>NZ_JAKGCV010000139.1 GCF_021556455.1 Streptomyces fuscigenes | reverse complement strand
CGGCCTCCGCGGCGGCCAGCTCCCGGCGGGCCGCCTCGTGCTCCTCGCCCAGCTCGTGGTCGCCGGCGTCGAGGCCGTCGACCTCGGCCTTCAGCTGCTCGTACTCCTCCTGCGCGGCGACGGCCCGGTCCCGGGCCCCGTCGCGGCTCGCGGCGAGGCGGTCGATCTCGGCCTGCGCCGACGCCGCCCGGCCGTGGGCCGCGGTGACCTGCCCCTGCAGGCGGGCGAGCTGTTCGCGGCGGTCCGCGACGGCGCGGGCGGCGTCCTTGAGCCGGCGTTCCTCGGAGGCGAGTGCGCGCTCCAGCTCGAAGCGGTGGGAGACGGTGTCCTCGCGGGCCCGCTCCGCGGCCTCCAGGGCGGCCTCCAGCTCGGCCTCCTGCTCGCGGATGCGGGCCGCCTCGCGCTCCATGTCCTCGGGGTCCCGGCCGCGCCGTTCCTCGCCGGGCGCCTGGGTCGCGCTGGTGACGCGCGCGTCGGCGAGGGAGACGGTGCCGCGCACCCGCTCGGCGAGCTGCGACAGCCCGTACCACGTCTCCTGTGCGCGGCTCAGGCGCGGCGCCAGGCGCCGCACCTCGTCCTCCAGGTCGGCCTCGCGGGTCAGCGCCGTCTTGAGCCGCGCCTCGGCCTCCTCCTTGCGGCGCTTGAGCTCCGCCTCGTCCGCGACCTCCGTGCGCAGCGCCTCCTTCAGGCGTACGAGGTCGTCGGCGAGCAGGCGCAGGCGCGCGTCGCGCAGGTCGGCCTGGATGACGGCGGCGCGCCGGGCGACGGCGGCCTGCCGCCCGAGGGGCTTGAGCTGTCTGCGCAGCTCGTCGGTGAGGTCCTGGACGCGCGCGAGGTTCGCCTGCATCGCGTCGAGCTTCCGCAGCGCCTTCTCCTTGCGCTTGCGGTGCTTGAGGACGCCCGCCGCCTCCTCGATGAAGGCCCGGCGGCCCATCGGGTCGGCGTGCAGGACGGAGTCGAGCTGCCCCTGCCCGACGATGACGTGCATCTCGCGGCCGATGCCGGAGTCGGAGAGGAGGTCCTGGATGTCGAGCAGCCGGCAGGTGTCGCCGTTGATCTGGTACTCGCTGCTGCCGCCGCGGAACATGATCCGCGTGATCGTGACCTCGGCGTACTCGATGGGCAGCGCGCCGTCGGAATTGTCGATCGTCAGGGAGACCTCGGCGCGGCCGAGGGGCGGGCGGCCCGTCGTCCCGGCGAAGATGACGTCCTCCATCTTGCCGCCGCGCAGCGACTTCGCGCCCTGCTCGCCCATCACCCAGGACAGTGCGTCGACCACGTTGGACTTGCCGGAGCCGTTGGGGCCCACGACGCAGGTGATGCCCGGTTCGAACCGCAGCGTCGTGGCGGACGCGAACGACTTGAACCCCCGCAGTGTCATGGCCTTGAGGTGCACGCCGCCGGACTCTACCCGCACCGATCGTCCGTCGGCGGTTTCACCACTGAGCGTGCAGGGCACATCAGACGTTAAGAAAGAGCCCGGGGAGGATTGAAGGACGCAGTGCCGCGAGGGACTTGGGGCTCTTCGAGGGGACCCGCCACCGGGGGAGACGGAGACGAAAGAAAGAAGGGACGCCGGAGCGTCCCTTGCATTATTCTTGCCGGCGGAATGATCTCACCCGACGACGGCCCTGGCGGGCCGATGATCAGGTGAGCGCAGGCTCCTGGGAAACATCGATGTCGATGCCGTCGAGCAGCGACTCTCCAGGGTGCTGTGCGGCGGCAGCGCTCAACGCGTCGTTCTCGGACTGGATCCGTACGAGTTCGGACTCCAGGTCCTGGACACGCTGCTGAAGCCGTCGCATCTCGGCGAGGAGTCGCGGGTCGGAACCGCCGACATAACCGAGAAGCGCCTTTGCCATGATGGATGGTCCTCCACAATGAGTGACCGACCGAATGCGGTGTGGGTCGTGGTTTCGTGAGGGAAAAACGCATCCGCGTGCCCGGCAGAGAGGGTGTGATCTCTGCGGTTCTCGCTGCCGAACAGTTGGTGTGCGCGGGGCTTCCAGAGTCTCACCAAAAAGTTTGACGGTCAACACGATCACGGTCCGTGCGGGCGCGGCCTCCTGCGGCCCGGCGCTCCCGGCGCCCGGTCGCGGCCTGCTTCCCGCGGGTTCCGGCGCCCGGACCCCCGTCGGTGCGGCAGCCTCGCACGCGCGGGCACGCCCTGGCAAGCACCTGGTCACATCGGTCGAGCGGCATGCGTGCGCCGCCCCCGGACCCGCCGCACGGCCGTCCGCGCCGACGCGGAGCGACCCTTCCTCACCGGATGGCGAAGGCCTCGTACCCGCCGCGCGGGGTGTCCCAGATCTCAGTGACGCCGTCGACGCGGCCGGGCGTGTCGTCGGACCTGAGCCAGTCCAGCAGCCGGTGGCAATTCTCACGCGTCCCTTCGGCCACGACCTGCACACGGCCGTCGTCGAGGTTGAGAGCGAAGCCCGTCAGGCCGCCGATCCGCAGGGCGTTCTCCCTGGTGAACCAGCGGAACCCCACTCCCTGTACTCGGCCGCGCACCCACGCGGTGAGTCGTACATGTTCGTCCATGGACGCAAGCTAACCGTCTATTTCCTCTCAGGCCTCACCGGCCCCACACATCATGGCGTACAGTCCCGTCGCGATACGCCTCACTCGTTCGGGTGAGGCCCGTGATGCCCGAGGCGCTCAGGTGCGCGTGCGCGTCACATCGCGAGGACGTAACCCAGACACCGAGTTCACGAGGAAGGACCGCGGATGGGACGCCATGGACGCTCCGCTGCCCGGCCCGCCCCCGTTTCCGAGCAGGCTCCGGCCGGCGGCCGGCACGCGGGGGGCGAGCGCCGCAGGCGCGTGGCCGCCCCCGTACGCACCGGCCTGCTGGGCGCGTCCGCCGCGATGGCCGTGGGCGCCGTGGCCGTGGCCTCCGGGCTGATACCCGGCGGCGGCCACTACGAGGTGGGCGCGGCCGCTCCCGGCGGCGAGCAGGTGCAGACCGACGGCGGCCCGGCCGACCTGCGCCAGCAGGGCGGCGACAGCGCCTCGCCGACGGACTCCCCCGCCGGCTCCGGCGCGACGACCTCCGCGCCCGCCACGCCGAAGGCGTCGCACAGCCCCGTCGCCAAGCCGTCCCACAAGCCGTCGCCCTCGCGGAGCCCGAAGGCGCCCGCGACACCGCAGAAGAAGGTCGTCCCGACGAAGGCCCCGGTGACCAAGGCGCCCGCGCCCGCCACCACGCCCCACGTCGTCAAGGCGCCCGCGTCCTCCGCTCCCGACGCCTCGGCGGCCGCGCAGATCCTCAGCCTGGTCAACCAGGAGCGGGCGAAGGCCGGCTGCAGTCCCCTCACGGACGATCCCTCGCTCGACTCGCTCGCGCAGAACTTCAGCGACGAGATGGCCGCGCGGGACTTCTTCGACCACACGGACCCCGACGGCAAGACGCCCTGGGACCGCGCGGACGCCGCCGGCGTGAAGAGCCTCGGCGGCGAGAACATAGCGCGCGGCCAGGCCGACCCCCAGGCCGTCATGGACGCCTGGATGAACTCCGAGGGCCACCGTGCGAACATCCTGAACTGCGACTACACCCGCCTGGGCGTCGGCGTGCACTACGGCACGGGCGGCCCCTGGTGGACGCAGGACTTCGGCTTCTGAGGACGCCCCACGAACGGCGGGACCCGCCCGGGTCCTGGGTGGCCCGGTGCGGCACCGGCCGGGCCGTCCCCGTCCTTCACGCGTGCGGCCGGGACCTCCGGGCCGCGATTCCGTATGACCTGATGAGCGGGCACGCACAGCATCGCGCCCCCGACCGGACCCCGGTCGCGGGCGCAGTCGCCCGAGCGCGTCAGGCGGGCGCGAGTTCCGTCGTCTCCGGCTCGTACTCGACCGCGACGGCCGGCGCCGTCGCGTCGCCCCACGACGGGGTGAACCCGCCCGCCGCGTGGATCGCGGTACGGATGATGTGCCGGGCCCGCGGGACGGCCTCGGTCCGCCGCCCCCGGCGGCGGACCGCCGCGCCGGCCGGGTTCGCGGGGAGCGTCAGGCGCTCGTCCGCGGCGGGCGCTGGCAGCGCGGGCAGAAGTAGCTCGACCGGTTCATCCAGGGCCTGCGCCGCATCGGCGTGCCGCACCGGTGGCACGGCTCGTCCTCCCGGCCGTACGCGTCGAGCGAGCGGTCGAAGTAGCCCGACTCGCCGTTCACGTTCACGTAGAGGCTGTCGAAGCTGGTGCCGCCGACGTCGAGGGCCGCGTTCATCACGTCCCGTACGTGCCCGAGCAGCTCGACCACCGCGGGCCGGGTCAGCGTCGCGGTCGGCCGGTCGTAGTGCAGGCGGCTGCGCCACAGCGCCTCGTCGGCGTAGATGTTGCCGACGCCGCTGATGAGGGACTGGTCCAGCAGGGCGCGCTTGACCGTCGTGCGCTTCGCCCGCAGGGCGACGGGGAACGCCGCGTCGTCGAAGTCGGGGTCCAGCGGGTCGCGCGCGATGTGCGCGATGACGTCCGGGAGGCCGTCGGGGGTGTTGTCGTGCAGCGACAGGCCGCCGAAGGTGCGCTGGTCGACGAAGCGCAGTTCCGTGTCCAGCGCGTCGGCGAACCGCAGGCGCACGCGCAGGTGCTTCTCGTCCGGCGCGTCCTTCGGCCGCACCAGCAGCTGACCGCTCATCCCGAGGTGGCCGAGGACGGAGTACCCCGGATCGTCGAGCGGGAGCCACAGGTACTTGCCGCGCCGCCGGGCCGGCCCGAAGGTGCGGCCCTCGAGGCGGGCGGCGAAGTCCTCGCCGCCCGCGAGATGGCGTCGTACGGCGCGCGGGTGCAGCACCTCGGCCTCGGCGACCGTCCGGCCGCTCACCCAGCGCTCGAGTCCGCGCCGTACGACCTCCACCTCGGGCAGTTCGGGCACGTCAGTCCTGCGGAACGGAGTCCGACGCGGCAGCCCGCTCGTCCGCCGCGGCCCTGATGGCGCGCCACGCGGACTCGGCGGCCTGCTGCTCCGCCTCCTTTTTGCTGCGGCCGGTGCCGGTGCCGTACGAGACACCACCGACGCGGGCGGCAGCAGTGAAGGTCTTCTCGTGGTCGGGGCCCTTCTCGGTGACGAGGTACTCGGGCACGCCGAGGCTCTCCGCCGCCGTGAGCTCCTGGAGACTGGTCTTCCAGTCGAGTCCCGCACCGAGGTTCGAGGACTTCTCGATCAGCGGGTCGAAGAGGCGGTGCACCAGTTCGGAGGCCGCGTCGAGGCCCTGGTCGAGATAGACCGCGCCGATCACCGCTTCGAGGGTGTCGGCGAGGATGGACGCCTTGTCGCGCCCGCCCGTGCCCTCCTCACCGCGGCCGAGCCGGATGAAGGCCCCCAGGTCGAGGCCGCGGCTGACCTCGGCGAGCGCTCTCGCGTTCACCACGGCGGCGCGCAGCTTCGCGAGCTGGCCCTCGGGCAGGTCGGGGTGGATGCGGTACAGCGTGTCCGTGACCACCAGCCCGAGCACCGAGTCGCCCAGGAACTCCAGGCGCTCGTTGGTGGGCAGTCCGCCGTTCTCGTAGGCGAAGGAACGGTGCGTCAGCGCACGCACCAGAAGGGCGGACTCAAGGTGATACCCGAGCCGCCCTTCCAGAAGCGTGTGGGACGAGGCTGTGTGCACGGTGTCTGTCTGCTTCTTTGCGTTCTTGTCCGCGGACAGGTCAGACATTGAGCCTCTCACCAGCCGCTCAGACCTCGATGACCTGGCGCTTGTTGTAGGTGCCGCAGCTGGGGCACGCGATGTGCTGCAGCTTCGGCTCCTGGCAGCGCTCGCACGACACCAGGTTGGGGGCCACAGCCTTCCACTGCGACCGGCGGTGGCGCGTGTTGCTGCGCGACATCTTCCGCTTCGGAACAGCCACAGCTACTTCTCCTGCTTCTCGTCGGCGGCACCGGGTGTGGCACCGTCTGTGTACTCGATGGAGTCCTTCTCGCCGTCCTTGACGGTCTCGGCGAGTCCTTGCAGTGCCGCCCACCGGGGGTCGACGGCATCGTGGTGGTGCCCGGGCTCGTCCGCCAGCCTGACCCCGCACTCGGGGCACAGGCCTGCGCAGTCCTCCGTGCACAGCGGCTGCATCGGCAGTGCGAGCACCACCGCGTCGCGCAGCACCGGTTCGAGGTCGAACAGGCCGTCCTCGATGAAGAGCCTGTCGTCGTCATCCTCGGCGTCGTCGCCGGGCTCCGCCTTGGGGCGGCCCCGGTCGTCGGCGTCGTGGTACGAGAACAGTTCCTGGATGTCCGCCTCGACCTTGCGGCTCAGCGGCTCCAGACACCTTACGCACTCCCCCTCGGCCGTGGCACGGGCGGTACCGGAGACCAGCACGCCCTCCATCACCGATTCGAGCCGGAGGCTCAGCTCGACGGGGTTTCCCTCGGGGATCCCGATGACGTCGGCCACGCCGAAGTCCTTGGGAGCCGGGACCGACCGGGTCAGCCGCTGGAGCGCACCGGGTCGCCGCCCCAGCTCGTGCGTGTCGAACACGAGGGGGTTGCGGTGGTCGAGGCGCGCGTTCACAACCGTCCCTGCCTTCAGCTGATCGGGATGTCACCGAGAGGGCTGCCGCCGGTGTCCCCGTGGAGCGGGCGGGACGTTCGGACCGGGCGGTCCGGGCGGGCAGCCGTGATCGCGACACGTGTGCGCGACCGAAGGACCAGGATACCGGTAGCGTGCCGCAGGACCCAATCCGGTCCCCCGGCCGTGGTCAGCGGCCCTCTTCGTACCGCCGCAGGGCCTCCATGTCGATCATGCTCGTGTCGAAGAAGCTCGTCTCGTCGAGCGCCGCCTGGCCCTGCTGCGACGGGTCGTGCTGCTGGTGGGACGCGTCGTGCTGCTGCCCGGGGTCCTGCTGCCAGCCGTAGCCCTGGCCGTCCTGGCCGTAGGCGTCGGGGTGGGCGCCCTGCGCGGCGGGGTCGTAGCCGCCCTGCTGGTAGGCGTACGGGTCCTGCTGCTGGTAGCCGTACGCGTCCTGCTGCCCGTAGCCGCCGTAGCCCTGGTCGCCGCCGTAGCCCTGGCCTGTGGCCTGATAGCCGCCCGCCGCGTCGCCGCCCGTGCCGTCGGGGTTCATGCCGTGCACGGCGCCCATGTCGTAGGACCCGGTCTCGTAGCCGGTCCCCGCGTAGCCGCCGTCCTGGTAGGGCTGCTGGGCGTTCGCGGGGATCATCGGCCGGTCCTCGGCCGCGGCGGGCTCGGCGGCCGGCTCGACGGCGCGCGGGGCGGGCCGTTCCCGGGCGGGCGGCCTGATGTCCGCGAGGTCGGAGAGGAAGTCGGACTCGCCGAGGCCCTGGCCGCCGGACGCGTCCTGGGCGGCCATGTGCGCGCCGAGGTCGTCGGTGGCGATGCGGCCGTGCAGCTTCTGCCGGCCGCGGCCGACGGCCTCCAGGGTCTTGGAGAGCACGGCCTCGAAGGCGCCGAGCTTGACGTCGACGTAGTCGTCGGCGCGCCGGATCAGGGTGCTCGGGTCGTCGCTGTACTCGGGCGCGTCCGGGTCGTCGTCGTAGCCCGCGCCCTCACCGTCCGGGCCCTCGCCGGGGGTGCGGCCGAGCAGCTTCTCGCGGCCCCGGTCGACCGAGCCGATCGTCTTGGTGAGGACGACCTCGAAGTTGGCGAGCTTGGAGTCGACGTAGTCGTCGGCCTCCGCGCGGATCTCCTCGGCGTCGCGGCGGGCGTCGGAGAGGATGCGGTCCGCCTCGTCCTGCGACTGCCGGGCGACGACGGTGTCGGAGATCAGCGCCGAGCGCTGGGCGTGCGCCTCCTGGATGATCCGGTCGGCCTCCTGGCGGGCCTGCGCGGCGAGCTGCTCGTGGCCGCCGATCACCTCCTCGGCCTGCGCCAGCGAGCCGGGCAGGGCGGAGCGCACCTCTTCCAGCATCGCGAGCAGTTCGGCGCGGTTCACCACGCACGACGCCGACATGGGCATGGACCTGGCGTTCCCCACAGCGTCGACGATCTCGTCGAGCTTCTTCTGCACGTCCACCGTGTGCTCGCCTTTTCTCAACCGGATTACGAGAGGGACGCAACGACTGTACGACCCGCGGGGCGGGGGGCGACACCGGGTGAGGGCCCTTGCCCCGCAGGGCGGTTGGGCCGTGCGGCCTCAGCGCTCCGCGAGCCGTGCGACGAGCGCCTCGTGCACCACCGGCGGCAGGAGGTGGGAGACGTCGCCGCCCCAGGTCGCGACCTCCTTGACGAGCGAGGAGGACAGGAAGCTGTAGGTCGGGTTGGTGGGGACGAACAGCGTCTCGACGCCGGACAGGCCGTTGTTCATCTGCGCCATCTGCAGCTCGTAGTCGAAGTCGCTGACGGCGCGCAGCCCCTTCACGATGGCGGGGATGTCGCGTTCCTTGCAGAAGTCGACCAGCAGGCCGTGGAAGGACTCGACCTCCACGTTGCCGAACTCGGCGGTCGCCCGGCGGATCAGGTCGATGCGCTCGTCGACGGTGAACAGGCCCTTCTTGGACATGTTGATCATCACGGCGACGTGGACGACGTCGTAGAGCCGGGACGCGCGGGCGATGATGTCGAGGTGTCCGTTGGTGATCGGATCGAAGGATCCGGGACAGACGGCGCGGCGCAATGGGGTCTCCTCGCTCTCCGGCGGTGTCATGACGCGGCTGCTGCGGACGCGGGCCCGGCGGCTGCCGGTGCGGCCGCCCTGCCGTGCCACAGTGTGCCCTCGCCGTAGCGGCGGGAGCGCACCGGCTCGAAGCACTCCGGCCAGCCGAACGTGCCGCCCCTGGTGCTGCGTTCAACGGTGACGACGGCGCCGTCCGCAAGCCACCCCTGGCGGCCGAGTGTGAGCAGGATCTCGCGAAGATCGGCGTCGGACACGTCGTAGGGCGGGTCGAGGAACACGACGTCGTAAGGGTCGCCCGGGGCGCTCTCGCGGACGACCTGCTCGGCCTTGCCCGTCCGCACGTCCGCGCCGGGCAGGCCGACGGCCCGGGCGTTCTCGCGCACCGTGCGGGCGGCCCTGCCGTCGGCCTCGACGAGCAGGGCGTGCGCGGCGCCGCGGGACAGGGCCTCGAGTCCGACGGCGCCCGATCCGGCGTACAGGTCGGCGACGCGGGTCCCGGCGAGGGTCCCGAGCTGCGACTCCCAGCTGGAGAAGAGGCCCTCGCGCGCCCGGTCCGAGGTGGGCCTGGTGCCGTTGCCCGGCGGCACGGCCAGCCGGCGTCCGCCGGCGGCACCGCCGATCACGCGGGTCATGGGTGTCGTTCCTCGGTTCGTCGAAGCCCTGCTGGTCGCCTCCCACGATATGGCGTGCCGCCGCTCCGGGCAGCGCCGCCCCCGCCCGCGGTCAGCCCTTGTCGAGGTAGCGCTCCCGTTCGGCGTCGAGGAGGGCGTCGAGCGCGGTGCGCAGCTCCGGGTAGCCCTCCAGTTCGGGGTCCCGCGCCACGACGGCGGCCGCCTCCTCGCGGGCGGCGGCGATGACCTCCTCGTCCTCGATTACGGCGAGCATCCGCAGGCTGGAGCGCACGCCGGACTGCGCCTGGCCGAGGACGTCGCCCTCGCGGCGCTGTTCGAGGTCGATGCGGGAGAGCTCGAAGCCGTCGAGCGTCGCGGCGACCGCGCCGAGCCGGGCGCGCGCGGGGCCGGCCTCCGGGGCGTCCGTGACCAGCAGGCACAGCCCGGGGGCCGAGCCGCGGCCGACGCGGCCGCGCAGCTGGTGCAGCTGGGAGACGCCGAAGCGGTCCGCGTCCATGATCACCACGGCCGTCGCGTTGGGCACGTTGACGCCGACCTCGATGACGGTGGTCGCGACCAGCACGTCGGTCTCGCCGGCCGCGAAGCGGCGCATCACCGCGTCCTTGTCGTCGGGGGCCATCCGGCCGTGCAGGATCTCCACCCGCAGCCCCGCGAGGGGCCCCGCGGCCAGTTGCGCGGCGACCTCGACGACGGCGAGCGCGGGGCGCTTCTCGCCTTCCTCAGCCGCTGCCTGCTTCTTCGCCGCGGCCTTGGCGGCCTTGCCGCTGCCGCCGCCCTCGTCGGGCTCGTCGCCGATGCGCGGGCACACCACGTACGCCTGATGGCCCGCGGCGACCTCCTCGCGCACCCGGTCCCAGGCCCGGGCGAGGAAGTGCGGCTTGTCCGTGGCGGGCACGACATGCGTCGCGATCGGGGAGCGGCCCGCGGGGAGCTGGTCGAGGACTGAGGTCTCCAGGTCGCCGAAGACCGTCATGGCGACCGTGCGGGGGATGGGCGTGGCCGTCATGACCAGCAGGTGCGGCGGCTGCTTGCCCTTCGAGCGCAGCGCGTCGCGCTGCTCGACGCCGAAGCGGTGCTGCTCGTCGACCACCACGAGCCCGAGGTCGTGGAAGCGGACCTTGTCCTCGATGAGCGCGTGGGTGCCGACGACGATCCCGGCCTCGCCCGTGACGAGGTCGAGCAGCGCCTGCCGGCGGGCCGCGGTGCCCATGGAACCGGTCAGCAGGACGACCTTGGTGGCTTTCTCCGCCGCCCCGAGCGTCCCGCCCTGCGCCAGTTCCCCCATCATCTCGGTGATCGAACGGTGGTGCTGCTGGGCGAGCACCTCCGTGGGGGCGAGCATGGCGGCCTGGCCGCCCGCGTCCACGACGGCGAGCATCGCGCGAAGCGCCACCAGCGTCTTGCCGGAGCCCACCTCGCCCTGCAGCAGGCGGTGCATGGGGTGCTCGCCGCCCAGCTCGGCGAAGATCTCGTCGGTGACCTTCACCTGGCCCTCGGTGAGCGTGAAGGGCAGGCGGGCGTCGAAGGCGTCGAGCAGCCCGCCCGCCACCGCCCTGCGCGGCACGGCGGGCAGCTGCCCGTCCGCGTGCCGGCGCCGGGCGAGCGCGACCTGGAGCACGAACGCCTCGTCCCACTTGAGCCGTTCGCGGGCGTCCTCGATGTCGGCCTTCGACTGCGGCCGGTGCACCTTGTGCAGCGCCTCGGGCAGCGAGGTGAGGCCGCGGCCCGCCCGAAGCGCCTCCGGCAGCGGGTCGAGGGCCTCGGCGGCCCGCGGCAGGACCAGGTCGACGGCCTTGGCGATCTTCCAGGACTCCAGGCCCTTGCAGGCGGGGTAGATCGGGAGCAGCTTGCCCGCGAACGCGTCCACCGCCGCGGCGTCGGCGTCGGCCCCGGCGCCGTCGGCGGGAGGCGCTCCCTCCGCCTCGGCACCCCCCGCGGGCCCGAGCGTCACGTACGTCGGGTGGGCGAGCTGGAGCTTGCGGTTGAAGACGGACACCTTGCCCGCGAACATGGCGCGGCTGCCGGGCTGCAGTTCCTTGTGCGGTTTGTGGATGCCCCGGCCGAAGAAGACCAGCTGGAGCCGGCCGCTGCCGTCGGTGAGGGTGATCTCCAGGCGCTGGCCGCGGCCGCCGTTGAAGCGCAGCACGCGGGAGTCTGCGACCTCCGCGACCACCGTGACGTCCTCGTCGAGCGGGAGGTCGGCCAGGCGCGTGAGCCGGCCCCGCTCCTCGTAGCGGCGCGGATAGTGATGGAGGAGGTCCCCCACGGTGTGCAGGCCCAGTTGCTCGGCCATCACCTTCGCGGTGGGCGGGCCGAGTGTCTTCTTGAGGGGTTCGTCAAGCGCGGACACGTCGTCCATTCCACACCACGCCTCGGACATCGGCGTCATTCGACGCCGATGAGGAGCGGCGCCGTCCGTCCGCCGCCCCGGTGCACGACCGTGTCGACGGCCAGGTGGCCGCCGCGCACATGGGCCTCCAGACCGTCGGCGAGGGCGTCCGGCACGTCGTCGCCGAGGACGAGCGTGACGAGTTCGCCGCCCGCGGAGAGCATGCGGTCGAGCACGGCCGCCGCGGTGGCGGCGAGGTCGGTGCCGATCACCGCGATGTCCCCGTCGATCAGGCCGAGGACGTCCCCGGCCTGGCAGATGCCGGCGGTGGTCCAGGCCATGCGCTCGGCGATCGCGAGTTCGCCGTAGCGGGTGGCGCCGGCCGCCGACGTCATGGCGACGACGTCCTCGTCGAAGCGCCGCTCCGGCTGGTGGACGGCGAGCGCCGCGATGCCCTGGACGGCGGCCCGGGTGGGGATCAGGGCGACCCGCACCCCCTCGGCGCGGGCCTGGGCGGCCGCGGCGGCCGCGGTGTGGCGCAGTGCGGGGTCGTTGGGCAGCAGCACGATCTCGCGCGCGTGCGCCCGCCGGATCGCCTCGACCAGTTCGCCGCTGGCCGGCGGTTCGCCCGCGTGGACGAGCAGGGTGGTGGCACCCGCCTGCCCGCACAGACCCGCGAGGCCCTCGCCGGGGACGAGGGCGACGACGGCGCGCTGCGCCCGCTCCCCGCCCGGGGCCGGGTCGTCCGGGGAGGGGCCGCTCCCGTGCGGGGCCAAGTGGCTGACGCGGATCCGGTACGGGCGGCCCGCCTCGATGCCCGCCTCCACGGCGGCGCCCGCGTCGTCGGTGTGCACGTGGACCTTCCACAGTCCCTCGCCGCCGCCGACGACGAGGCAGTCGCCGAGCGCGTCGAGCCGGTCCTTCAGCCGGTCCACGGCGCCGGATCCGGCTTCCAGCAGGTAGATCACCTCGAAGGCGGGACCCCCGCCCGGCGCCTGTCCGGCGGGGCAGTCGGCGGGTTCGCCCGCCTCGGACGCCGCCGGGCGGCGGCGGGGGGCCGGCACGGCCGGGGCGTGCCCGGTGACCGTCTCCATCAGGGCGCCGAGCACCGTGAGCAGCCCGAGGCCGCCCGCGTCCACGACGCCCGCACCGGCGAGGACGCCGAGCTGGCCGGGGG
>NZ_JAKGCV010000138.1 GCF_021556455.1 Streptomyces fuscigenes | reverse complement strand
CGCGCGCGCCGCCGGTCCCCTCGCGGTGCGGGGCGCCCCGTACGGCGCGGGGCGGGCGCAGGAGCGGAGGAGCGGGAGGGGCATCGGGCCAGTCTCCCAGCCGGGCCCCGGCCCGCTGCGGGGCAGCCCCGGGGCGCGGGCGCCGCAGGACGGCCGTATCACCCGCCGGGGACTGCCCGCACGGGCCAATGCCCCCTACGATGAGGCCCCTTGAGGGCCGCTCCCCGCAGGGCGGCCGGCAGCCGGAGGGGACACGCATGCCGGATCGGGGCAGGCAGGACAGCTCGGTGGACATCAGCATTCCCAGTGTGGCGCGCATGTACGACGACCTGCTCGACGGCCGCGACAACTTCCCCGTCGACCGCGCCGCGAACAAGGCACTGCTCGAACGCGTGCCGAGCATGAAGAACCTCGCGCTCCAGAACCGCCAGTTCCTGCGCCGCGTCGTGCGGGTGCTGGCGGCGGACTACGGCATCCGGCAGTTCCTCGACCACGGCTCCGGCCTGCCGACCCAGGACAACGTGCACGAGGTCGCCCAGGCCGTAGACCCGTCCTGCCGCGTCGTCTACGTCGACAACGACCCCATCGTCCGCAACATCGGCGGCGCCCTGCTGGAGCGCAACGCCAACACGGCCGTCCTCCAGGCCGATCTGCGCGACACGGCGGGCATCTTCGCCAACCCGCAGGTGGAGCGGCTGATCGACCTGGAGCAGCCGGTGGCCGCGCTGTTCGTCTCCGTCCTGCACTGCATCCCCGACGCGGACGACCCGAAGGGCGTCGTCGCGCGCGTGCGGGACCTGCTGCCCGACGGCAGCTTCCTCGTGGTCTGCCAGCTCGTCAGCGACGACCCGAGGATCCGCTCGTTCGTCACGGACTTCATGGCCGAGGAGACGCACGGCAACTGGGGGCGCGTGCGGGAGAAGAAGGACGTGCTCGGCTACTTCGACGGCCTGGAGATCCAGGAACCGGGCCTGGTCGAGGTCTCGACGTGGCGGCCGGGCACCGACAACGTGCCGGTGCAGACCACCTTCGAGTGGGAGGAGTACGGGGGCCTCGGCCGGATCGCCCGCTGACCGGGGCCTCGGCCGGATCGCCGGCCGGCCCCTGCCCGCCCGTGCGTCCGTGCGCCTGCCGGCCCCGGCCCGGCCCCGGCCCCGCGCGCGCCGCGCGTCCTCAGCGGTGCCGGTCCAGGTGCTCGCGCAGGAGCGCCGGCGTGCGGTCGAAGGGCGCCGAGGCGCCGCAGAGGTTGTTCAGGACGCCGAGGTAGCGCTCCGTGCTCTCCCGCTTCTCGATGTACTGGGCGCTGCCGGCCTGTTCGAGGTGGACGAGGTCGGGCAGGACGGACGAGGAGAAGCGCAGGTGCACGATGGGATGGCTGATCGCGCCCACGGCGCCCGCGCTCAGCGGCGCGATCTGGATCTTCAGCGTGTACGGGAGCTCCTCCAGCAGCCGCACCAGGTGCTCGATCTGCCGGTACATCACCCCGGGACCGCCGACCGGCCGGGTGAGGACGCTCTCGTCCATGACGGCGAGCAGCACCGGCGGGTCGTTCGCCCGGCGGAGCATCCCGAGCCGGGCGGTGCGCTGCCGGGCCCGCTCGGCGATCGAGTCCGGCGAGGCCGTGGGGTAGTGGGCGCGCAGGACCGTCCGCGCGTACTCGTCCGTCTGCAGCCAGCCCGGCACCAGGTGCGGCTCGTACGCGAGGATGCGCTGCGCGGCGGGCTCCACGGCGATCAGCTGCCGGGCCCAGCGGGCGACGGGCTCGCGGTAGGTCTGCCAGACCTCGGGCTTGCGGGACTCGGCGGCCAGCTCCCGCAGCCGCGTGCGCTCGCGCTCGTCGTCGACTCCGTAGAGGTCGATGAGCCGCTCCAGGTCCGCCTCCTCCAGGGGCGCCAGGCCGCGTTCCATCCGGCTCAGCGTGGCGGTGGTGGTGCGGAGTCTCGCGGCCACGGGTCCGGCGGCCAGCGCGGCTCTCTTGCGGCAGCGGCGGAAGTGCGCGCCCACGGCCAGGCGGTGGACCGCGGAGCCCCATTCGGGCCGGTGCGGGAAGTCGAGGATGGACGGCTCGGCCTCGGACGCTGGTGCCACGTGCGGCCTCCTTCTCCCTGCCCCGTCGGACCGGAAACCACCAGTATGGCAGCGGCGCATGCGGTCGCGGGGCGCAACGGCGCGGCCGGGGCGCCGAGTTGCCCGGGGCCTTGGGTGCCGCGATTCCGTGCACGGCCACGACGTGCGGCGAGCCGGCGCGACGGGTCGGCGCGACGCGTCAGCGGGCGTCGGTCCCGGACTCGGGGCGGGGAAGCTCGTCCAGGTCGAGGGTGAAGGTACGACCGTCGGCCAGCGCGATGGGGAGCTTGCCCGTGCCGAACTTGTGCGTGTGCGCCGCGATGTAGCCGGTGCCGTTCGGCTGGGTGTGTACGACCGCCTCCGCGGCGTACGGATCCACGACCAGGTAGACGGGAATGCCGTAGCGCCCGTACTTGGCGGTGCAGTCGTCGTAGTCCTTGCGGGCCGAGGAGGCCGGGACGACCTCCGAGATCAGGAGCACGTCCTCGAAGCTGTGTCGCTTGCCGTGCTTCGTCGCGTCCTTGCGGAGGATCGCGAGATCGGGAGCGGAGCTCTCGTCGGCCGGGAAGTCGATGTACACGTCGGACGTCACTTTCGCGTGACGGCCCAGAGCGAGTGTGTCGATCTGCATCGAGCGGATCGTGCTGGAGTGCTCCTCGCTCCGCGGGGTCATGATCACTTTCCCGTCCGTGCCGAAGAAGACCGCATATCCCTCGGGGAACTCGGTGCGCGCGACCGCATCGACACTCATGAACGGCTCCTTCCCGTGTGGAATCGGGATACGGCGGCCGGCTCCGGGGCAGCGGGTTCCTGGTGGAGGTCGCTCTGATCGCGACTCGGGGCTCGACGGGTGGCGCGCTCTCATCGACGGTCGTAGTGGAAGCGGCATGCCACGACGTGGATGCCGTCGTCCTCGTCGATGCGGTACACCAGCCGGTGCTCGGAGTTGATGCGCCGCGACCAGTAGCCCGAGAGGTCGTTCCGCAGTGGTTCGGGCTTGCCGATTCCCTCGTGGCCGTTGCGGTCGATGTCGGTGAGGAGTTGGTTGACCCGTCTCAGCAGTTTGCGATCGTTCGCCTGCCACCAGAGGTAGTCGTCCCAGCCGTCGTCGAGGAACAGCACCTTCACGCGGCGCCCTGACCGGCCTCGTCGTCGGGGGTCACCAGTTCGCGGACGGTGCCTCGGCCGGCCCGGTCCTGCTCGATGGACCTTCGCAGGCGCTCGGCCATCGCGGGCGATCGCAGCAGGTAGTCGGTCTCCTTCAGTGCCTCGTACTCGGCGAGCGAGAGGACGACCATGGGTTCGTGGCCGGCGCGGGTGATGACGAGCTCCTCGGCGTCGTTCTCCACCGCGTCCAGGGCGTCGGCGATGCCCGCACGCAGTTCGGTGACACTCATCGACTTCATGGCGTACATAATAACGTACAGAACCGAGCGTGAGTGGATCCGCTGCCCGGTGCGGCAGCGGGCCACGGGCCGGCGACGCCATACGCATGCCTCCGACGGCGTGTCTGCTGTGGCAGGCCCCGGCGACGAGCCGGGCTTCCACGACGAACGGGCGGTGACCGTGGGCGGGTCGGCTCGGCTGGGTACTGCTGAACGCGTACGAGCCTGCGCTGGAGCATCGCAGCGCGGCGTCAGGCGGGGGCGGGTTCCCGGCGGCGGCTGCGCGGCCGCGGAGTCCGGCCCGGTGGCGATGTGTGAAGCAGGGGGGCGACCTTCGCCCGGAAGCGGGGGAGCGGGCGCTCGGACACCAACGGCATCCGTGGCGACGTCCCGAGTCCGGGCCGGGCGTCCCCCGTCAAGGCCCACCAGCGCGGGAACGCCACGGGAGTCAGGAAGTCCTGCCCGCCGGGGAATTCGGGGACCGCGTCGCTCGTGTCAGCACCCACCGCCGCACCGGCACGGCAGTACGAAAATACCCCATCTGACAGAGATCTTGCAGGTCAGATGGGGTGTAGAGGTACCCCCAACGGGATTCGAACCCGTGCTACCGCCTTGAAAGGGCGGCGTCCTGGGCCACTAGACGATGGGGGCGAACGGCCAACCTGGGCGCGGCAAGGCGCTTCGGAGGACGGAAGAAGCATATGGGATGGGCCAAGACATCGCCAAAACGGTTTCCCCGGTGCCAGGCCGGGTGACGCGGCGGGGCTCCACCGGGCCGGGCCGCGCCCCGGCGACCGCCGGGCCCGCCCCGCGCCCGGCCGGGAGCCCGGGGCCCGCGCACCGGCCCGGGGGGTTTCGCGCCGGGCCCGTTAGGCTCGACATCATGAACGAGCACCCGGACAGCGTCGTCCGCACGCACCTTCCCTCCCGCCGTGCGGCCGCCGGCCGGACCGACGGCACGGAGCGCTGCCGCTGACCGCACGCCCCCCGGGCCGCGCCCGGCTCGCCCTCGCCCGTCCGCCTCGATCCACAAGCCGCCCGCACCATCAGGGGGAGTTGGAAGCACTCGTGTCCACCAGCAGCACCAGCAGTGACGGCGCCGCACACCGGCCCATCGGACTCACCGCCGACAGCGGCATCGACCGCGCCGCGCACCACCGGCTCGACGAGGCGTGGCTCGCCGCCGCGTGGAGCCACCCCACGACCCGCGTCTTCGTCGTCTCGGGCGGGCAGGCGCTCGTCGACGACACCCCCGACGGACGCACCGAGCTGGTGATGACCCCGTCCTTCGAGGCGCCGCTCACGGAGACGCACCGCTACTTCCTGGGCACCGACGAGGACGGCGTGCGCTACTTCGCCCTCCAGAAGGACTCTCTCCCGGGCCGCCTCGACCAGTCCGCCCGTGCCGCGGGGCTGCGGGAGGCGGGGATGCTCCTGTCGGCGCGCGACGCGGGGCTGATGGTCCACGCGGTGGCGCTGGAGAACTGGCAGCGGCTGCACCGCTTCTGCTCACGCTGCGGCGAACGCACCATGATCGCGGCGGCGGGCCACATCCGCCGCTGCCCGGCCTGCGGGGCCGAGCACTACCCCCGCACCGACCCGGCAGTGATCATGCTCGTCACCGACGACCAGGACCGCGCCCTGCTCGGCCGCCAGGTGCACTGGCCGAAGGGCCGCTTCTCCACGCTCGCCGGCTTCGTGGAGCCCGGCGAGTCGATCGAGAAGGCCGTCGCCCGGGAGGTGTGGGAGGAGGCCGGGATCGTCGTGGGGGACGTCGACTACGTGGCCAGCCAGCCCTGGCCCTTCCCGTCCAGCCTGATGCTCGGCTTCATGGCGCGCGCCACCAACTCGAAGATCGACGTGGACGGCGAGGAGATCGAGGAGGCCCGCTGGTTCTCGCGCGACGACCTGCGCACGGCCATCGAGAGCGGGGAGATCCTGCCGCCGATGGGGATCTCGATCGCGGCGCGGCTCATCGAACTCTGGTACGGGAAGCCGATCCCCAAGCCGCTGCCCGGGCCGGACGCGGACGCCTGAGCGGTCCGGGAGCGGCCCCGGCGCGGGACGGCCGAGGCACCCCGTGACGGACCCCGGCGCGGATGGCGGAGCCGGCCCGTGACAAGCCCGGAGCGGGGGCTCGCGCCGGGGCCGGCGCCCGTGCCGGAAACCCAGCCTGGAAACGAGGCCCGGGAACGCCGACCCGCGCACTCCCCGCGCCGGCGCCGTGCCCGTCCCGTGCGCGTGCGCGTGCCTGTGTCCGTAACGCGTGAGCCGGACGCCGCCGGCAACGCGGAGGCCCCGGGGAGCCTCAGCTCTCCGGGGCCTCCGCGGCGGCCGCGCGGCGCGTACTCAGCCGGCGATCTTCTGCTTGACCTGCGCGAGCGACGGGTTCGTCAGCGTGGAGCCGTCGCCGAAGAGCACCGTCGGCACCGTCTGGTTGCCTCCGTTGGCCTTCTCGACGAACGCGGCGGACTCGGGGTCCTGCTCGATGTTGATCTCGGTGTACGCGATTCCCTCGCGGTCCATCTGGCTCTTGAGCCGACGGCAATACCCGCACCACGTGGTGCTGTACATCGTCACACTGCCCGACATGTCCCTCGCGCTCCTTCGTGTTCGGCCCACCCGGCACGGGCTCCGGCGCGGCGCTCCCATGGAACGTACAGCGCTCGCGAACCATTCCCGTAGGGCACCTCCGGTTCCCGCCCCGGGCACACACGGCACCCGTCGTGTACCGATAGGACCATCACACCCCGCCTGTGGATACTGGGCCCCGGCGGCTCAGGGGAACCTGGCAGCATGGCGGGGTGACAGCAGCAACGCACTCCTCACCGCTCCCGCCGCCCGACGCGGACGCCGTGCTCGACGGGCTCGACCCCGAACAGCGCGCCGTCGCGACGGCGTTCCAGGGACCCGTGTGCGTGCTCGCCGGCGCCGGGACGGGCAAGACCAGGGCCATCACCCACCGCGTCGCCTACGGGGTGCGTGCCGGGATCATGCAGCCCGCGAGCGTCCTGGCCGTCACGTTCACCAACCGCGCGGCCGGCGAGATGCGCGGCCGGCTGCGCCAGCTCGGCGCGGGGGGCGTGCAGGCGCGCACGTTCCACTCGGCCGCGCTGCGCCAGCTGCAGTTCTTCTGGCCGAAGGCGGTCGGCGGGGAGCTGCCGCGGATCGTCGACCGCAAGGCGCAGCTCGTCGCCGAGGCCGCCGCCCGCTGCCGGCTGCGCCTCGACCGCAACGAGCTGCGCGAGGTCACCGGCGAGATCGAGTGGGCCAAGGTCACCCAGACCGTCCCCGGCGACTACGCGGCCGTGATCGCGAAGTCGGCCCGCGAGACCGCGCGCGACGCGGCCGAGACCGCCCAGGTCTACGCGATGTACGAGCAGCTCAAGCGCGACCGGTCGGTGATCGACTTCGAGGACGTGCTGCTGCTGACGGTCGCGATCCTGCAGGACCGGCACGACATCGCCGACCAGGTCCGCAGGCAGTACCAGCACTTCGTCGTCGACGAGTACCAGGACGTCAGCCCCCTCCAGCAGCGCCTGCTGGAGCTGTGGGTGGGCGAGCGGGAGACGCTGTGCGTCGTCGGCGACGCGAGCCAGACGATCTACTCGTTCACCGGTGCCACCCCCGAGCACCTCATCAACTTCCGCACCCGCCACCCCAACGCGACCGTCGTCAAGCTCGTCCGCGACTACCGCTCCACCCCCCAGGTCGTCCACCTCGCGAACGGCCTGCTGGCGCAGGCCCGGGGGAGGGCCGCCGAGCACCGGCTGGAACTGGTCTCCCAGCGCGCGAAGGGCCCCGAACCGGTCTGCACGGAGTACGGGGACGAGCCGGCCGAGGCCGAGGGCACGGCCCGCCGCATCCGCGACCTCGTGGCGGCCGGCGTACCCGCCGGCGAGATCGCCGTCCTCTTCCGCATCAACGCGCAGTCCGCGATCTACGAGCAGGCCCTCGCGGACGCGGGCGTGCCCTACCAGCTGCGCGGGGCGGAGCGGTTCTTCGAGCGGCAGGAGGTGCGCGAGGCGGGCGCGGCCCTGCGCGGCGCGGCCCGGTTCGGGGGGAACGACGCGCTGCTCGACGGCATGGTCGAGCTGCCCCAGCAGGTCCGCGCCGTGCTGTCCGCCAAGGGCTGGACGGATCAGCCGCCCGCCGGCTCGGGCCCCGTGCGCGACCGCTGGGAGTCTCTCGCCGCCCTGGTCCGCCTCGCAGAGGACTTCTCCGGCGCCCGGCCGGAGGCGACGCTCGCCGACCTGGTCGCCGAGCTGGACGAGCGGGCCGCCGCCCAGCACGCGCCCACGGTGCAGGGCGTCACCCTCGCCTCGCTGCACGCCGCGAAGGGCCTGGAGTGGGACGCGGTCTTCCTGGTCGGCCTCGCCGAGGGCACCATGCCCATCACGTACGCCAAGACGGACGAGCAGATCGAGGAGGAGCGCCGGCTGCTGTACGTCGGCGTGACGCGCGCCCGGGTCCACCTGTCGTTGTCCTGGGCGCTGTCGCGCGCGCCCGGCGGACGCGCCTCCCGCCGCGCCACCCGCTTCCTGCAGGGCCTGCGCCCCGGCGCCACCCGGGCGGCCTGGACGGCCGCTTCCGGCGCCGCCGGCTCGGTCGAGCTGGGAACGGCCACGGCGCGGGCCGCCGAGGAGCCCGCCCCGCGCCGCCGCGACCGCAGGCCCGCCCGCTGCCGCGTCTGCGGCCGCACGCTGACGGAGGCCGGCGAGATGAAGCTGATGCGCTGCGAGGACTGCCCCTCCGACATGGACGAGGGCCTCTACGAGAGGCTGCACGCCTGGCGCGAGGTGCAGGCCCGCGAGCTGGGCCAGCCCGCGTACTGCGTCTTCACCGACAAGACCCTCGTCGCCATCGCCGAGACCGTCCCGGGCGACGAGCGCGCGCTGTCCGCGATCTCGGGCGTCGTACGCCGCAAACTGACCCGCTTCGGACCCGACGTCCTGGCCATCTGCGCAGGTGAGGACCGTTCGGGTGGTGGGGGCGACGGCTGAGCCGAACTCGTCGGGAACTCGTCGGGAAAATAGTTTGCGCGCGCCCGGCGAATCCCCATAGGTTCTTAACCACGGAAACGGCGGTCTTCTCCGAAGCCGACCTTCCGTGCTGTACTTGACATGCTCGGCGCCCCACCGGCCGAGCGGGTCGACGCACAACGACACTGTCCGCATACGTGAGGAACCGGCCCCGGCCGGATCCCGAGACGCCGAGAGGAGGCGATTCCCCGTGACCACCAACACCAGCACCTTCATCAACGCCGGCAAACTGGCCGGTCGCGCCGTCGCCTGTGTTCCCTCTCTCGGCTTCTCGTCCCCGATTCTCAACGGCACCGGTGTGTCCGGCGTCTTCGAGATGCGGCACGTCTCCCCGTCCGGTCTGGATCTGTCCCTGCTTCCCGTGCGCGAACGCGGCGGCAATGAGCGACCGATCAAGGCACTGGCGGCAGGAGTAGTGGCACGGGCGCAGGCACAGGCCTATGCCTTTGCGGCGGCCGGTGCCGGAGCGCAGATGAAGCAGCAGACGACGCACAAGCACGAGATGTGGGCCTTCCGTGGGCCTGAACCCTGGAGTCATCCAGCCTGATCGGCAGTCAGGCAGGCGCCTTCAGGGCCGCGGAACCCCACCCGGGATCCGCGGCCCTTCTGTTTGTCCCGACAGGGACGGACGGAGCGAAGGGGCCTCGGGCAACGAACACCCGGTACAAGACGAAGCCCGGCCGACCGGCCGGAGCGGACCGAACGCAAAGACGAGGAAGAAACCCGTGCAACTCGAAGCGCACGCCCCGTCCGTACCGCCTTCCGAAACGATCCCGCCGCCCGGCCTCACGGAGGACCCCGCCTTGACTCCGCTCACCCAGCTCACCGCCCTCGACGAGGCGATCGAGAACCTCGGTTCGCCCGTTCCCTGCCGCGCGTACGACCCGGAGGTCTTCTTCGCCGAGTCCCCGGCCGACGTCGAGTACGCCAAGTCGCTCTGCCGCACCTGCCCCCTGGTCGAGGCCTGCCTCGCCGGCGCCAAGGAACGGCGTGAGCCGTGGGGCGTCTGGGGCGGCGAACTCTTCGTCCAGGGCGTCGTCGTGGCCCGCAAGCGGCCCCGTGGCCGTCCGCGCAAGAACCCGGTCGCGGCATGAACGCGCGCGGAACGATCGACCACCCCCTCACGCACGATCCCAAGAAGCAGGCTCCGATGACCTCTTCCCCCAGTGAGCCCCCGCAGGGCTCCACCACGACTTCCTTCAACACGAAGGGCGCGCACGAGGCGCGCCAGAACAGGACCCGCGAGATGCAACTCATCCCAGAAGCCCTGGCCCGTGCGCATATGGACGAGCGACTGCGCGACGCCGCGGCGAGCCGTCAGGCGGCGCACGTGCTGATGGCGCGGCGCATGCAGCGGCGCGCCGAGCGCGTGTCGCTGCGCGCCCGCCGTGCCCTGGCCATGGCCGTCATGCAGTAAGCGCAGCCAAGAGGTAAGCGGCACACTCGCGCAGTCGCCCTCAGCGGGGGCGGGCCCCGACGGGCGGGCCCCGACGGGCCCGCCCCCGCTTCGCCGTCTCCCGGCCCGTCGGCGCCCGGCCCCGTCCATCCGGGCCCACCCTCCCGGTGCGGGCGGTGCGGGCGGTGCGGGCGGTGCGGGCGGTGCGGGCGGTGCGGGCGGTGCGTTGAGGGGAGGTCCGGTGGGGTGCGGTCCTCGGCGGCGCGATGCGCGGCGGCGCGATGCGGGGCCTCGGCCGGCCGGCCCGGGTGCTCGCCCTCCCGGCCGGCCGCCCCCGGCGAGCCCTGCCGACCCTGAGACCGGACGGCGGTCGGTCTGACGATGCCCGGCACCCTTGCCCCGGGTTCGACGGCATCCGAGGCCGGGGGGCCGTCCTGGTCGGCGTAGAAGGCGGTCAGGCTCCGGCTGGCCGCTGGAAGGAATGAGGGCGCCAGCCGTCGTGAGGACCAGATCGGCAGCCAGGGAGCCAGGCGGCCGGTGGCTGGTCAGCTGGTCAGGAGGCCGGGCGGTCCAGCCATCGTGAGGGCGGACCCGGGCCGGACCCGGGCGGGGTCCCGGCGCGGCGGACGCCGGCACACCCTCTCAGCCCCGACCGTCGCTCCTGCCCTCGCCCTCGCCCTTGCCCGCGCCCCTGTCCTGGCCCGCGCCACTGTCCGGGCCCGCGCCTTCGCCCGCGCCTTCGACCTCGTCCGGGCCGGCGACCGCGCTCCCGTCCTCTTCGCCCTTCCCGTCCTCCCCGTCCTCCCCGTCCTCTTCGTCGTCCTCGTAGACCCACTCGACGTAGAAGCCCGGCAGCCAGTCCTCCAGCTCGTCGCGCAGCCGGACCGTCGCGCCCAGCTGGCACAGCACGCCGATCGTGCTCAGCGTCACGCGGTGGATCAGCAGGTAGTACGGCGGGAGGTTCAGCTGCCTGCCGAGCTGATGCGCGGGGGAGCGGGGGTCGGCGATCCGCGCCGCCTGGTTGCGCATCCAGGCCCGGGTGAACGTGAACTCCTCGACACCGGCCGGCTCGATGATCGGCAGCAGGTAGTCGAGCACCGCCTCGGGTTCGAGGTCGATGGTCTCCCGGATGAAGCCCTCGGCCCGCAGCATCTCGTAGACCGCGTCGGACTCCCCGTCGATGGTCATGCGCAGGGCGTCACCGATGATCTCCGGCAGTCCGCCGGGCAGCCGGTCGACCGTGCCGAAGTCGAGCACGCCGAGCCGCAGCTCACCGCCCCCGCTCCCGTCCCCCTCCCCGTCTCCGTCCTTGGCCTGCCCCGGCGCGCTCTCGAGCGGCGGCAGCAGCCGGAAGTTGCCCGGGTGCGGGTCCGCGTGCAGCAGACCCGTCCGCATGGGGCCCGAGAAGAGGAACCGGGCCAGCAGTTGCCCCGCACGGTCCCGCTGCTCCTGCGTGCCCGACGAGATGATCTCGGCGAGCGGTGTCCCGTCGATCCACTCCGTGACGAGGACCCGGTCGGCCTGGTACACCACGTCCGGCACGACCACGTCGGGATCGCCGGCGAACTCGTGCGCGTGCGTGCGCTGGGCGTCCGCCTCCAGCGCGTAGTCCAGCTCCTCCGAGACCCGGTCGCGCATCTCGGCCACCAGCGGCTTCATGTCCATGCCGGGGATCAGCGGGCCCAGCAGGCGCACGAACCGGCTCAGCTGCGCGAGGTCCGACAGCAGCGCCTCGCCCGCGCCCGGGTACTGCACCTTGACCGCGACCTCGCGGCCGTCGTGCCACAGCGCCCGGTGCACCTGGCCGATG
The DNA here is from genome assembly GCF_021556455.1 of Streptomyces fuscigenes. Lineage (GTDB taxonomy): Bacteria > Actinomycetota > Actinomycetes > Streptomycetales > Streptomycetaceae > Streptomyces > Streptomyces fuscigenes. The sequence goes on along the minus strand of NZ_JAKGCV010000138.1, from coordinate 1,023 downwards.
GACGCCGCCGCCGACGGCTTGTCCTCGAACTCCAGGAACAGTTCGCGCCAGTCCTCGCCCAGCTGATCGGCCAGCACGCCGTGCACGGTCGCCGTCGGCATCGGCGGAGCCGCGTCCTGCAGCTTCGTCAGCGCCGCCCGGTAGGGGCCGGCCACTTCCTCCGGCAGGGCCGACTCGAAGACGGACAGCAGCTGCCCGAACTTCATCGCGCCGCCCTTGAGCTCGCCCAGCACCTTGAAGAGCTGGTCGGCCGTGCGCTGCTGCAGCTCCTTGGTGACCATGTCGGCGGACACCCCGCCGATCCGCTTGCCCAGACCCCAGGTCGCCCTGCCCGCGAAGCCGATCGGCAGCGCGGCCAACTTGGCAGTGCGGGTGACCGCCTTCCGGGGAAGATCAGACATTACGCCCCTCCTGGTACCGGACAGCCATGCCGTGGTGCGGCGGCTACATGGCCATTGTGTCGCGCCGGGGCTCCGACGTGGCCGCGCGCACCCCCCTCAGTCCTTCCCGCGGCGCCGCACCGGCAGCCGGAACGGGGCGCGATCCTTTCGCACCTCCAGTCCAGCAGCGGCAGCGACACCTCCCAGCGGGCACCCGTGCTCGTCGGCAGTTCCCCGTCGAGGAAGGACAGGGCGTGCGCCGCCGTCAGCCCCGCCACCAGGGACGCGAGCGGACCGTCGCAGGCGGCGACCGGGCGCGCGGCACGCCCCGAACGCCACTGTGCCAGTATCGCCGGAGCGTCCGGGTCCGCCTCGGTCCCGGCCAGCCGCAGGCACCCGGCGCAGGCGCTGCCACCCGGCAGGACCAGCGGTCCGACGAACCCTGTGGCTTCCATCACCCCGGCGAAGAGGTGGGGGATGCCCGCCGCGATCCACGGCTCCGCCGCCGCCGGATCCGGCCGGTAGGAGGCCAGCGCGTCCCTGGGCGCCTCCACGATCAGCGACAGCGGCGCGCCGTCGACCCCGCGGGACAGCGCCCGGGGCCCGCCGCCGGGCGCCGACGCCCGCACCAGCCGGGCCGCCG
>NZ_JAKGCV010000137.1 GCF_021556455.1 Streptomyces fuscigenes | reverse complement strand
CCGCCGCTCCGCTCCGGTGGCCGCCGGCGCCGCCGGGGGCAGCGTGACCTCGAAGCGGCAGCCGCCCGTCACGTTGCGCACCGCGGCGCGGCCCTTGTGCGCCTCGACGATGCCGCGCACGATCGCGAGGCCGAGGCCGGCGCCGGCCGGCGGGGTCCGCGCCTGGCTGCCGCGCCAGCCGGTGTCGAAGACCCGCGGCAGGTCCTCGGCCGGGATGCCGCCGCAGCCGTCCGTCACGGACAGGACCACGCTGCCCTCGCGCAGTTCCGCGGCGACCGCCACGGTGCCGTCCGCGGGCGTGCGGTGGATGGCGTTGACGAGCAGGTTGCCGAGGACCCTCGTCATCTCCTTGCCGTCCACCTCGACCGGCACCGCGTCGACGCGGTCGCCGACCAGCCGCACACCGTGCTCCCTGGCCAGCGGGTCGGCGCCCGCGAGTGCCTCCCCCACCAGGTCGTAGACGGACATCCGGGTCGGGGACAGCGGAAGGGTCCCCGCGTGGATGGTCGAGAGCTCGAACAGGTCGCCGACCATCGAGTTCAGCCGGTCCACCTCGGCCGTGATCTGCCGGAAGTAGCGCTCCGGGTCCTGGACCACGCCGTCCTCCAGCGCCTCCGACATGGCCCGCAGCCCCGCCAGCGGGGTGCGCAGGTCGTGCGAGATCCACGCCACCAGTTCGCGCCGCGAGCTCTCCAGGGCGCGTTCGCGCTCCCTGGAGACGGCGAGGCGCTCGCTGGTGGCCGCGAGTTCGTTGCTGAGCGCGGTGAGTTCGGCCGTCGAGGCGCCGCCCGGCGCGGCGAAGCTGCCCCCTTCGCCGAACGAGCGAGCGGCGAGGGTGAGATCGCGGCTGCGCGCCACGACCCAGCGGCCCAGCAGCAGCGCCGTCGCCATGGAGACGACCGCCGCCATCGCCACCACGGTGGTGACGACGGACAGGTCGTGCGTCGACAGGAACATCGCCTCCGCCACCGCGAGGGTTCCGGACAGCATCGCCGTGACGGCGACCGCCGCGACGACGGTGACCCCGACGGCGACGCTGCGTCCGCGCAGCAGCCGCAGCGCCACCGCCCCGAGGAGCCCCGCGGCCGCGGCCCCGCAGAAGGCGTACGCGGCGATGGCGAGCATGCTCTGGATTCCGTGCACGGCTCAGCGCTCCGGCGTCTCGTCGGGGCCGGCCGGCAGGCCGGCCACCGGGGCGGCGCCGCGGCCGGCAGCCGCGGCCGGCGGAGCGGCGGCGCTCCGTACGTCCCCGTCGGGGGCGGGGCCCTGGGCCGGGACCACCGGCGCGTCGCCGGGCTCCGCGTCCGTGCCGCGCGGCACGTCGAAGCGGTAGCCCACGCCCCACACCGTACGGATCAGGCTGGGCCGCGCCGGGTCGTCCTCGATCTTCCCGCGCAGCCGGCGCACGTGGACCGTCACGGTCGACAGGTCGCCGAACTCCCAGCCCCACACGTCGTGCATCAGCTGCTCCCTGCCGATGGCGACCCCGGGGTGGCGCATCAGGTGGGCGAGCAGCTCGAACTCGCGCAGGGTCAGTGCCAGCGGCCGCCCGTTCCTCGTGGCGCTGCGCGCGGACCGGTCCAGGCTGATGCCCGCGAGGCGCAGCGGGGGCTCGGAGGCGGGCGTCTGCTCGGCGGGGGCCCTGCGCAGCACCGACTCGACGCGCAGGACGAGCTCGCGCGGGCTGAACGGCTTGGTCACGTAGTCGTCGGCGCCGATCTCCAGCCCCAGGATGCGGTCGTCCTCGTCGCCCCGGGCCGTGAGCATGATCACGGGCACCGGCCCGCGCTCGCGCAGCCTCCGGCAGACGTCGAGGCCGTCCATGCCGGGCAGCATCAGGTCCAGCACCACGAGCGCGGGGGTGTTCGCCTCGGCCAGGCGCAGGGCCTCGGGTCCGTCACAGGCGCGGTCGACGCGGAACCCGGCGCGTTCGAGGTACGCCGTGACGACCTCGGCGACCGTCGGGTCGTCGTCGACGACGAGGATGGTGTGCATGGCACCAGTCTCGCCGTACGCGGGGCGCGGCCGGGCCGCCGGGTGCTTACGGATCGATGACGGCGGGGTATCGGCGATCGACGCGGCGGGAGCGGGGGGCCGCGCCGAGAAGGCGTCCGCGCGGCGGCCGGGCGCTCAGGAGGCGTCCGGGCGGTCGCCGGGGTGCGGTGCCGCGCCGTCCCGGCCGAGCGCCGCCCAGCCCGCCGGAGGGAAGCCGGTCAGGGCAGAGGTCCGCCGGCGGCACGCGTGCGTCGCGCAGCCCGTGGACGGGCACCCCGAGCGGGGCGGGTGCCGTACCCGGTGGCAGCCGCCGTCCGGCGCAGTGGTCCCGCAAGGCCGCGTCCCGGCGGCCTCTGGTGTCGGGGCCGGCCACGGACAGCGTCCCGTCGACCCACAGCGGGTCCATGCATCCGTCGGGCACCACGGGATACGAGCCGCCGGGGCCGCCGCCCGGGTCCGCACCACGGCGCCGGCAAGGCGCGAGGGGCGCTCGGTGTACATGCCGCCCAGGCTGGTGTCCGACACGTCCCGCACGGTCCCCCGTCCCGAACGCGCCGGCGCGGCGCGGGCCCGGCGTGGGCCCTCCGGCACCGGCGTGGGCCCTTCGGCCACCGGCGTGGGCCCTCCGGCCACCGGCCTGGATCCCGGCCCGTGGCCGAAGGGCCCGGCCCCCGGCGGCGGTTCAGCCGAACATGCCGGGCCGGTAGCCGCCGGCGGGCTGGCGGTTCATCACGTTCAGGCGGTTGTACGCGTTGATGACGGCGATGAGCGACATCAGCGCGACGAGCTGGTCCTCGTCGTAGTACTTGGCGGCGTTCGCCCACACCTCGTCCGGCACACCGCCGTGCGCGTCCGCGACCCGGGTGCCCTGCTCGGCCAGTTCGAGCGCGGCGCGCTCCGCGTCGTCGAACACCGTGGCCTCGCGCCAGACCGCGACCAGGTTGAGCCTCTGCTGGGTCTCACCGTCGGCCGCCGCGTCCTTGGTGTGCATGTCGGTGCAGAACCCGCAGCCGTTGATCTGGCTGGCGCGGATCTTCACCAGTTCCGCCGTGGTGGAGGGAAGTCCGGCGTCCGCCAGGGCCTTGCCCGCCGAGTTGAGGTGTCTCATCACCTTGCCCGCGAGGGCGTTGCCGAAGAAGTCGAGACGGGATTCCATGAAAGCCTCCTGATCGTGCGGCAGTTGCCGCCGGTAGGGATGACGGGGCCGACCGTCGCCGAGCGCGATCGGCCCGGTCCGGATCGAACCGGGCAGGGCCGGACCGGATCGGACGTGTTCGGGCAGGACGTGTGACGTGCCGTGCGGTGGCGGGCCGGAACACGCGGGGCGCGGGCGATCGGCCGGTACGGCGGGGCGGCGCGGGCGCCGTCAGTCCACGAAGTACGAGTCGTGCTCGTCGAAGAAGCGGGACCGCTCCTCGTCCGTGGCGCCGGCCAGCCCGGGCAGCCCCTCGAAGTACCCTTCGCGCGGCGCCCCGGGGGTGAAGAGCAGGAGCATCTCCGCCTGCGCGTCCGAGTCGTTGCGGAAGGCGTGCAGCCCGCCCTGCGGGACGTGGAGGAAGTCGCCCTTGCGCGCGTCGATCCACCGCTCGCCGTCGAAGAGGCGGACCGTTCCCTCCAGGATGAAGAAGGACTCCGAGATCGTCCGGTGGAAATGGGTCCTCGGCCCGCCCGAACGCGCACTCATCTCGACGCGGTAGAGGCCGTACTCGCCCCGCGTGGTGGTCGTGGTCGCCAGGTAGTGGATGGCGTCCTTGCCGCGCTCGCCGATGTCCGGGGCCGTGTCCACGGGCCTGAAGTGGGCGTCGGCCTGGCCGTTCTCTCCGGAATACACCTGCTTCGGGTACGACATGTCTACCTTCCCTCGCGTCCGTGGTGCGGGTGGGGCTCGCGCCGGCGTCCGGCACGGGGCGGGACCCCGGTCGGCCCCGTCCGGCGGCCTCGTCCCGCCGGATGCGCCCCTCGACATCAAGACCGTCCACGCGCGGCGTTTGTGACAGGGCGACCGGCCGCGCCCGGGTGGCGGCCGGCGAACACACCGGCCCGGACCGCCGCCGCACGCGCGGACCGGCCCGGCGACCGCGCCCGCACCTCCGCGCCCGTACTCCTCCGCGGAAGCGACGACCGGGCGTGCGGAAGCGACGACCGGGCCCGGCACACCGGCGCTCCCCGGCGCCCGTCGCGAGGGCCTTCCCGCAGGTACGGCGCGTCCCGCGCCCGGCCGGCAGCGGCGGAGCGTCCCGGCCGACACGGTGTGCGGACGCAACGGGTGCCGGACGCACCGTGCCGCGCTGTCTGTAACATGGTGGGCCCGGGCAGGAAGGCAGGGTCATGCACGTCAAGGACGACTCCGACCCCCTCGGCCGGGCCGCGGAGGACTTCCTCGCGGCCCGCCCCCGGCTGTTCGGCATCGCCTATCGCATCCTCGGCAGCGCCGTGGAGGCCGAGGACATCCTTCAGGACGCCTGGGTCCGCTGGCAGAACACCGACCGCACGGACGTGCGGGAGCCGGCGGCCTTCCTGGCCACGATCACCACGCGCCTGGCGATCAACCTCGCCCAGTCCGCGCGGGTGCGCCGCGAGTCGTACGTCGGGCCCTGGCTGCCCGAGCCCGTCGACACGAGTGCCGATCCCCAGATGGGGGCGGAGCGCGCGGAGGCGCTGGAGATGGCGGTCCTCTTCCTGCTGGAGAAGCTGAACCCGGTGGAGCGGGCCGCCTACGTCCTGCGGGAGGCGTTCGACTACCCCTACCGGCAGATCGCGGACATCCTGCAGACGAGCCAGGCCAACACGCGGCAACTGGTCAGCCGGGCCCGCAAGCACCTCGCGGACGAGCGCAGGGACCGCGTGGACCCGGGCGACCACCGGCGCCTGCTGGAGGTGTTCCTGAACGCGGCGCAGAGGGGCGACATGGCCGCGCTGGAGGAGCTGCTCACGGCGGACGTCGTCAGCTACTCCGACGGCGGCGGAGTGCGCAGCGCGTCGAAGATCCCGGTGTTCGGGCGCGAGCGTGTCGCGAAGTACCTCGCCGCGTTCGCACCGCGCTTCTGGCCGGGGACGGACATCACGTGGGTCGAGGCCAACGGGCGTCCGGCCGCCCTCGTCTCGGCCGGCGGGAACGCCGTGACCCTGCTCGCGATCGACGCGTCCACGGAGGGCATCGACCGGCTCCTGTGGGTGATGAACCCGGACAAGCTGGCGCCCTACACGTCGCCGTCGGCCGGCTGACACCCGCCCGCGCGCCGGGGCCCGCGGCGGGAGCGGTCCGCCGGGCATCCACGCGGGCGGGCCGCCGGTCGCGGGCCACCGGACGCCACCCGTCGCGGGCCGGCCGCCGCCCGGGGTCCGCCCGGTAGCCCTATGACCTGGGAGCCCTCAGAATCATGACAGGGGCCCGCCGGCGTGGAGGGCACCGTGCGCCCTCCACCGGCCGGTGTCCGGCCCGCCCACCGCGACGCCGCCGCGTCCCGCACCGCGGCGGCGGCGGCGTCATCCTGGGCCGTCGTTCCGACGTCGTTCCGGCCTATTCGCAGTCCGGACGCCGCGCGCGCCGCGTTCACCGCACGCCGCCGTTCCCGGTCCCCTCACCGTCCGGGCGTCACTCGTCGTGCGCCTCGATCTCCTCGTGCTCCGTCGGGGTGGGCTCGGCGATGTACGTGCCCTCCCCGTACAGGTGCCGGCTCAGTCCGGCCCGCAGCCGCTGCGTCCCCGTGACGTGGGGCCGCGCGCCGTCGCGGCCGCGCGGCGCGGCCGGGACCAGCGGCTCCTCCTGCTTGTGCGCCGTCAGCGCGTACAGGCGTTCGGGGCTCAGGCGTTCGTGCACCTCCACGTACTCGCCGTGCGGCAGCCTCTTGATCAGGCCGGTCTCCCGGCCGTGCAGCACCAGGTCGCGATCGCGCAGTTGGAGCCCCAGCGCCGTGCGCTTCGCCACGCTGTAGACCACCGCGGGCACCGCGAACAGGCCGATGCGGACCGCCCACGTGACCGCGTTGACGGACACGTGGAAGTGGGTCGCGATCACGTCGTTCGCCGCACCGGCCAGGGCCACCGCGTAGACGCTGAGCCACGCGGCACCGAGCGCGGTGCGCACCGGGCGGTTGCGGGGCCGGTCCAGGAGGCGGTGTGCACCGTTGTCGCGGGTGACCCATGCCTCGACGAAGGGATACGCCCCGAGCGCGAGGAAGAACACCATGCCCGCCAGCAGCGGGAGGAGGTTGTCCAGGGCCAGGGTGTGTCCCCCGAGGACGACTTCCCAGCCCGGCATGACGCGGAGCAGCCCGTCGGCCACCCCCATGTACCAGTCCGGCTGCGACCCGGCAGAGACCTGGTCCGGGCGGTAGGGGCCGTACTGCCAGATCGGGTTGACCTGCGCGATCGACGCGATGTTCGCGAGGATCCCGACGACCATGAGGAAGAGGCCGGACGAGGTGGTGGCGCGTACCCGCAGCGGCCTGCCGACCGCCCTGTTCGCACCGTGGCCGGGGCCCGGGAACTGCGGCCGGCGCTGCCGCCGCGACAGGAGGGCGAGCGCGGCGAACAGGCCCACCATGAGGGCCGGGAGCACGACCACGTGCAGCGCGTTGAAGCGCGCCACCAGTTCGTGGCCGGGGAACTCGCCGCCGAAGAGCCACATCGCGAGGTACGTGCCGACGACCGGCACCGACAGGAGCGTGCCGTGCACCACGGCGAGCCCGGTGCCGGACAGCAGGTCGTCCGGCAGGTCGTAGCCCGTCAGGCCCTCGAACATGCCGAGGACCAGCAGCAGGAAGGCGATGATCCAGTGCAGCTCGCGCGGCTTGCGGAAGGCGCCCGTGAAGAAGAGGCGCATCAGGTGCGCGAGGATCGCTGCCACGAAGACCAGCGCGGCCCAGTGGTGCATCTGCCGGATCAGCAGGCCGCCCCGTACGTCGAACGACAGGTGCATGGTCGAGTCGAAGGCCTGCGACACCAGTTGTCCGCGCAGCGGCGCGTAACTGCCGTGGTAGCGCAGCTGCTCTGCCGAGGGATGGAAGTAGAGGGACAGGTAGACGCCGGTGAGGAGGAGGACGACGAAGCTGTAGAGGACGATCTCCCCCAGCAGGAAGGACCAGTGGTCCGGAAAGACCCGGCGCCTGAGCGCGGCCGGGCTCGCGGAGCCGAGCCGTGCGTCGATCCAGTCCCCGACCCGTTCGCCCCTGCCGCCGGATTCGCGTCCCGCCGGCCGGTCCTTCTCGTCCATCTCCACCAGCTCATTCCTGCCTGCTCGCCCGACGTGGTGCCTGGGAGCATCCGGCGGCCCCGCGGCGTGGCGGGGGGACCGCGACGGCGGTCCACCACCGCGGGCGGCCGGCGCCGCGGCCCTCGGCCCACCCGCAGGGCCCAGCGGGCCCATCGCCGGGCGCCGACCGCGCCGCACCCGTCCCCGCCGCGGGACCCGGCCCCCGGCCGAGCCGCCGCGCCGGATCACACGGTGTGATCCGGCATGCGGCAGGGAACTCCGGCCGGCCGGCGCGCCCGCACGGAGGCCCCACGGGGGCTTCTCGCGGGCGAGGGGCATCTCCACGGCCGGCTCCGGAGGTCGCTGGTGCCGAATGCTGTCGTCGATATGACAGTCCGGCCGGCCGATGTGTGACATGCGGGAGCGGAGGCTACCCGCCCGCCCGGGCTCGGCGGCGATCGGACGACCGGGAGGGAGCGGCCGTGCGCTGTCGGTGCGTCGGCCCTGCCGGCGGCGGCCCGCCGGAAGCCGGCCGGGCGGCCGTCGTGCCCGGGCTCGGGCCGAGGGGACCGAGCCCGAAGCGATCCAGCCGCTGCTCCCCGCCGGCGGTCACGGACGCCGCGGTGGAGGGGGAGGCAGAACGACCTGTCGTCGTCCCGTCCCGCTCCGGACGAGCCTGATGACCACTGATGAATTCGAATGAGTTCGGATGAGTTCGTCCGAACTCGGAGCCTAGGCGGCCGTTGCCGCCGGGCGTCGCGCGTGGGGCACGTGCCGCCGCCGCATGGCGCGCCGCTCGACCTCGGTCGTGCCACCCCAAATGCCGTCCACCGGGCCGGCGTCGACCGCCCAGTCGAGGCACTGCCGCCGGACGGGACAGCCGGCGCAGACCGTCTTCGCCTCGTCGCTCTGCAGCACCGTCGGACCGCTGCCGCTGCCGCCGACGGGGAAGAACAGTTCCGGGTCCTCGCCCCGGCAGCTCGCCCTCTCAAGCCAGTCCATGCCAACCCTCTCCTTCGAACGGTGCCGGGACGGCCCCGGTACCCGCCTGGCGCGAGGTGAATCCAGCGACCGCGCGCCCGATCCCTGCCCGAGGGGTGCGACGGGCGCCGCATCCGGCGGGCACAGGGGGCGCCGAAGCCCGCGGGCGCAGGAGCCCCCGGGGACAGACGCCGCAGCCGGTCCGGTTGTGACAACCGGGGGCCGCCGGGCGGGAGTCGGGCACGGTCCGACTCCCGCCCGACGACGCGCCGCTGTGGGGCGCGCGTCCGCCGGGTACCGCCGCGCGTCGGCGCCGTGGTCATGCCGGCCGTCCTCCGGGCCGCGTTCCCGTCCCCGGCGAACGGCCCTCCGATCACACTGTTATGACAAGGTTCACACTGTCTTGTGAGCGGCCCGGGGGTGCTGCACCATCTCGGAGATGTGAACACCACCCCAGAGCCGTCCGCCCCGGGTTCCCGGGCCGGGGAACCGGCGTCCCCGCTCGCCCCCGGCACGCACTCGATCACCGTCCGCTCCGGCCCGGCCCCCGTCGAGCAGCGCTACCACGTCGCGGGCTCGGGCCCGGTGTGCGTCGTGCATTCCGGCGGGCCGGGCATCGGCTGGGAGTACCTGCGGATGCCGCTGCTCGAACGCCGTCTGACGATGGTGTATCTCGAGCCCGTCGGTACGGGCGCCTCCGGGCGGCTGCCCGATCCCCGCGGCTACCACCTGGCCACGTACACCGATTTCCTGCACGCCGTGGTCGAACACCTGGCGCTGCCCCGGGTCGTGGTGCTCGGGCACTCGCACGGCGGGTTCGTCGCGCAGCGGTACGCGCTCGACCACGGGGACCGCGTGGCCGCGCTGGTCCTCTACGACACCTCGCCGGTCACGGGCGAGGCCTTCTGGTCGGACGCGGTGTCCAACATCGGCGCCTTCGCCCGGCGGCACGGCGCCGAACACCCGGAGACCGCGGCGTACGCCGACGGCCTCACGGCCCGTCTCGAGGAACTCGGCGACGAGGGCGCCACCCAGGTCCTCAGGCTGATCGCGCCCGCGTACTTCTTCGACTACTGGGGCCGCGAGGCGGAGTTCGGCCCGGCCCGGAGCACGCTGCGGATGTACGCGGAGCCCTCACGCGGTGAGGGGCCCGCCTTCGACGTGCGGGACGAACTGCACACCGTCATGGCACCCACGCTCGTCCTGGTCGGGGACGCGGACTTCATCTGCGGGCCGCGCTGGGCCCGCATGATCGAGGAGGCGGTGCCGGAGGCGCGGCTCGTGGTCCTCGAAGAGACCGGCCACCTGGGCCACGTCGAGTGCCCGGAGCGGTTCGCCGAGGCGGTGACCCGCTTCCTGGCGCCGGACGGGGGCCGGGCCTGAGGCCGGCGCCAAAACCGGCAAGACGCGGGCAGCGGTGGGCGGCGCGGGACGCCGGCACGGCGGGGGCTCAGGCGCTGAGAGGCGGACATCCGGTGCGGGGGTCCGTGCCGGTTGCTGCCTGCCGGTCACTCCCCCTCAGGGCGAGGAGCGGGCCCCGGCCGTGAGACCGCGCGCGGCCGCCGGGCGGGCGTGCCGCCGGGCGGGCGTCGCGCCCGGATCAGGCTCGTGCCCGGATCAGGCGTCGTGCCCGGGCTCGTGCCCGGATCAGGCGTCGTGCCCGGGCAGCGGGGCCCGGTAGCGGCCGCGGCCGGTGCGCCGGACGCGGTGGGCCGCGACGAGCCGGTCGAGCGTGCTGCGCACGGCGTTGATGCTGCCGCTGTCGGTGTCACGGCCCAGGGCAGCGGCGACGTCCCGGGCCCGGACGTCGGCGTCGCCGGCCCCGGCGAGGTGGGCGAGGATCTGCTCGGTGAGCCTGCCGTACGCGCGTCGCCCGTCGTCGTCACCGTCACCGTCACCGTCCACGGTTGCATCCCCGGTCCGGCGCGCCGCCTGCGCACCGCCGGCCCGCCTCCCGGTCCCTGCGGCCCGGGCCCCGCTCTTCCCGACCGGCCGCGCGGGCGCACCGGCCTGCGTCTCCGCCGCTGTCTCCGGCTCCGCCCGCGACTCCCCGGATGCCTCCGCGTCTGCGTCGGACAGCAAGGGGCCGAGGGCGTCGAGGGCCCGCTGCACGGAGCCGAGATGGGCTTCGACCGCCGCGAGTTCCCGGCCGAGGGCCTCCTTCTGGAGCTTCAGCCGGGCCAGGTCCTGCTGGAGGCTCGCGGCCGTGCTTTCCAGCCGCCGCGCGGCGGGAGTCGCCGAGACCATGTGTTCCCCTCAACCTGCCCTTCGTGCCGCGCCCCCTACGGCCTCACGAGGCGCTGCCCGGACCGGACGCGGGGTGGTCGCTCGTCCACATCATAGGCAGGCGGCCTCCCCGGGCCCCACTGCTGTCCGTCGCCCGCCCGCACACGGAAGGTGTGACCGGGCGGCCCGGCGGGCTCCGGCACGTCCCAGCAGCTCGCGGCGGCTGCCGTCCGCTCAGGCCCCCTGGGCACACCGGGGCGGAGGGCTGTCCAGGGTCCGGTGACACCCCTCGGCCCTCGTGCCCGACCACACCGTGTGTTCTGCGGTCGTACGCCGCTTCCGGGGCGTGTCAGTCGCGGGCGGGAGCCGCGCGCCGCAGCGCGTCGAGCCGCTCCGTGAGCGCCTCGATCCGCGCGTCCACGGCGTCGGCCGCCTCCTGGAGCATCCGCAGGCGGGCCTCCAGCACGGCGGCCTCGGCGGCCAGCGTCACACCGGTGGCGGCCGGATCACCGGGGTGACGTGGTCCTATGGGCATACGGGCACCTCTCCGCGCTCGGGCGTGCTGGTCTCGTGCGGAGGTCAGGCGGCCGTGTCCCCGCCCGGGCCCGGCAGCCCGGGCGGGACGCCCTCCCCGGCGGGTACGACGCCCTGCCCCGCGGGCTCGGCGGAGAGTCCGGCGAGCCCGCCCCCGGCACCGCCGCCACCACCCGCCGCCGTCCCCGCACGAGCACCGGCACCCGCACCGGCGGGCCCGGCCGGTTCCCCCGCGCGATCGCCGGGACGCCGGGCGTCCCCGCCCGAGACGAACGCGTCCCGCGGGTGCTGCACGGAGGCCAGGGAGACCAGGTCGCGGCCGAAGAACGCGGCGCCCAGCCAGCCCGCGAGCACCCTGACCTTGCGCTCCCAGGTCGGCACGGCCAGCACGTGGTAGCCCCGGTGCATCAGCCAGGCGGGCAGGCCCCTGACGACGAGCCCGTGGTACTGGAAGATGCCGCGCCCGAGGCCCAGCGTCGCCACCACCCCGAGGCTGCTGTGCCGGTAGTCGCGCGGCTCGCGGCCGTGCAGGCTCGCCGCGATGTTCCGCGCCAGCAGCCTGCCCTGCCGTACGGCGTGCTGGGCGTTCGGCACCGTGCGCGCGCCCGGCACGGGCGAGGCCAGGTCGGGTACCGCCGCGTCGTCGCCCGCCGCCCACGCGTCCAGGAGCGGCTTGCCGTGCGCCTCTACCCGCAGGTCGGGACGTACGACGATCAGGCCGCGCTCGTCGAGCGGCAGGTCCGTGTGGTTGTGGACGACCGGGTTCGAGGCGTTCCCGGCGGTCCAGACGATCAGCTCCGCGTCGAACTCCTGCCCGTCGGAGAGCACGACGTGCCCGTCCCTGGCCGAGGTGAGCCGGGTGTTCAGGTGGACGTGCCCGCCGCGCCGCTCCAGCGAGCGCACCACCCAGGCACCGGGCCCGTCGCTCACCTCGGGCAGGATGCGCCCCCGCGCCTCGACCAGGTGGAAGGACAGGTCGCCGAGGTCGAGTTCGGGATAGGACCGCAGCATCGCGGTGGCGAGCGAGAGCAGTTCGCCGAAGCCCTCGACGCCGGAGAAGCCGCCGCCCACGAAGACGACGGTGAGCAGCTTGCGCCGCTCGGGTCCCGGCGGCAGCGTGGCGGCCTCGTCGAACGCGGTCATCAGCCGGTCCCGTACGGCGACGGCCTCCTCCACGTGCTTGAGGCCGATGGCCTGCTCCGCGAGCCCGGGGACGGGCAAGGTCCGGGTCACCGCGCCGGCGGTGATCACCAGGACGTCGTAGCCGAGGGTGAAGTCCTCACCCCGGACGGGGCGGACGGTGACGACGCGGCGCGCGTGGCTGATGTCGACCGCGCTGCCCGCGATCACCCGCGTGCGCCGCAGGTGCCGCCGCATCGACACGGCCGCGTGCCGTGCCTCGACCGAGCCGGCCGCCACCTCCGGCAGGAAGGGCTGATAGGTCATGTAGGGGCGCGGATCGACGATCGTGACCCGCGCCTCCCCGGCGCGCAGCGACTTCTCCAGGCCCCACGCCGTGTAGAAGCCCGCGTAGCCGCCGCCGACGATCAAGATCTCTCGCATGGTGTCCTCTGTTCGCTTGTCCTCCACTCACTGGACAGGGCACGACAGCAGAATGTGACAGGACCGCGCACGCCCCCGCGCGGCGTCCCCTGGCTTGCGGCGGGGCGCTCCTCCGGCCGCCGGCAAGGCGATCGCGAGCCGGCTCGCGCCGAGCAGGCGCGCGGTGCAGCGGCGGATCCAGGTCATGAGGACGCTCGCGGGCGCGACGACACGCATGCAATTGGCCTGGCAGGCGGCGCGCCGCGGCTGGCTCGACCGGCCGCGGTGACGGGGAGCGGGGCGGCGGCCGCACCACGGCGGACCGGACCGGGGC
>NZ_JAKGCV010000136.1 GCF_021556455.1 Streptomyces fuscigenes | reverse complement strand
CGCCTCGGCAGGGCCCGCCGACGGGGCCGCCCCGGCGGCGCACCGGCCTTCGATGGACAAGACGGACGCGAAGGACGCGTCCGGCGCCGCGAACGCGCCGAGCCCCGGAGACGCGATGCGCGGCGCGGACGCGAAGAACGCGGCGGACCGGCCCGAGCGGGACCTCGAACGCCTGCTCGACCGCTTCCGCGACGACGTGCGGGACGTCGCCCGCGACCACGGCGTCACGGCGGCCCAGCTCGGCGAGGTCCGCCGCCACCTCTCCACGGCGGCCGCCCACATCACGGCGCTGCTGCACACGGGATCCGGCGGCGGACGGGACGACTGAGCCGCCGGGCGCCCGGGCGCGGGCCGTACGGCGCCACCGGGCCGGCCCCGAGTCGTCGCGACAGGAGCGCCGGGCCCGGGCGGCGTCCGCCGGACGCGTCCGGGCGGGTGGCGCCGCCTCCGGGCCCGTCGGCGGCGTCAGATCGTCAGCACCAGCTTGCCGAACAGGTCGCCGCCCTCCATCCGCGCGAACGCCTCGCGCGCCCGGTCCATCGGCAGGACGTCGTCGATCACCGGCCGCACACCCGTCGTCGCGCAGAACGACAGCAGGTCCTCCAGCTCGTCGCGGGATCCCATCGTCGAGCCGACGACCTTCAGTTCGAGGAAGAAGATACGGGTCAGCTCGGCGTTCGAAGGCCGGTCGCCGCTCGTCGCACCGGAGATGACCACCGTGCCGCCCGGGCGCAGCGACTTGACGGAGTGCGACCAGGTCGCCGCCCCCACCGTCTCGATCACGGCGTCCACCCGCTGCGGCAGCCGCGCGCCCGGCTCGAACGCCTCGACGGCGCCGAGCCGGACCGCCCGCTCGCGCTTCGCCGCGTCGCGGCTCGTCGCGTACACCCGCAGCCCGGCCGCGCTGCCGAGGACGATGCACGCCGTGGCCACGCCCCCGCCCGCGCCCTGCACGAGCACCGAGTCGCCGGGCCGCACGCCCGCGTTGGTGAACAGCATCCGGTACGCGGTGAGCCAGGCCGTGGGCAGGCAGGCCGCGTCCTCGAAGCTCAGCTCCCGGGGTTTGGGCAGCACGTTCCAGGCGGGCACGGTGACGCGTTCGGCGAACGTGCCGTCGTAGGCCTCCGTGAGGATGGAGCGGCGCTCCTTCGGCCCGACGCCGTGCCCGCTCTCGCCGATGACGGAGTGGACGACGACCTCGTTGCCGTCCTCGTCGACGCCGGCCGCGTCGCAGCCGAGGATCATCGGCAGCCGGTCCGCCGGCAGTCCCACCCCGCGCAGCGACCACAGGTCGTGGTGGTTGAGGGAGGCGGCCCGTACCGTGACGGTCGTCCAGCCGGGCCGCGCCGCGGGCTCCGGACGGTCACCCAGCTCAAGGCCGTTGAGGGGCTGGTCCTTGTCGATGCGTGCTGCGTAGACGGCGAACATGCGACGACCATAGGCGCGCCTGTGTGCCGCACGGAACACCGCCGCGTGCGGCGCCCGTGATGCGTGGGACACACTGCCCGGGGCCGGGCGGGAACGCGGGGCCGGGGCCGCCGAACCGGCACGGCCCCGCCCCCGCGCCGGTTCAGCGGCGCGCGACCCCGTCCACCCGGGCAGCGGCGGCCACCGCGGCCGTGACCGCCGGGGCCACCCGCTCGTCGAACGGCGAGGGGATCACGAAGTCGGCGGCGAGTTCGTCGCCCACGACGTCCGCGAGCGCCTCGGCCGCCGCGATCTTCATGCCCTCCGTGATCCGCGAGGCCCGGACCTGCAACGCGCCGGCGAAGATGCCGGGGAAGGCCAGCACGTTGTTGATCTGGTTCGGGAAGTCGCTGCGGCCGGTGGCCACGACGGCCGCGTACCGGTGCGCGACGTCGGGATGGACCTCGGGGTCCGGGTTGGCCATGGCGAAGACGAACGAGTCCGGGGCCATCGACGCGACCGCGGCCTCCGGGACCGTACCGCCGGAGACGCCGATGAAGACGTCGGCGCCCTTGAGCGCGGACTCCAGCGACCCGGTCACACCTGCCTTGTTGGTGAGTCCCGCGATCTCCCGCTTGACGTCCGTGAGGTCGTCGCGGTCGGCACTGACGACGCCCTTCCGGTCCGCCACGGCGACATCGCCGATTCCGGCCTCCAGCAGGAACTTCGCGATCGCGACGCCGGCCGCGCCGGCCCCCGAGATCACCGCGCGCAGGTCGCCGAGGCCGCGCCCGGTGAGCTTGGCGGCGTTGCGCAGCGCCGCGAGCGTCACCACGGCCGTGCCGTGCTGGTCGTCGTGGAAGACCGGGATGTCCAGGGCCTCCTGGAGCCTGCGCTCGATCTCGAAGCAGCGGGGGGCGGCGATGTCCTCCAGATTGACACCGCCGAACGACGGGGCGAGCCGCACGACCGTCTCGACGATCTCGTCGGTGTCGGTGGTGGCGAGCGCGATCGGCACCGCGTCCACCCCGCCGAACTGCTTGAAGAGGATGGCCTTGCCCTCCATCACGGGGAGGGAGGCCTCCGGGCCGATGTCGCCGAGCCCCAGCACCGCGGTGCCGTCCGTGACGACCGCCACGACCTGCGACTTCCAGGTGTAGTCGTGCACGAGCTCGGGCTTCTCGGCGATCGCCGTGCACACGCGCGCGACGCCGGGGGTGTACGCGAGCGAGAGCTCGTCGCGGTCCCGCACGGGCACCGTCGCGCTCACGGCGAGCTTGCCGCCCCGGTGCAGGGCGAAGGCGGGATCGAAGGGCTCGTCCGATTCGCTGTCCGTCTCCGCGCCGGTGCGCGGGTTGACGATCTCGGCTGCCATCTGATGTGTCCCCTTTGTTTCATTTGTTCGAGGGTGGTCCCGGGGTCCGTCCCTGATCGAGGGGCGGGGCGACGCGCCGCACGCGCGTCCTCAAGTCCCGGTGGGGAAAAAGTCATTCATACCCGACAGGCGCCGTCACCACGCGCGCCGCGGCACGGCGCGGGCGGCCGGAGATTCTCCGGCCGGGCGGGAGGCGTCCCGGAAGAAGGCCCCGACGCGTCGGCGCCGGGTGTCGGTGCGGGGGTGACCCGTTATCCGATTTTGACATGCCCGGCGACGTGAAGCCGACTGTCCGAATGGCAGGATGCCCTAATCACACACGGTCGCGACACCCGAAGAAGCGTGCACGTCCACCTGGCAGACACCCCTTGCCGTCACAACACGGTGACCCACCTCGGAGGACCCGAACATGAGTACCACCCCTCGCACCAACGCCGCGCGGTCCCGGATCGCCGCCGTCGGCGCGCTCGCGGTCGCGGGCGCCCTGGTCCTGACCGGCTGCGGCGACCAGACGAAGAAGGACAGCGGGGGCGGTTCCTCCCAGGCGTCCGGGGCCGCGAGCGGCGCGCTGCACGACAAGCTGCCGGCCGAGATCCAGCAGAAGGGCGTCATCAACGTCGGGTCCGACATCGCGTACGCGCCGGTCGAATTCACCGACAAGTCGGGCAAGACGGCCGGCATGGACCCCGACATCGGCGCGGCCCTCGGCCGGCAGCTGGGTGTCAAGGTCAACTTCCAGAACGGCACGTTCGACTCGCTGGTGACGGGCCTGCGCGCCAAGCGCTACGACATGATCATGTCGGCGATGACGGACACCAAGGACCGGCAGAACGGCATCGAGGACGGCAAGAAGGTCGGCGCGGGCGTCGACTTCGTCGACTACTACAGCGCGGGCGTCTCGATCTACACGCAGAAGGGCAAGACCCAGGGCATCAACGGCTGGGACGACCTCTGCGGCAAGACGATCGTCGTCGAGCGCGGCACCGTCTCCGAGGACCTCTCGAAGGCCGAGGCGAAGAAGTGCCCGGCCGGCAAGAAGGTCAAGATCGAGTCGTTCGACACCGACCAGCAGGCGCAGGTCCGCCTCAAGAGCGGTGGCGCCGACGCCGGTTCGTCCGACTCCCCGATCGCCGCGTACGCGGTCAAGACCTCCGGCGGGGGCAACGACTTCCAGCTGGTCGGCAAGACCGTCCAGGCCGCCCCGTACGGCATCGCGGTGACGAAGGGCGACACCCAGCTCTCCGGCGCCCTCCAGCAGGCCCTGGACGCGATCATCAAGAACGGCGAGTACCAGAAGATCCTCCAGAAGTGGGGTGCGCAGGACGGCGCCATCACGTCGGCCGTCCTCAACGGCGGCAGCTGACCGACGCCGCAGGGCGCCCCGCACGCACCACGACGCCCGACCGCCCCGCCGGTGGCGGGCGGGGGCGCCCCGGACCGAGGGCCGAGAGGACCGAGAGGCAGACAGACCTGTGAGTGTCGACATCAACAACAAGGCGGAACCCGCCGACTCCGTGCCCGCACCGCCGGAGGCCATCCGCGCCGTCCCGGTGAAGCACTACGGGCGGTACGTCTCCGGCGTGATCGCCGTCGCCGTGCTCGTCCTGATCATCTACGCCTTCTCGCAGGGCAAGGTGAACTGGGGTGCGATCCCCGACTTCTTCTTCGACGGCCGCGTGCTCGGCGGCGTCGGCAAGACCCTGCTCCTGACGGTGCTCGCGATGCTGATGGGCGTCGTGCTCGGCGTCGTCCTGTCGGTGATGCGCCTGTCGAAGAACCCGGTGACCTCGTCCATCTCGTGGTTCTACATCTGGTTCTTCCGGGGCACGCCGGTCTACGTGCAGCTGCTGGTCTGGTTCAACCTGGGCCTGGTCTTCGAGTACATCAACCTCGGGCCGATCTACAAGGACTACTGGTCCTCGTTCATGACGCCCTTCCTGACGGCGCTGCTCGGCCTCGGCCTCAACGAGGCCGCGTACATGGCGGAGATCTGCCGCGCCGGCCTGCTCTCGGTCGACGAGGGGCAGACGGAGGCCTCGCAGGCGCTCGGCATGAGCCACGGCAAGACCCTGTGGCGCATCGTCATCCCGCAGGCGATGCGGGTGATCGTGCCGCCGACGGGCAACGAGGTCATCAACATGCTGAAGACCACCTCGCTGGTCTCGGCGGTGCAGTACTCCGAACTGCTGCGGGTCGCGCAGGACATCGGGCAGACCTCGGGCGCCGCGGCGGAGATGCTGTTCCTGGCCGCCGCCTGGTACCTGATCCTGACGACGGTCTTCAGCGTCGGCCAGTTCTACCTGGAGCGCTACTACGCGCGGGGGTCGAGCCGTTCGCTGCCGCCGACGCCCTGGCAGAAGGTCAAGGCCAACGTGCTCTCGCTCAGCAACCGCTCCGGAGGAGGTGCCGCCGCATGACCGCGATGGTGAAGGCCGAGGGCGTGCACAAGTCCTTCGGCGCCGTGCAGGTGCTCAAGGGGATCGACCTGGAGGTCGCGCCGCGGGAGGTGTTCTGCCTGGTCGGGCCGTCCGGCTCGGGCAAGTCGACGTTCCTGCGGTGCATCAACCACCTGGAGAAGATCAACGCCGGGCGGCTGTACGTCGACGGCGAGCTGGTCGGCTACCGCCAGCACGGCGACAAGCTGTACGAGCTGCGCGACAGCGAGGTCGCCCTCAAGCGGCGCGACATCGGCATGGTCTTCCAGCGCTTCAACCTGTTCCCGCACATGACGGCGCTGGAGAACGTCATGGAGGCGCCCGTCCAGGTCAAGAAGGAGGCGCGGTCCGCCGCCCGGGCCCGCGCCGAGCGGCTGCTGGACCGGGTGGGCCTGTCGGACAAGGCGGGCAACTACCCCTCGCAGCTCTCGGGCGGGCAGCAGCAGCGCGTCGCCATCGCCCGGGCGCTGGCGATGGAGCCGAAGCTCATGCTGTTCGACGAGCCGACGTCGGCGCTCGACCCCGAGCTGGTCGGCGACGTGCTCGACGTCATGCGCGACCTCGCCGCGGACGGCATGACGATGATCGTGGTCACCCACGAGATGGGCTTCGCCCGCGAGGTGGGCGACGCCCTGGTGTTCATGGACGACGGCGTCGTCGTGGAGTCGGGCCACCCGCGCGACGTGCTCGGCAGGCCGAGCCACGAGCGCACGAAGGCCTTCCTCTCGAAGGTGCTGTGACGCGGCCCCTCGGGGGCGCGCACGCGGGGCGCGGCGACGGCCCACAAGGCCGTCACCGCGCCCCGCGGCGCGTACGGGTGCAGCTGATCGGCGGGATGGGACGGGCGATGCGCCCGGTGGATCCCCGGCGGCCTGCCCGGCGCCCGCGGTCTCCGCTTCCATCCGCGACCCGAGTGGCGCCCGTCGGTCCTCCCGTGGCCCGCGCGGCACCGGCGGTTCTCCCGCGGGCCACGCGGCACCGGCGGTTCTCCCGCGGGCCGCGGGCCGCCGGACGCCCGTTGGCCCGGCAGGGCTACTTCAGGCCCAGGACCATGCTGTCCGAGGGCGAGGACCACACCGTGCGGGCCTCGCCGAAGCCGGCGGCCAGCAGGGTGCGCACGTGCCAGTCGGGCGAGGGCGTCTCGCCGTCCGCGTGGCTGCCGTAGATGCGGAAGCGCTCCGCCGTCGGCCCGGCGAGCACGGGGTCCGCCGCCGCGGTCGCCCACCACTCCTCCCAGCCGAGGACGCCGGCCGCCCGGGCCCGGTCCATGCGCGCGTGGCGCTGTGCGCGGTCGGCCGCGTCGATACGCGGGGTGCCCTCGTGCTTCATGTGGTCGGCGTTGAGGAAGACGCCCCCGTCGCGGGTGAGGCCCGCGATCCGCCCGTACAGCCCGGCGAGCGGCTCGGCGCGCAGCCAGTGCAGGGCCGTCGCCGTGAGCACCGCGTCGTACGACTCGTACGGCAGGGCGCTCGTCCAGTCCGGGTCCGTCAGGTCCGCCGCGACGAAGGAGGCCCGCTCGTCGCCGGCGAACGTGCCGCGCGCGATGGCCAGCAGGGCCGGGTCGAGGTCGACCCCCGTGCTGGTGGCCCCGGGCAGGCGCGCCAGCAGCCGGGCCGTGATGCTGCCCGTCCCGCAGGCGAGGTCGAGCACGCGCGGCTCGGGACCGGTCAGCGCCTCGACCATGTCGAGCATGACCCGGAACCGCTCCTCCCGGTCCGGCATGAAGTACTCCTGCTGGCGGTCCCAGCTCTCCTGCCAGGCCCGCCAGTCGGTACCGCTGCCCGCTTCCCGTACTTCCGGCATCAAAACCTCCGCCTCGCCACGCCAGCTGTAATACCCTGGGTCCAGGTACAGCCATTACTCTCGATGCGCGGAACACTAGACCGCCGCCGTAAGGACTGCAAGTGGATCTGGCCTCTTACTCGGATTACGCGGTGCGCCTCGTCAACACCGAGGAGCCGCTGCGGGGCACCGACACGCTCACCTCGGTCGAGGCCGTGCGCACCCTCTTCGGCGGCGCTTCCCAGGTCGCGCGCCGGGCCACCGAGGCGGACGTGACCCGGCTGCGTTCCGTCCGCGGACGGCTGCGGGCGGTCTTCACGGCCGCCGACGAGGGCGACGAGACGCTCGCGGTCGACCTGCTCAACGCCCTGCTGCTGGACTTCCCCGTCAGCCCCAAGGTCTCCGGGCACGACACCCTCAACGACGAGGGCCGGCCGGACTGGCACATGCACCTCGCGGAGCACACCTCCAACGCCACCGCCGCCTTCGCGGCGACGGCCGCGATGGGCCTCGCCTTCCACCTGACCGGCTACGGCGTCGACCGGCTCGGCCTGTGCGAGGCCGCGCCCTGCCGCAACGCCTACCTGGACACGTCGACCAACCGGTCGCGGCGCTACTGCTCGGACCGGTGCGCCACCCGCGCGAACGTGGCCGCCTACCGGGCCCGCAAGCGCCTGGAGAGCGAGCGGTCGCCGAGCACCGGGCGCAGCGCCGACGACAGCCACGCGAGCGTGGCGCCGAGCGAACGCTGATCGCGCTCCCGCGGGCGGTAGCGGCACAGGACCCGGGCGAGCAGCAGTTCGTCGGGCACCGTCCCGAACAGCCGGCTGTCCCCCTCGGCGGCCGGGTTGTCGCCGAGCACCCACCAGCCCCCGTCCCGGCGCTCCACCAGCCGCTTGACGATGAGCAGGTCCTGCTGGAGGGGGTGCTGCAGGACGGCGACGTCACCCGCCCTGACCGGGGCCCGGTACTGCACGAGGAGCTGGTCGCCGTGCCGGAGGGTGGGATACATCGACGGCCCCGTCACCTCGGCGATCCCCAGCGGCACCCGGGCCTCCCGTGGGTTACGCCCCTGCTCCGCCATCCGGCACCTCCCGCTGCATCCTGCGCTCCGCCGTCGGTCCCATTGTGATGACGGACTTTTGTCCTAAGCCCCAGGGGGCACTCGCGAAATCAGGCTTCTTACAGAGTAATGTCGCACCTGAGAAGACGATCACGAGGAAGGACAGCTCATGCTCTCCCGCCTGTTTGCCCCCAAGGTGAAGGTCAGCGCGCACTGCGACCTCCCCTGCGGCGTCTACGACCCCGCTCAGGCCCGTATCGAGGCGGAGTCCGTCAAGGCCGTCCAGGAGAAGATGGCCGGCAACGACGACGCCCACTTCCAGGCGCGCGCCACGGTCATCAAGGAGCAGCGTGCCGAGCTCGCCAAGCACCACGTCTCGGTGCTGTGGAGCGACTACTTCAAGCCGCCGCACTTCGAGAAGTACCCGGAGCTGCACCAGCTCGTCAACGACACCCTGAAGGCCCTCTCGGCCGCCAAGGGCTCCAAGGACCCGGCCACCGGCCAGAAGGCCCTGGACTACATCGCCCAGATCGACAAGATCTTCTGGGAGACCAAGAAGGCCTGACCCCCACTCAGGCCGCACGACCCGCCTTCGCACGGGTCGTCCGGTACCCCGCCCGCACCCGGACCGCGGGGCCGCCCCGATCGGCGGCCGTGACGGTCCGGGTGCGGTTTTTCGTGCTCCTCCCCCGGGAGTCCCCGGTGGCCGGGGCCGCGCGGCCCGTCCACCGGCCGGCAGCATCCCCGCGCGCGGGACCGGCACAGTCCCCTCCCCACCCCTCGGCGCGGCGGCCGGGCGGGCCTGGCCCCGGGCACGGCCCGCTCCGGCGGGCGGGGCCGCCGTCACCACCGAAGTGCCGCTTGACCTCAACTGCCCCGCACAGCACACCCGTCGCACCTGTCGCACCAGGCACGTGACGGCCGGAAAGTGTCATGAAGTATTGTGCGAAGTCTCGCGCCGTGGCTCAGAGCTGACATAGGGTCACATTCCATGACGGGCTTGCCGAACGCGGCTATCGACAGCACCAGACCGCGCACCGCCGGGGTGTACGACTACCTCCTCGGCGGGCACGAGCACTACCGCGTCGACCGGGAGATCGCCGAGCGCCTGCCGCGGGCGGCCCGCGAGGGAGCCCGGCACAACCGCGCGTTCATGCACCGGGCCGTGCGCTGGCTGGCGCACCAGGGCGTGGACCAGTTTCTGGACATCGGCACGGGCTTCCCCGCCGAGCCGAACCTCCACCAGGTGGCGCAGGAGGTCGATCCGGCCGCCCGGGTGCTCTACACCGACAACAACCGGCTCATACTGCGCTATGCCGAGGCGCTGCTCGTCAGCCGCCCCGAGGGCATGACCGACTACCTGCAGGCCGACGTGCGCGATCCGGCGGCGGTCCTCGACGGGGCCCGCGCCGTCCTCGACTTCCGGCGGCCCGTGGCCCTGACGCTCATCGGGCTGCTGCACTTCCTGCCCGACAGCGCCGACCCGCACGCACTCGTCGCCGCCCTGGTGCGGGGCCTGCCGCCGGGCAGCTACCTGGCCCTGAGCCACGCCGCTTCGGACCTGCACGCGGAGCACGCACAGGAGGTCGTGGCCGCGTACGCGGGCGGCGGCGTCACGCTCGCGCCCCGCGACCGGACCGCGTGCGCCCGGTTCTTCGACGGGCTGGGCATGGTGGCGCCGGGGCTCGTCACCGCGACGCAGTGGCACCGGGGCGAGCCGGTGCCCGACCCCTCGGAGATCGGACTGTACGCGGGCGTGGCGCGGGTGGGCTGACGCCTCCGCCCCGGCCCCCGCGCTCCCTCGCGCCTCGTGCGCCCCGGGCGCCTCTTCCGCGGTCCGGCTCGGCCCCGCGGCGGGGCTCGCCCGGACGGCCGTGGCGCCGTGCGGCCGCCCAAGGGGGTTTTCCGTACGGTCACCCGGACGTGACGCGGGGAATCGTGTCGGCTTGGTATTTTGCGCCATGGACATCAGTTCCTTCTCGGCCCGCCAGGTCGGCGGGCAGGTGGTCGGGGATTTCCGGTTGCGCCTCACCGTCGGTGCGGGGCGGGCCCTGGAGGTGGCCGGGTGGGCTCGGCAGTGGGGGTTCGCGCTCGAGAGCGGCGTGCTCGACCGGGGGCGTACGCAGGGGCGGCCGACCGTGGTGCTCGACGGCCGGGGCGATCTCGCCGCCGAACGCGCCGCGGCCGGCCGGTGGGCCGCCAGGCTCGCGTCCGACGGGTTCCGGGTCGTGCGGACGAGGATCGAGGCGGCCCCGTGGAACGACGGGGTGCCCACGACCGACCGGGAGGCCGCCTTCCAGCCCGACCGCTGGTTCGCCCACCGGGTGACCGTGCGGCTGCCCCTCCCGTACGACACGCGGCGCCTGTCGGCCCTCGCGGGCCTGCACACGGCGCACCTGTCGCGCCGGGTGCGCACGGCGCCCGCGCGCGGCGTCCAGGAGAGGGTGGTCGTGCAGTGTGCGCGGGGAGTGGGCCGGCAGGGCGCCAGGGCCCGGCTGGAGGATCTGCTCAACGGGCTGGCCGAAGCGGAGCTGCGGCCGGTGGACGTCGAGGAGGCCTATGTGGTGTACGACGACGGGCCCGCCGGCGTCCTGTGACACGGGTGGCGCCGACGACTCGGTGTGCCCGGGACGCGGCGCGGCGCTCCCCACGGGAACGGTGCCCGCCGCGAGGGCCTCACCGCCGGCGTCCGGGCCGACGGCTCCGGCACTCCTCCGGGCGGTGATGCCGTGAACACCGCTCCTCTCAATTGGATTTGACGTGTCGTCAGGCGCCCACCAGCGTCCTGCCCGTCAGGTCGGTGCCGCCCGGGAGCTGGTGGCGGATACGGCCGAGGGCGCCCTCGAAGTCACCGCCCGCGATGCCCGACGCGTAGGCGGCGCCGCCCCAGTGCAGTGTGAGCGACAGCTCCGGGCCCTTGTCACCGAGCGTCAGAAGGCAGCTCAGCGTGGCCTGTTGGGCTGCCCCGTCCACGTTCACGGGCAGCGGCATGTCCCACTCCATGACGCATCCGGTGAGGGCCGGTCCGTCGGCCACCGGCTCCAGGGTGGCGAAGTCACCGCCCTCGTACGGGACTCCCCGGACGGCGGTGCGCAGACGCCCGCCGTCGGAGAGAAAGGTGATCGCTTCCGCGCCCTGGCGGTCCCTGTACCAACCCGCCCATGTATCGCTCGACTCCGCTGTCATGGCGCGGACTGTAGCGGCATCCGATCTTCCGCCGCCGGTCGGGGCACCGATCGGCGGGACGGCGGCCCCCGGAGCGGCCCGCCTGGCACTCCCCCGGGCGGGCCCCGGTGGCGGGCCGGCACACGGTGTGAAGGCCCACACGCACGAGGGACACACTTCCCCGGACCGCACCCGCGCGGACGGGTCGGACATCCGCCCGCGCCCCGATCCCTGATCCTCGCGCCGTCGCACTCCCGCCGCCGCGCACACCGCCCGGACCCCGACTCCGGCGCCGGCGCCGGCGCCGTGCGGCATCCGGACCCGGCATCGGCCGGGACCCGGACTCCGCGTGGTCGGGGATCCGTTTCCGCTCGCCGCCCCACGGACGAGCCCGGCCGCGCGCCCCGCGGAGCCCGGCTGGACTGCAACCGCCGTGCCGTGCAGGGGGTTTCAGTGCGTCCGGCGCGTGACGAACTCGGCCAGCGCCAGCAGTTCCTCGGCCGCGGACAGGTCCGGCACGGCCCGGGACAGCTCCTGCACGGCGCGCGCCATCCGGTCGGCCGCCTCGTTCTGCGCCCAGTCGCGGCCGCCCGCACGCTCGACCGCCGAGGCGGCGCGGCGCACCGCTGCGGCGTCCATCGGGTGCCGGTACAGCTCGGCCAGTTCCTCGGCCGCCTCCGTGCCGGAGGCGAGAGCCGCGACGACCGGCAGGGACTTCTTGTGGGAGGCCAGGTCCGCACCGGCCGGTTTGCCGGTGCGTTCGGGGTCGCCCCAGATGCCGATGAGGTCGTCGATCAGCTGGAAGGCGAGCCCCGCCTCGCGGCCGAACGCGTCGAGGGCGGCCACCGCCTCGCCGTCGGCGTTCGCGTACAGAGCCCCGAGCGCGCAGGAACTGCCCAGCAGGGCACCCGTCTTGGCGGTCGCCATGGTGAGGACCTCGTCCAGGGTGACGTCGTCCGGGGCCCGGTCCTCGAAGGCGCAGTCGTTCTGCTGGCCCGCGCACAGCTCGATCACGCAGTCCGAGAGGCGGGTCACCGCTGCGGCGGACGCCGGGTGCGGGTCCGCCGCGAGCAGCCTGGCCGCGAGCGACATCATCGCGTCGCCCGTGACGATCGCGTCCGGGACGCCGAAGACCGCCCAGGCGGTGGGGCGGTGGCGCCGGGTGGGGTCCTCGTCGATGACGTCGTCGTGGAGCAGCGTGAAGTTGTGGGTCAGCTCGACCGCCACGGCGGGCCGCACCGCGCCCAGCGGGTCGGCTCCGAGGGCGCGGGTGGCCGCGAGGACGAGCGCCGGTCTGATCACCTTCCCGCCGCCCTGGTGCACGGGTCTTCCGTGCTCGTCCTCCCACCCGAGGTGGTAGCGGGCGACCCGCCGTATCGGATCGGGCAGGGACGCGACGGCGGAGCGCAGTTCCGGGTCGACGAGCGCGCGGGCACGCTCCAGGAGTGCCACCGCCTCGTGGCCGCCGGTCGCCGCATCCGGGCTGGTCATGGTCATGGGCTGCTTCCTCGTGCGGGAGTGCCCGCCCGGTGCCGCGGGCTGCGCCGCGTAGGGCTGGGGCGTGGATGGGGACGACGGGCCCCGGGGCAGGCCGCGGGCCGCCAGCGGCGCCGCGACCGGCCGCACGCGACGGCCGTCGGCACG
>NZ_JAKGCV010000135.1 GCF_021556455.1 Streptomyces fuscigenes | reverse complement strand
CCCCGGTGCGCCCGCGGGCTACCGGGCGGGCGACTCGGCGCCGCCGACCGCGCCCCAGGGCGCCCGCGCGGCGGCCCGCAGCACCCGTGACCTGCGGCGGCCGCTGAGCCGGTCCGGGTAGACGCCGCCGGAGAGATGGTCCGTCTCGTGCTGGAGGCAGCGGGCGAAGAACCCCTCCCCCTCGACGCGGACCGGGGCGCCGTCCCGGGTGAGCCCCTCCACCACGGCGCGGTCGTAGCGCTCGGTGCCGGCCTCCAGGCCGGGCAGCGACAGGCAGCCCTCCGGGCCCCGGACCACGACCCCTTCGGCCGTGACGAGCCGCGGATTGACCAGATGGCCGACATGCCGGACGTCCTCGTCGTCCGGACAGTCGAACACGAACACCTGGAGCGGAACACCGATCTGGTTGGCCGCGAGACCCACGCCCCGTGCGGCGTACATCGTCGCGAACAGGTCCTCGACCAGGTCCGCGAGGGCCGGGCCGAAGTCGGTGACCGGGGTGCAGGGGGCGTGCAGCACGGGATCGCCGAGCGTCCGCATGGCTCGTACGCGCCCACCGCTGCCGGGGATCGGACGCTTTCGCATGACCGTCAGGGTACGGTCCGGATGATCGCCGTGTTCAGCGCGGTGGCGGCTGCCGTGCCGCGGTTCTGGGCCGTGGCCGGATCTCGATAGGCTGACCCACGACCGACGCGAGGAGGATCAGGGACGATGGCAGGCAACACGGAGCCGCTGCCTTCGCGGGCGAAGCTGGCCGTGACGGCGGGCAAGGCCGCGGCGGCGGTGTCGCGCGCCGCCGGGCGCGGCAGCGGATCGGTGATCGGCGGGAAGGTAGCGCTCCGGCTCGACCCCGACCTGCTGCGCCGCCTCGCGCAGCACCTCGACGTCATCCTCGTGTCCGCGACGAACGGCAAGACCACGACGACACGCCTGATCGCGGAGGCCCTGCGCGCCGCCGGGCCCGTGGTGTCGAACGCGCTGGGCGCGAACATGCCCGCGGGCATCACCTCGGCCCTCGCGGGCGGCTCGGACGCGCAGTTCGGCGTGATCGAGGTGGACGAGAAGTACCTGGCGGGCGTGGCGCGCGACACGACGCCCAAGGCGATCGCCCTGCTGAACCTCTCCCGCGACCAGCTCGACCGCGCCGCGGAGACCCGCATGCTCGCCGAGAAGTGGCGGGAGGGCCTGGCGGGCACCAAGGCGGTCGTGATCGCCAACGCCGACGACCCGCTGATCGTGTGGGCCGCCTCGTCGTCCCCGAACGTGGTGTGGGTCGCCGCGGGCCAGGAGTGGAAGGACGACGCCTGGTCGTGCCCCTCGTGCGGCGGCGTGATGCAGCGGCCCGGCGACGACTGGTTCTGCGCCCAGTGCGGCTTCCGCCGTCCCGCGCCGAGCTGGGCGCTGCGCGACGACCACGTCCTGGACCCGCACGGGTCCGCGTGGCCCATCCACCTCCAGCTGCCGGGCCGCGCCAACAAGGCGAACGCGGCGACGTCCGCGGCGGTCGCCGCGACGTTCGGTGTGCCGCCGGGCGTCGCGCTCCAGCGGATGTACCAGGTCCAGGCGGTGGCCGGGCGCTACGACGTGGTGTCCTTCCAGGGCCGCGACCTGCGGCTGCTGCTCGCGAAGAACCCCGCCGGCTGGCTCGAGACGTTCTCGCTGATCGACCCGCCGCCGACGCCGGTCATCCTCTCGGTCAACGCGCGCGGCGCCGACGGCACCGACACGTCCTGGCTCTGGGACGTGGACTACACGCGCCTGTCCGGCCACCCGATCTTCGTCCTCGGCGACCGCAAGCTGGACCTCGCCGTCCGGCTGGAGGTGGCCGGCCTGACCTTCCGCGTCTGCGAGACGCTGGACGAGGCCGTGCAGTACGCGCCCCCCGGCCGCATCGAGGTCATCGCGAACTACACGGCCTTCCAGGACCTGCGCCGCCGCGTCGGCAACTGATCCAGCGCCCCGCCGGGCTTACGAGAGGAACGAGCGAGCAATGAGCGACAGCAGCCTCAGGCTGGTGTGGATCTACCCCGACCTGCTGAGCACGTACGGCGACCAGGGCAACGCGCTGGTCGTGGAGCGCCGGGCGCGCCAGCGCCGGCTGAACGTCTCCCGGGTGGACGTGCGCAGCGACCAGCCGGTGCCGACGTCCGGGGACATCTACCTGGTCG
Organism: Streptomyces fuscigenes; assembly: GCF_021556455.1. Classification (GTDB taxonomy): domain Bacteria; phylum Actinomycetota; class Actinomycetes; order Streptomycetales; family Streptomycetaceae; genus Streptomyces; species Streptomyces fuscigenes. Next base: position 10,732 of record NZ_JAKGCV010000135.1, on the reverse strand, counting down.
GCGGGGGCGAGGACCGGCCGCAGCGGCTCGCCGCCGAGCGGCTGCGCCGCGACGGCGGGCTGAACCGGGCCGTGTCCAACGGCGCGATCGTCTTCTCCGTGTGCGCGGGCTACCAGATCCTCGGCCACGAATTCGTCAACGACCTCGGCGAGCGCGAGCAGGGGCTCGGCCTGCTCGACGTCGTCTCGACGCGCGGCGAGGGCGAGCGCTGCGTCGGCGACGTCCTCGGCGACATCGACCCGCAGCTGAACCTGCCGCCGCTGACCGGTTTCGAGAACCACCAGGGCATCACGCACCTCGGCCCGTCGGCCCGCCCGCTCGCGCGGGTCAGGCTGGGCCGGGGCAACGGCACCGGCGACGGCACCGAGGGCGCGTTCAACGACACCGTCTTCGGCACGTACATGCACGGGCCCGTGATGGCGCGCAACCCGCACATCGCCGACCTGCTGCTGAAGCTGGCCCTCGACGTGAACGCACTGCCGCCGGTCGACGACCGCTGGTACGACGCGCTGCGCAACGAGCGCATCAACGCGGCGGTCCAGCCGGCCTGAGCCGGGCCGCCCCCGCGGCGGCCCGGCTGAGCGGTGGCCCCGCGCACCTGAGCGGTCGCGCGCGGGCCCGGCGCACCCCTCCTGAGCAGGAGATTCGCCATCTGAGCGGGATCCGGCGGCCGCCTGTCCAGCAGGCGGACGCCGGGTTCGGAGTCGGCCCCCGGCGCCGGTAGGGTGGCGGCGATCAGACCGGACGACGGGGTCCGGCCCTCGCCCCTCCCACGTTGCAAAGGTTGTCCGGGCCATGCGAATTGGTGTCCTCACCTCCGGCGGTGACTGCCCCGGTCTGAACGCGGTGATCAGGTCCGTCGTCCACCGTGCCGTCGTCGACCACGGCGACGAGGTCATCGGCTTCCACGACGGCTGGAAGGGCCTCCTGGAGTGCGACTACCGCAAGCTCGACCTTGACGCCGTCAGCGGCATCCTGGCCCTGGGCGGCACCGTTCTCGGTTCCTCCCGCGTACAGCCCGCGCACCTGCGCGGAGGGGTGGAGCGCGCCCGCGGCCACGTGGCCGACCTGGGCCTCGACGTGATCATCCCGATCGGCGGCGAGGGCACCCTCAAGGCGGCGAACCTGCTGTCGCAGGCGGGCCTGCCGATCGTCGGCGTCCCGAAGACGATCGACAACGACATCGCGTCCACGGACGTCACCTTCGGCTTCGACACGGCCGTCGGTGTCGCGACCGAGGCCCTCGACCGGCTGAAGACCACCGCCGAGTCGCACCAGCGGGTGCTGATCGTCGAGGTCATGGGCCGGCACACCGGCTGGATCGCCCTGCACTCGGGCATGGCGGCCGGCGCGCACGCGATCGTGGTGCCCGAGCGTCCCTTCGACATCGAGGAGCTCAGCGCCGTGGTCGGGGCGCGGTTCTCGGCGGGCAAGCGCTTCGCGATCGTCGTCGTGGCGGAGGGCGCCAAGCCGCGCGAGGGCTCCATGAAGTTCGACGAGGGCAGCACCGACATCTACGGCCACGAGCGCTTCGCGGGGGTGGCGGGCCAGCTCGCCGTCGAGCTGGAGCAGCGGCTCGGCAAGGAGGCCCGGCCGGTCATCCTCGGGCACGTCCAGCGCGGCGGCACCCCGACGGCGTACGACAGGGTGCTGGCGACACGCTTCGGCTGGCACGCCGTCGAGGCGGCGCACCGGGGCGAGTTCGGCATGCTGACCGCGCTGCACGGCACCGACATCGACATGGTCCCCCTCACGGAGGCCGTCGAGACGCTCAAGACGGTCCCCGCCGAGCGGTACGCCGAGGCCGAGTGCGTCCTGTAGCCGTCGGGGTCCGGCTTCCCTGACGGGTCGTGGGGCCCCGCGGGGCCGCGTGTTCCCGGCGCGTCACGCCGGGCCGCCCCCGCGCGCACCGGCGGCCGGGGGCGGTTCTAGTCTGGTGGCGGACATCAGGTACGAATCACGCCCCCAGGAGTACGCGGATGGATCACAGCATGCACGGCATGATGATGGATTTGCCGCCGTTCACGCTGGGCAGGGCGTTCTCCTACTCGTCCGACCCCTTCTTCCTGGTCTGCTGCTCGCTCGGGATCGTCCTGTACGGGTGGGGTGTGCTGCGGCTGCGGCGCCGGGGCGACGCCTGGTCGCCGGGGCGGAGCATCGCGTACGTGCTCGGCGTCCTGATGGTCGCCGTGACGATGTGCACGGGCCTCAACGACTACGGCATGGTCATGTTCAGCGTGCACATGGTGCAGCACATGATCATCAGCATGGTCGCGCCGATCCTGCTGCTGCTCGGCGCGCCGGTGACCCTGGCGCTGCGGACCCTGCCGGTGCTGGGACGCGGCCGCAAGGGCCCCCGCGAGCTGCTGCTGATGCTGCTGCACAGCCGGTTCGTCCGGGTGATCTCGCACCCGGCGTTCACGATCCCGGTGTTCATCGCCAGCCTGTACGGCCTCTACTTCACGCCGATCTTCGACTTCCTGATGCGCTCCGAGGGCGGGCACATCCTGATGATGGTCCACTTCCTCGCGGTCGGCCTGCTGTTCTTCTGGCCGATCATGGGCGTCGACCCGGGCCCGCACCGCTCCGGGCACCTGATGCGGATGTTGGAGCTGTTCGCGGGCATGCCGTTCCACGCGTTCTTCGGGATCGCGCTGATGATGGCGAGCCAGCCGATGATCAAGACGTACGACCATCCCGCGGCCTCGCTCGGGATCGACGCGCTGTCCGACCAGACGGCCGCGGGCGGCATCGCGTGGGGCTTCAGCGAGGTGCCCTCGGTGCTGGTCCTGATCGCCCTGGTCTTCCAGTGGTACCGCTCGGACCAGCGCCAGGCCGTGCGCACGGACCGGGCCGCGGACCGCGACGGCGACAAGGAGCTCGCGGCGTACAACGCCTACCTGGCGTCGCTCCAGACCCGGAGCCGGTAGCGCCGGGGCCCCGGCTCGGGTGAGGATGGGGGCACCGTCGAGCCGGGAGGAGGACACAGGTGTCCGGATCCACGAAGAGCATGGGCGTCGTCACGGTGGCCGGTCTGGTGGTCGTCACGGCGTACACCGTGGCGCTCGGCAGCAGCGGCTGGCTCTGGTTCGGCTGGGTCGTCCTCGGGCTCGTCACCCTGGGCATGATCGTGACGGGCGAGCGGAGCGACTGACCCGGGCAGCGGCGCACACGGCAGGGGCCCGGCGCGAACGCCGGGCCCCTGCCGTGGTGGTGACCGCGAGCGCCGTCGGCGATCCGCCGGCGGCCCCTGACGCGCGGTCCGCGTCAGCCGGCGTCGCCCCGGCGGGCCGGGACGGAGCCGTTGACGTTCTGCGCGGCCTCGCCGGACTCCAGCGCGTTGCCCTGGGCGCTCTCGCCGCCGGAGCCGCCGTTGCCGGAGGCGCCGCCGCCGTTCTGGGCGCGCAGGGTGTTCAGGATGGCCATGCCCTGGCTGACGAGCCCCGCGACCATCTCGTTGAGCCCTTCCGTGCCGTTGAGGACGGTCAGGTTGGCGCCCTGCAGGCCGCGGGAGGCCGCTTCCGCCAGCTCGGGCAGCACCTCGACGACCCGGTTGGCCGCGATGACCTCCTGGTTGCCGTTCTTCAGGGACTCGGCACGGGCCGCGTTGGCGTCCGCCTCGGCCTGGGCGAGGGTCCGTTCGGCGTACGCCTGGCCGTCCGCCTCCGCCTTGGCGCGGTCGCGGTTCGCCTCGGCGAGGGTGCGCTGCCGGTACGCCTCGGCGTCGGCCGGCCGCCTGACCTCCGCCTCCAGCCGCTGCGCCGCCAGCCGGGCCTGCCGCTCGGCCAGCGCGGTCTGCGCCTCGATGACCTGGTGCGAGGCCTCCGCCTCGGCGAGCGGTCCGGACTGGCTCGCGCGGGCCGCCGCCTGCTCGGTCTCTGCCTGGAACCCGGCGCGCTTGATCGCCGTGTCCCTCTCGTACGCGGCCTTGAGCGCCGCGGCCTCCTGCTCGCGCTCCGCGGCCTGCTGGTCGGCGCGGGCCGCGGCGATGCGGGCCTGGCTCGCGACGGCGGCGGCGTGCGGTGCGGCCAGGTTGTCGACGTAGCCGGTGTTGTCCACGATCTCCTGGATCTGCAGGGCGTCGACGACGATGCCCAGCTTCTCCATCTCGCTGTGGCTGCCGGCCTTGACCTCCTGCGAGACCCGGTCGCGCTCGCGAATGATCTGCTCGACCGTGAGTCCGCCGATGATGGACCGCAGGTGGCCGGCGAAGATCCGGCCGACGAGTTCCTCCATGCGGTGCTGCTCGGTGAGGAACCGGCGGGCCGCGTTGGCGATCGACACCGCGTCGTCGCCGACCTTGAAGACGGCGACCGCGCGCACGGTCAGCCGGATGCCCTGCTGGGTGACGCACTCCTCGGCGATCTCCGCCTCGCGCAGGGCCAGTGAGAGCATCCGCGCCCGCTGCTTGACCGGCAGGACGAAGCTGCCGTGGCCGGTGACGATGCGGAACTGGGTGTCCTCCCGCCGCCGCTTCGAACCGGAGATGAGCATCGCCTCGTTGGGCGCGGGTACACGCCAGAACAACATGAGAGACTCCTGTCGCAAAAAGCGGTGGTCGGTGGTCAGGAGGGAAGAGGCTCGACGATCACGGAGCGCGCCGAAATGCACTCCGTGACCAGCACCCGGATGTGTCTGCCGATCGGCTCGTCCGACCAGGCCGCGTAGGCCTCGGACCCGCCCCGTACGGCCACCAGTACTTCGCCGAAGCCGTCCTGCGGGATCGGCACCGTGATCCGGCCGATCGCCCCGACGGGGCTCGCCGACGAGTCGTCATTCTCGGTCATCGAGCGTCGTCCCACCTCAACCCGCCTGCCCGGCCACGGCCGGAGATGGCCGGCGACCCCCTGTCGCCGACGACTTCACACTACTCCGCGGGGCACCTCCCGGACTGTCCCGAGGACGTTACCGAACGGGAACGGTACGGCCCTTCGGCGCCACCCCGGGCGTGGGACCTGCCGGCCTCCCCGGGCCGGCCCTGCTCGCCCCTTCCGGGCAGGCGATCGCGGGAGAGCGACGGAGGGCGGCCGCGGGTGCGCGGGGCCCGGGCCGCGGCTCGGGGCGCGCGGGGCCGCGGGAGGCGGATACGACGGCGACCCGTCCGGTCGTGCCGGACGGGTCGGACGGGTCGGACGGGTTCGGAATGGGTGAGCGGCCGGACCACCCGGACGAGCGGCCGGCCGGCGCGGGGCCGGTGTCCGGCCGGACGGCCCGGGCGGGCTTCCGCCGGGCCCGGGCCCTCGGCCCTCCGTTCAGTACGAGGCGTGCCTGCCGTGCCCTCCGGACCGGGCCCGGCCCCGGCCCGGGCGGTACAGCAGCAGGAACACCGTGGCGACGACGGCGACGGCCTCGGCGACCACCGTGAGCGTCTTGTCGCGGTACCAGATCGGCTCGTACATGTCCGGGAAGGGGCCGAGCGTCCCCACGTCGTAGTAGCGGTAGATGAGCAGCAGCGCGAGACCGCCCGCGGCCACCGCCCAGGCGAACAGGTCGACGAACAGGCGGCGCCACACCAGGACCAGCAGGGCGGCGACCCCGGCGAGCGCGGCCTCGATACGAAACAGCGTGCCCTGGCTGATGCTCTCGCTGACGGCGTCGTAACGGTCCGCGAGATAGACGTGCAGATAGGCGTCGGCGGCGAGGCCGGCTGCTGCCAGCACTCGTGCGATGCCGCGCGGGATGCGTCCCAAGTGGGTGTCACGTGTCATGGCGGCTCCCTCAGTTGACCGTGAGTGTGCCCTTCATGAAGGGGTGAATGGAACAGTCGAACGGGTAGGAGCCGGCCTTGTTCGGCGCGGTGAACGTCGCCGTTTTGCCGGGCGCGATGTGACCGGTGTCGAAGGTGCCGCTTCCGGTGGCGGTCACGGTGTGGTCGGTCGAGTCCTTGTTGGTCACCGTGACCTTGGCGCCTGCCTTCGCCGTCAGCTTCGACGGCATGAACGTGAAGTTGTCGATCGTGATGGCCGCCGCGCCCGCCGACGGCGCCGGACTCGTGGCCGACGCGGAGGCGGGCGCCGACGCCGACGCCGAGGTCGAGTTGCCTCCTCCGCCGCCCCCGCCGTCGTCGGAGCAGCCGGCGAGTCCGAGCATGCCGGCGGCGAGCGCGGCGGCGGCGGCGAGCCGCGCCGTGGCGGATCGGGGCGGGAACGACATGATGGCTCCGGGGTCCTGAGGACCGCGCGCCGGGCTGCCGCCGTCACGCGGTCCGGGGCACGGCTGACGGCACCAGTGGACCCCGGCCCCGCGGCCCCGGCCAGCCGGGCGGGCCGTCCGGGCTACGCGCCCCGGGCCGATGGCCGCACGAGGTCGCGGAGGGGCGGGCGCGGCCCGTCCGCAGGCCCCTCCTCGTGCGGAGTGATCGATCTCGCACCGGCCGCCGCCGACGGAGGGGTGTGCCGCGCCCGGGCCACGGGGGACGCTTCGGTCGGGCGTTCGACGGACGTCCTCCCTACTTCTGCGACTGGAGCGGCACATGCCCGAGCTCGAACGGGACGGCGAGGTCTTCGTCCTGCATCTGGACCCGGACGACGAGAACCGGTTCACTCCCGACCGGCTGGCGTCCCTGGAGGCGGCTCTCGACGAGGTCGAGGCGGCCGAGGGCCCGAAGGCGCTGGTGACGGCGGGCAGCGGCAAGTTCTGGTCGAACGGGCTCGACCTGGAATGGCTGCTGGCCCATCCCGAGCACCAGGTCGCCTACCTGGACCGGGTGCAGGCGCTGCTGGCCCGCACGCTCGCCTCGCCGGTGGTGAGCGTGGCCGCCCTGAACGGCCACACGTTCGCCGCGGGGGCCATGTGGGCGCTCTCGCACGACCTGCGGGTCATGCGGGCGGACCGCGGCTACTTCTGCCTGCCCGAGGTCGACCTGGGCCTGCCGTTCCAGCGGGGCATGTCCGACCTGCTGCGCGCACGGCTGACGCCGGCCGTGGCGCACGAGGCGATGACGACCGGACGGCGCTACGGAGGGCGGCAGGCGCGGGACCTCGCCATCGTGGACGCGGTGGCGGGCGCCGACGAGGTGCTCGCGGCCGCGGTGGAGCTGGCCCGGCCGCTCGCGGCGAAGTCGGTACCGGTCCGGGGCGGGATCAAGGAGACGCTCTACGCGGAGACGCTGGCGTCCCTGCGGGCGTCGGTCGCCGGGTAGGCGGGCCGGCGCCGGGCGCGACGGACGCGCCCGGTAGCGCCCGGTGGTGCTCGAAGGCGCGGTCGCGACCTCGATGCCCCGGACCGCGCCGGGCCCCGGGCCGGCCCCGGCCTGGGTCTTGGACCGGGCCTGGGTCTTGGACCGGGCCTGGATCTTGGACCGGGCCGGATTCCTCCCCGGCGGGCGTCAGGCCTGGCCGGTCTCGAAACGGCTGATGCGGTCGCCCTGCACGGTGAACGACCAGCGCGTCCGCATCTGCCCCCACGTGGCGTTGGAGTAGTCCGCGACGAACGAACGGCCGCCGTCCGACTGGGACACGACCTCCATGTGGCCGGAGGAGGAGAAGATCTCCCGGTCGGTCCACTCCCCCAGATCGCGCTCGCTGCCGTCGTCGGACATCGTCGCGTCGTCGGTCAGCAGCGCGAAGAACGCCTCCTTGTCCCCGGCGTTGAGGGCGGTCACGAAACGGGCGACGACGGGGTCGGCGGGCTGGACGCTCACGGTGGACTCCCTCTCGGTCGGGGTTCGGACGGGGTCGGCTCGGGCGCCGCGGCCGAGGGCCGCGCGCCGGGCATCCGGCATCCGGCATCGGCATCGGCATCGGCGAGGCCCAGTATCACCGGGCGCGCCCGGTGACGCGAGACGGGCGCGGACCGGCCCGGTGGGGCGGCCGCCCGCGGGCCGGAGAGGCCGGATCCGGCCGTGTACCCCGTGCCGGGTGTGTCGAAGATCGCATGCTTGCGGGCCGTCCCAACGGGTGAACTGCGGGTAGGCGCGGGTGAACGGCGGGAGAATGGGGCGTTTCGGTTCCCGGTCGCCCGGAGGAGGTGAGCCGCATGAGGCGTGTCGCGGTGGTGGACGTCGGCTCGACGTCGGCCCATGTGGATGTCGTCGAGTTGCGCAGGAAGCGGCCGCCCCGGCAGTCGGTGACGGTGAAGCACAAGGTCTCGCTCTCGCGCGAGGTGGGACCGGACGGGCGGATCCGGGAGGAGTCGATGGCGCGCCTGGTCCGCGCGGTGGGGCGGGCCGCGGACACGGCCGCCCGGCACGGGGCGGACGAGATGGTGGCCTTCGCGACCTCCGTGGTCCGTGACGCGCCGAACCGGGACGCGGTGCTGGCCCGGGTGGCCGAGGCGAGCGGCGTCCGGCTCGGGTTCCTGACCCCGCGCCAGGAGGCGGGGCTCACGTACGAAGGGGCGCGGGCCTGGCGAAGACCAGGCTCCGAGGAGCCCCTGCTGGTCGCGGACATCGGCGGCGGCACCTTCGAACTCGCCCTCGGCACGGGCCCGCGCACCCGCAACCTCGTCTCCGCCCCGCTCGGGGCGCGCCGCCTCACTCTCGCCGCGCTGCCCGGCGATCCCCCGTCCCCGCGCGACGTGGCCCGGCTGCGGCGGCGCCTCGCGCGCGAGATGCCCGCACTGCTCGACTCCCTCGGCCGGGTTCCGGACGGGACGGCCTTCCTCGGCGCCTCCCGGGTCTTCGCCCAGCTCGCCGCGGCCACGGCGGACGAGGCAGCCTGCCTCGCGGCGTCCGGCGGCGCGACCACGCCCGGCGAACACGGGGCCGCGCCGGGCGTGGACCCGGTGCTCGACCTCCGGCGGCTGCGCGCCGCCCTGCCGGAGCTCGCGGCGATGACGTGGCAGGAGCGGGCGGAACGCCCCGGGGTCTCCCGGGCTCGCGCGCCGCACATCCTCGCGGGCGCCCTGCTCGCCGAGGCGCTGATGGACGCGGCCCGGATCGGCGAACTGCCCGTGTGCCCCTGGGGCCTGCGGGAGGGGATCGCCCTGCGGCTGCGTGCGGATCTCCGGGGCGGGACCAACTCGGCCGGGGCGGTGGAGCGCTTGCGCCAGCCCGCCTGAGGTTGCGCTCGCCCGACGGGGGCAGGCGGTTCGGCGCGCCGCTGACGGCGCGCGGTTCGCGCGGGGGGCCATGCGTGCGAGGCCCCCGGTCCCCGGGCCGGAGGCTGGGGCACGGCCCACGGCCGGGACGCCGGGCGGGGCCGGAACACGGCGGCGCGGGCGCGCCGGAAAAGCCGGTCCGGCACGTGTGAGGGAGGAGCGGGCCCTACGGGGTGCTTCAAAGGCTCCGGGCCGTACCCGCACCGGGCGGGCCTCCGGGGCCGGCCAGCCAGTCGCGGACGCCGGCCAGCGCGCCGGGACCGGAGTCCTCCTCGACGTCGCGTGCCAGGTCCGCGACGGATATCTCCCGCAGCGCGGCGCGCCACGCGGCCTCGGCGCCCGCCATCGCCCGAGCGATCGCGCAGGGCCGCGTGCAGGATTCGGGCGGGGCGGCGAGCGGCCCCCGGCGGCGTATCTCGGTGCATACGAAGGCCGGTCGGGGTCCGTCCACGGCCTCCACGACGTCGAGGACGGTGATCTGCGCGGGCGGCCTGGTCAGGGCGTACCCGCCGGCCTTGCCCTGCACGGAACCGATCAGCCCGGCCCGGGAGAGGGCCTGCAGCTGCTTGGCCAGGTAGCTGCCGGAGACGTCGTGCAGCTCCGCGAGTCTGGCCGCGGGGACGGGGCCCGGATCCGTCGTCAGGACCACGCAGCAGTGCAGTGCCCACTCGACCCCGCCCGACAACTTCACGCCGTCACCCTCCCCGCCATTGACTCGGACAAATAATATCCGATTATTGTCTCGGACAAGAGAGATCCGAGTTTGGGGACGCGTTCTCCACGACCCGGCGCGCCCGGCGGTGCGCCGTGAAAGGTGTCAGCCATGAAGGTCGCAGTCATCGGGGGTACCGGGCTGATCGGCTCCCAGGTGGTGCAGAAGCTGATCGCCGCCGGGCACCGGGCGGTGCCGGCCTCGCCGTCCAACGGCGTCGACCTGCTCACCGGCCAGGGACTGGACCAGGCCCTGAACGGGGCGGAGACCGTGGTGAACCTGGCGAACTCGCCGACGTTCGACAGCACGTCCCTGGACTTCTTCCGCACCTCCATGACGAACCTGCTGGCCGCGGGCGAGCGGGCGGGCGTCGGCCACCAGATCATCCTGTCGATCGTCGGCGTGGACCGGGTGCCCGAGCTGGACTACTACCGGGCCAAGAACCTGCAGGAGGAACTGCTGCGGCAGGGGCCGACGCCGTACTCGATCGTGCGCGCGACCCAGTTCTTCGAGTTCATGGAGGCGACCCTGTCCTGGACCTCGGACGCCACCAGCGTGCACCTGCCCGACACTCCCATCCAGCCGATCGCCGCGGCGGACGTCGTGAACGCGGTGGTCGACGTCTGCACCGGAGCCCCCCTCGGGGGCGTACGCAACGTGGCGGGCCCGGACGTCTTCGCCCTCGACGAGTTGGGCCGGGTGACCCTGGAGGCGCGCGAGGACCGCCGGACCGTCGTGACGGACAACAAGGCGGGCCTGTTCGCGGCCGTCAACGGCGACGTCCTGATCGCGGGTCCGGACGCCCGCCTCGCGCCGACGCACTACAAGGACTGGCTGCGCGACGCGCACTGAGCGCGGGTCCCCGCCCGCTCGCGGGTCCACTCGCGCACGCTCGCGACGGGGTGCGCGTCCGCCGGGGCCCCGGCCCGCCCGGGTACGGGCCGCCACGGGCGGGTGCGCCGGACGCGGTGCCCCGCCGGG